>DAISJD010000050.1:0-18726 GCA_036821645.1 Aliidongia sp.
CGCTGATCGTGCCCGCCCCGATCTGATTGGCCGAAATCGTCCCAACCACCGCGCTCTGGATCAGCACCTGCCCATTCACGACCGCAAACGGGGCCACCGTCCCGGCCCCGCCCTTGGCTGTGCCGGGCGGCACGATCAGGAACCGATCGGCGGCGACTGCAAATTCGCTGACCGGTGTGCCGTTGACGAGATCCGACGCAAGCCCGAACCCCGACACCGTGCCGTTCGCGTTGATTTTGACCGTATATTGCGCCGACAGGCCGTTCAACGTGCTGGCCTGCTGCTGGATAGACGCCGTATTGCCATTCACACTCGTCGATAGGCTCGTCACTTGCGACGCAACAGCACTGAGGCTGGTACTTTGCGCACTAAGCGCACTATTGGCGGTCGCCGCGTTATTGTTGACGCTGGTGGTCAAACTGGTGATCTGGCTCGACAGCGCACTATCCGCACTGGCCCGCGCGGCCGTCTCAGTCGCAACCGACGCATTCACCCCGGCCACCGACGCGACAAGGCCGCTCGTCGCACTGGCAACCGCCCGGTCTGTATAAGATTGCAGGCTCTGCGCCTGCACGGCCAGCGCCTGCCCCATCCCGCTTGCCTGATTGACCTGTGCCAGCAACGCTTTCGACAGGGCCGCCGCCTGCGCATCGATCAACGCGGCAAGATCGTTCGGCGACTTGCCCGGCGGTGCCCGCAAACTCGGCACCAACAGGCTTTCGCTCACGACCTGTGCGCCGAGTGCCGAAATCGGAATGGTACTGTCGGTCACGGCATAAACGGGGCCAGCCGGTGGCGACAGACCCGCCGTCCCGATCGTCTGCACCCAATAACTCCGCGCCTCGCCGAACCCCAGCGGCTGATGCGTGAAGCTCGTCGCCTTGACCGACGCGCAAATCACCGCCGCCGCCGCAAACGGCGCATTACTGCCGACCGCCGACGAAATCCGATACCCCTTTACGTCGGGGCTCACACTCTCGACCCAGCCAAGCTGAATGGCCCGCGTCCCGCCCATCGCCGCAAGATTGCTCGGCGGGGCCGGGATCGTCGTACTCAAGGCCCCCGAATTGGTGGGGGTGGCCAGGGACCACGCCGACAGGTTATAGACCGGGGCCGCACTGACTGCCCGCACCCGCACCGCATAAACCGTGTTTTCACTGGCGGGCAGAATGGCAAATTGCGTCACACCCGCATTGACCGACGCACTCGACCACGCACTCGCCCCCTGCACTTGATATTGGATCTCATAAGACCCGAGCATCGGCCCGCCACTCGCCTGCCACGCGACGACGAGCGCCAAAAGGCTCGTCCCATCCGCTTGCGTGCGCGGCGATGGCGTCACGGTGACGGGGCCGGGGGCCGCAATGAAATACCCGGTGCCGACCGGCGTCAGCCCATAGGCCACCACATCGGCCAGCGACTGTTCAGCCCCGCCATAAATATTGAAACTGGTAAACTTCAACCAAATCTGTTGACCGACCGTCGCCGCTGGCAGCGCATATTTGAAGATCTGATCGTCAAGCCGCGCCATCAACGCCCCGGCCTGATGCACCCCAGCCTTCGACCCGTACAACCCACGGGCAAGCCCGGTCAGCTTATAAAGCCCCGTGCCCACCAATTGCGCGCCCATATAGGACAGATATTCCCCGTCGATCCAGGTCAGCGTGCGATTGGTCTGCACCGTCGTCGCATAAAGCTGGCCCTGGCTCGCCGAAATATCCACGACCGGGGCCGATACCGTGTCGATGCCGGTCCCGGCAAACGCGGGCAAGGCACTGTTCAACACGCCGTGGCGTGCCGCATTCTCGACCCGGCCAATCGGCTCGTAGGTGGTGCCATCCCCCGACAACCACACCGAACACCCGCCCCAATTCGGGTCCGCCCCGGACACCGCAACCCAAATCTGCGCCGGACCATTCAACAAATCGGCGGGCGGCTCGATAATCACCGGGCGATTGACCCGCCCCGGATCCACCGCATAGTTCGGCACGAACGGCAGGCGCGCTTGCTTCGGATAGGCGGTGGCGGTCGCGATCCCCGCCGGAAACTCTTCCGCCTCAATCTCCAACAGCCCGTCATCGCCTTCCGCAATCGACCGGATGCGCACCGTGACCTTATTCATGCCAAGGCCCGGATCACTCAACGTGACGAGATCCATGGGTTCGAGCAGGCAATATTCCCACGACAGTTTGAACCGATAGAGGTTGCGCACATACAAGGTGCGATCCTTGATCAATTGACTGACCACGGCCCCGACCGCCGGATCGCAAATCTCATGGGCGGTGATGGTCGCGGCATTGCGCGGCCCGAATTGTTCCAAGGCCGCCTGATCTTTGGTCTCGATGATATTGACGTTATAGGCATTAGCCCGATCGACGATCTCAAGCTTGATCACGTTCGACGCATCGGCGGGATCGCCGCGCATGATCTCGATCGGCTCCTGACCGTCTTCGGCCACGAAATCATCATCGCCAAGGTCATAAACTGGCGTCACGTTCGGCAGGTACGATCCGACCGGCGCATCGCCATACGGGATGAATTTCAACTGATCCCCAGACCACACGGCGGCACAATTGGCAAGCTTCAACCAATCATCCAACACATCCCGCGCCGGTCGCTGATCGGTCATCGCAACCGAAAACCGAATATCCAAGCCCTGACAATACGCGTGCAGCGACCCCGGCCCGCTCATCAAACTGACGAGATCGACGGCACTCGCCGGAAACCCGGCCCCATGTTGCGGATCGGTCAGGAAATCCAGGATCATCGCCGCCGGATCGGCATCGGATGCCCCGCCGGTCCCAGCCAATAACCCCACCGCCTCGAAATTATGATTGGGCAGGTTCGGACTGTCGCCCAGATCATAGGCCCCGGACGCCAGATACGCGGTGCCGGGATAGGCCAATGCCTGATCCGGATGCTTGGCGCTCAAATACCCCCACGGCGTCTGACCCACGGCCCCATTGAACAACCCCAACCCCAAGGCAGCGGGACTGGTGACGGTCTTATCCGCCCACGCCCGCAAGACATTGGCAACAACCCCTTCACCCAACGCCAAGATGACGGCGGTCTTATAAGTATAGGTGGTGCTGGATTGTCCGCCGCCACCCTTGCCGCCCTGCTTTTCCTTGTGGCCGATCGATTGAAAATCACCGTACCAGATCAGGTTCGGCGCAATCTTGGCCGTCCCATAGATCAACGGAATGGCAAGACCCGCCGCCGAGGTCTGGACCTGCAACCCGGTATATTGCGGCTTGGTCTGATTGCGTTTACCCGCACCGCCGCCGAAAAGTCCACTCATGTCTCAACCTTCATCCCCAACGCCGCCCGAATATCCGACCCGTCGCGCGGCCCCGCTTCCCCCCACAGCGTGAAAAAACACGTCGCCCGATCGGCCAGCGGATGCTTCGATGCATCCGCCAGCACGCAGCCTTCCCACACCGCCGAATGAATGATGCGCGGCCACTCGACCACGATCCCGCCATGGCTGAAGGTCCGCCCAAACCGGAACAAGACCATGTCGCCCGGCCCCGGATCATCCGTCGGCACCGCCCGCCCCTTGATCCAATCGATGTATTTTTCTTCCGATCGGTGCAGGTGCCAGTCGGTCGGATAGGGTCTGGGGTCGAACGGGGCCATCAACCGCGTCTCGACATAGACCCTGACCAACAGCATCGAACAATCGACCCCGACGCCCGGCACATCGCCCAAATGATGATACGGCGTGCCTAGCCACCGCCGCGCAACATCGATCACCGCTTGGCGTTCTGCCTGCTCGAACCCCGCCGCCATCACGACGCCGTCGCCGGATATGTGAGGGCCAGATCGACCGACCCATCGGCCAGATCCAACGCCCGATGCCATAGCGAGTCGGCGCACGCCCAGGCCATCGCATCGCTGCATCCGGGCCGCGCGATCATCGCCTGATAGGCATTGCGCTTCCACGCCGCGATCCGCGCATAATGCCGGTTCAAATCATTCATATCTTGCATCCTCAATACCCCGTTTCCGGCACCGGAATGAACGGAAAGCCCCGAAATTGCGCCAAATTGTTGAACCGCCCGGCACAAGTCGCCATGGTCTTGTCGCACCCGAAATACGCGGTGAATGGATCGCCCACCGCTGGCGCTTGCGGCAGGGCATAGGCGAGGGTCATGCCGCTGCCATCGCCCGCCTTGATCGTCCGCGACAGGCCCGCACAAGGACCGCCCGTGAACGTGATCGTGCCCTGATCGAAGGTGCTGACCTCGGACCCGGCCCATGGAATAAACCGCGCCGTCGCACCGCCGCCCACTTGCCCGGCCCGACCAAACGCGGCCTTCGACAGGCCACACCCACCATCATAAAGACTATGCACGCAGCCCGTCTGATACGTGTTGCGCGGCATCTCGATATCCAACAGCACGAGATCCGACTTGACCTTGATCTCCGCCGACTGCCGTCCCACCCGATCGACCGCCCCGATGCGCCCCGAAAACAGCAGGACGGAGCCAACAGGCGGCTGCGCCCAATCGCTCAAAAACGCCCGCTCCCGCCGCAACCGCGCGCCATCCAAGACCCCTTGCGCCACAGCCGCCAAAAACGGACGACCCAGCAGCAGGTGATCCGGCCCCGCATGGATTTCAATCGTCTGCTCATCCGCCGCAACACCGATCTCCAGCTTGTAGCGCAACCCCTCGAACAAGGGCCCGGACGGCAAAAACACGACACCATTCAACGCGATCGCAACATCGGCGGTCGAATAGCGCGCCACGGTCCCGTCGATCAGGGTCAGCGTATAGAGATCGGCGGTCAGAAACTGGCTATTGCCCGCCAGATACTGCACCAGTGCCGGTGACGCCGCCTTCATGACCGCACGCTGATCAGTTTGCAGCTTTGCAGGCTCCATAACTGGCTCATGAAATTCTCATATTCTTGCTCGTCGCCATCGAAGCGACAGAGGTAATAAAACGGAAAACTGGCACTAATCCGAATGCCGGGCGCGGGCGGTGAGGCGAACTGAATAATGTTCGGGGCGACGAGCGACCAGCCCGCCGCCTGATTGGCCCCATTGAACTGGATCTGAACGCCCCCCGTCACGCCACCCACCGGCTCGACAAAACCGCCCAGCGACCGGACAAGCTGAAACTGCGTGGTAATCCCATCGCCGGTCCCGATCACTTGGCCGGTCACCTGATTGTCGCTCTGATCCTGAAACAAAAACGCGCCGTAAGATCCCCGTTGCGTAAGATAAAACCCCATCAAGGTCTGCAATTCGTTATGCAGACTATCGGCGCGCAAGACTTCATAGGTGAGCTCAAACCGCCACAGCGGATTGGCAAAATTGGCGGCCCTGACCTCGCGCCCCGAGACGTGACCGGCGCGCCTTGTCGACCAGACCGGCGTTTTCTTCACCGACCAGCCAAGCCCCGGCAGGGTTGGAAACACCGGCACACTCATGACCGCCCCTTCGCAGTACCATTGCGCTGCATATTCCTGAAAAAATCCATGAACCGATCCCCGTGCTGACGCAGGACGCGATCCACCCCGCGCGCATCCATGGCGGTCACTTGCGGGGCAAAGACGAGCGGGCTCATCCCCATCATCCCAGACCGACCGCCATCGGAAGACACCGAAATGGCGGGTCGATCCGCCAACCCCCAGCGCCCCATATTTTGCGCCGATTGCATGCCAAGCCGCCCCAGCATCCCGCGCAGGGGATCGGCAAGGGCGGCCGGCAAAACCATTTCGTCTTTATGCAATTGGGCAATCATGCCGTCGCTCGGCACCCGGTCCCATCCCCCCGCTGCCGACGCGATAGAGGAACCAAACCCCAACACAGCTGCAAGGGCGGTGGCGGCGGCGGCGGGGGCCAATTCCGGGCCGATTACCGGAATTTCTGCGGTCGCAGAAAAGGCACCGGCCGCCGCTTGATAGGCTTTTACCGCAATATCCTTGATGGCGGTCGCCGCCGACACAAGCAGACTCTGCTGCCCGGCCCCTTGTTCCGCCTCGGTCCGGGCGGCAACGCCCGCCACCGTGGCATCGGTCCGCAATACTTGGTTTTTGATCCAATTACCCAGCAATCGACCATCATCTTGGATTTCTTGACGCACATAGTCCTGTAGTATCGACCCCAGGATCGCCCGCGCATTCAACGTTCCCGATAAAAGTCCATCGATTGTTTTTTGAAACGCTTTTTCAAATGGGGCCAAGGACTTGTTCAAGGCTTGCAAGTTTGCGACGGCCTCTTTCTGACGCGCCTGCATCGCTTGACGCTCAAGCAGCACCAGGGTCTGATTGGCCCGTCGCTCAATATCGGCCCGGCGCGCTGCAACTTGCTGATCGATTTGCACAAGCCCATTGCCGCGTTTTTGCGCCGCATCGAGGATCGCCTGATCCTCTGCCAAGGTCTCTTTGGTCAAGGCCACCAATTGGCTGCGCGCCGCGTCGTTGGTAATTCTTCCTTGATCGCGCTCTTCTTCGATCTGCCGACGTTTGGCAGCCGACTGAGCCTTGACGGCATCCAAGCCCGATTTCAGACTTTCCTGGATCGTCTGTTTTTCCAGGGCCTGGCGTCGTTTCAATTCCTGAATATACGCGGTACTGTCTTCCCCATAGAGTTCTTTGGTCCGTTCCAGAACCATCGCTTCAAGACGCACACGCTCATCGGCATCCCGCACGGCTTCGGCCTGCAATCGGCGCAACCGATTGATCTCGGCGGCTGCACGCTCTTCGTCAAAACCGGCCCGACCTTGGGCCTTGCCCGCCTGTCCTCGATCATTCTCGGTTTCATCACGCTCGCTTGCACGCGGCTTCGGCACGAAATCCCGCGCCGCACGCCCGACTTCCTTGGTTTTATCGCCAAGATCGCCCAATTTCTGTGCAAGACTGCCAAGGCTCTCCTCAAACCGCGCAACGGCCCCTCTCACCTCGTCATCCAACACTGTCTTAAAAGCCCGGATCAGGGGAACGGCATCGGCAAACCCCTGTTTTAATGCATCAAGATCCACATTGAGCGCGATCTTGACTAGACGCTCATCGGCCATTGCCGTCCCCCTTGATTTGCTTCAGACGTTCGGGCAGAGGCCCGAAAAACGACCGATCACCCGCACGGCATATCGCCCTTCGCCGGTATCAGACCCCCCACCCCAACCCAGTCCAACAACGCACCAAGATCGCTCGAGACCGGTGCTGTCGACGGGGCCTCATAGCCGAGCCAGGCGGCAAACAACCGATGGACAGGGGGATGTCGCTGCCAATAGCGGGTCAAGGCATCATACCGGGATACCGTCATCGTCGCTTCGATCTCATCCCAACCCCCAATGCCGCAGGCAACCAGTTCGGCAATGAGATCGTCCCACACGATCACGGCCCCGGTTTGGCTTCCCCCATGGAAACCAGCCCCGATGCCTCTAAGAGTGTCGGAATGCGCGATACCAAAGCCGCAGCCTCACCGATCGACAGACTCTCCTCGATCGTTGCTGCCGACAGATCCGGCCTCACTCGGTTGAGGGCGGCCGCCACGATCTCGATCGCAGCCGCCGTCTGATCGATCCCGTCTTCAAGGGCCATAAGCCGTCTCAAGGCGGGCCAGGCCCGTTTCAAGGCCCCAAAGCGCATGATCGGCACCGGCACCGAAACCCCATCGATCGTCACGGTGACGGCCGGGTCCTCGCCCACCCGATCGGCATTGTCGCGCGCACTCATTCCGACACGCTGATCTGACCAAGATTGCCCGCCCCGTCGACCTGGGCATGAAAATCCAGATCCACCATGGTCCAATCATCCAATTTACTGGGCAGGCTCAATTTTTGCGCAACACAGGCATTGAGCTGCAAGGTCATTTGCTTGCCCTGAAACACCTGATTGAACACCGCCTGAAATACCGGTGCCTGTCCCATGACGGGATTGTTCAACAGGGTACGATTGCCGCCACTCGCCAGATAGTCATAGTTGAGCAGCAGCCCCGCCCCGGCATCGGCCGGGGAAAAGCTATAAACACCCCCGGCACTGACGGCATATTGTCCAGCACTGGCCGGCGTGCCGGTGACGCGGGTCAGGGCAACGCCGCTCGCGCTGTAAAAAACGCCGAGATCGGCCTGAAACGTCCCGGCATTGGCCGACGCGGTTTGATAAGGGGGGGCACTCGGCACAGCCGCCATCTCATTGGCGGCCAGGACAAGCTGCCCCGGACTATTGACCGCGCCGAAAAACAAGCTGTTGAACAAGGCACCGTTAATTTGGGCGAATTTCGCCTTGCCGGTTACTTTCGATTTCCCCCGCGCCAAGGCGAGGGCGAACTGTCCTTGCCCATAAAGCTCCTTCAGATCCGACGAAAACTCGATCGACACATCCTGCAAGGCCCCGAACCGAACGGGTGCGGCCGTCGACTGATCCGTGCGCACGGCATAAAGCGCACCCCCCCCAAAGGCAAATTGCGGCATCGCTCAAAACCCCTTCTGCAAACGGTGCTTCAGATCATCCAAAGCCGTGATCAAATGATTGTAAGCGGCAGTGACCAATGCTACGGGGGAGTTGTGAATCCGCTCCATGACCCATTGATCGATCAGTTCGCCGATCTGCGCCTGCCGGGCCGCACCACCCGTGTCGCTCGCCTCTTCCAAGACCGGGCAAGACGCTGCCGCATCCGCCTGTGGCAGATTTTCCATGTCCAAGATGACACCTCATGACTGTCGTTAAAATTTCGCAAAAAACGCAATGGGTTCAGCAGGGTACCAGGATGGCAACCGGAATGATCGCCACCGCCTGATCGCCCAGAACCCCTTCATCGCTCTCGATCCGCCCGGCAATCCAGGCATGAACGACGCGCCCGCCCAACGTTTGCGTGTCGCAACCGGGATCGGGTTCTAGGGCCGCTTCAACCGCATCGACGAGCGGATTGAGCATTGTGCTCGCAGGCATGCGGATGTCGCCGCCCGTATGGACATAAAGATAAAGATCCACCAGGATCTGGCGACGCGGCGGCAATCCCGGCCGACGCACGATTGTTTCCCCGCGTTGAACTTGAAACAAGGCGGGCTGCTCCGCCACGCCAACCTCGTCCCAATGGCGTAACCGCCGCGCCGTCGTTTTAAGACCCGGAACGGCCTGCAATCGCTCGAACAGGGCGGCATGTATGACTTCGCGCGCAACGCCGCTCATGATGCATCCCCAGGCAACAGATCGAGGATCGCCGCCACAATCGCCTCACATTGTCGATCCCGTTCATCTGCACCGTCTGGAACCTGACCCAGTCGCGTTTCGGACGGCGTCGGTCTTGCAGGATCGGGCCGTCGCGTCAGCCCCCTCTCAATCCGCCGATGCTGCAGGTTTTGACGCAAGGCCTCGCTGCCGGAAAACCCCATCGCCAACAACCGTCCAGCACCCGGATCTGCGCCATCCCCCATCCGCTCGTCTGGAGACGTACGATCATCCTCCCGTTCCACCCGCGCGAAATGGGCGAACAACGCCGCCCATCCGGCCGCCCGGCTCATACCGGCACCCGCTTGCGATACTGTTCCAGCAACATCGCGACATCCTCCGGCATAGCCTTCAGATCATAGCTGGTGCTTTCGCGGGCAAGGCCCCGGCTTTTCATGCCAACCCGGTCCCGCTCGCGATAGCGCAGCGCCACCAAGGCAAGACAAGCCTGCTCGATGGCGGGGGGGATCGTGTCGTAGCCTGCACGATACTCAAGGCGCACGGCCCCAATGCGATGGGGCAAGCGGCCGCCGATCAACCAAAATCGGGTCGGCGAAAACATATAGCCGCGCCTCAATCCGTCGGGGCTCGGCCAAATCGGCTGTCCATCGATCTCGACGCGGGTAACGCTGACGACCGGCACCATGCCGAAACGCAGTGAAATGCCGCCGGTTCCATCACGAATTTCCGTATAATCCTGCATCACGATCGGCCGGTTCAGCCAGGTCGCGATCAAGTCCGATGTCGCCGTGATCAGCCGCGCCAACAGCGCATCATCCGCCGTCGCCCCCGCCGACAGATTAAGCCAAGCCCGCACGGCGTCGAGCGTGGTCAGATCCCCTTGCGCCACCCGTTTGCTCCTCAATATCTTCATCGGCTCAAAAAAATACCCTGGACCCTCGGTGGAAAACCGATGATCCAGGGCCTGTTTCTTCAAACCGACGGCTTCGCAACGCTTGTGCACGGACGGCAAAAGCCCGCCCGGTCACCTTTATCCGTTGGTAATATTGCTGATGATACCGAATGCCGGTGGGAAATAATTCTGCAAGACACCATCGGCATAAATGCCGTACTCATACCGGCGCGACCGGCGCGGCCACTCGATGGCAAAGAAATCTTGCCGCATTTTCATCTGCAAGACATTCGTAACATTCGATAACGGATAAGGTAACTGCATCGTCGTGAACAAAATCGTGCCGGGTGGAATATTGGGGTGCAAGCGAATGGGAATGGATTGCGCTCCTTCCATCGAATATTTATTGAGATAGGCCGTGACGAGATCACCGCCCTTGATATTGCCCTGCTCGACATTGATAATGAAGCGTTGGGCCGCATTCACCGACCCCGACAAAACTTTGCGGGTGATATTGCGTTGCTCCTGGCTCGACACCCAGATCGTGTCGGGCGATAGGCGATAATTGTCCCAGAACGATTGCAAGGCCGCATCGATCTCGACCACACCCCCGGTTCCATCGGCGGTCAGGGTCGTACCGTTCGGCATGATATTGATATAAGAGCCGCTGCCCGGACGCAGAATTTGCGAGAACAATCCGTCGAAAATCAACCGGTTCTGACTGTAATCCGCCTGAAACCCAGCCAAGGCGGCCTGCGCGCTGGCAAGGGGTGCCTGGGTCAGGCTGACCGTAGCGACGGTCGTTATCGCCGCCAACCGTTCCTGCCCCGGCGCACCTAAGAACCAGGCATAGCCAAACGCCCCCAGTACGGGCGGCAGGCTAGCCGTAATCGCAGCCGACGTACCGGTGGTGGCGATCGTGGCGGGGGCCGATTGTTGGGCGGTCCCTTGATTGACCTGTTCCACGGTCCCATCGGCCAAGGTCCGATTGCCCGACAGAGGCAACCCGCCGACCAAGGTCGCGGCAAGATACCCCTCATACCCCAAGGCAACGGCGATGACGCTCCAGGTCTGCGCCGCCAGTGACCCCGCAGCCGGTGCCACCGTCAGGGTCGGCGTCGGCGTGATGCCGAGGGCAATCGAATTATTGGCCCCGATCACGATCTTCTCTTCTTGGATCATCAAGGATCGGATCAATCCCTGCAACGTGCGGGCCTTCAAATCCTCAAGCCCTTCCGCCGCCAACGTCGCCTCGAACGTTGCATGATCATCGAACCCATAGGCGCGGAAGATCGCGGTATAATCCTGGGTCTTGGTCACGAGGGTGGCACCGCGATTGCCTTCCGACACACCGAACGCGCTGTTGGCGACATTGATGCCGGTCACGGCCCGCCAATTGGCCTGGGTACCCCCCATCGCCATGACGCGGGGGATCATGTTGCGCATCGGCGTGATCACCGGATAGAGCGACTTTGCCGGCGTTTCGAGATTATACCAGGTAAGGCCCGATACCGGGTTCAAACTCTCGCTAAAGGCCTTGTTCAACGACCCCGCCCCCATGGGACGTGCAATCGCATCACGGGTGAGAGCCAAGCTTTCATCGATCATGGACATCCATTCTTTCCTTGTTGATGCACAGGCCCTCGCCACAACTCTCTTTGCGAATCAAGGCAATGGCCCGTCTAAAAATCCAATCGCCCGCGCACGGCACAGACGATGCCCCCATAAAAAAACCCAAGCCCGACCGGGCATGGGTTTTCACGAGATCCGCATGGGCGAACCCTTCGACGATGGGATAGACGTCTAAAGACGATGGGATAGACCTCTAAAAATGTCTCGGCTGTCGCAAGGCTTGCTTGATCATATCGTGGGGATTGTCCGGTTCCGCCTGGTCATGGACCAGCCCCAGATCCGTCCCTTTATCCAGGCGACGCAAAACGCCTTTCGCCGGTGCGGGCATGCGTTCCAGGCGCTCCAATCGCTCGGCAAGGTCGCGACACCGCCCTTCGAGCGCGCGCATCTGGCGTTCGGTTTGCGCCAAAGACTGGCTCACTTTCGCCATCATGGCCCCCTCGAAATCCGCCATCCCCATCATGCCGGTCATCGCGGTATCGGGCATCATCGGCGGACAGGCGGCGCACGCCGCCCCGAGATCGACGCTCATATCGTGCATCCGCTGGATCCGTGCCTGATCGGCGGCGGCATTGCGCCGCCCCTCTTTTTGCATCGGATCTGCCGACCGAGACTCCGGTGCCGAAACCTCGGCCTTGAACATCACGACCTTTGCCTCCGGATTGGCCGGACGATCGACCAAGCTAATTTCCTGCACGCTACAGCCGGTGACGATCTTCGGATCATCCTCATCGCGCGCCGTAACCGCCCCGCCGATGGAAAATCCCTGATACACCCCTTCGCGGACCTTGGCCCAGGCGGCATCGTCGACAATCTTCGCCGCAATCCACAGCCCCTTCTCATCCATCCTGGCCTGATAAGCGCGTCCCACTGCCGAGGGTTGATGCATCTCGCGGATATTGCCGTATTTCATAAAATCCGGCAGGGCTGCGGCAACCGCCTGCTTCAGGACGATCTCCCCTTGTGAATCCATCGCCTCGGTCGAGGCATATCCTTCAACGATGCGCTGTTCCTGATCGATTTTCTGGAACGGCGCAAAAACATCCACCTTCTTCATAACTGCTCGCCTTTCACCGTGCGTGTCTCAGGTTTCAGAGCCGGCGACGCCAGGGGGGGAAGCCCCAATTGACATCGCACCTCATCCACCGTTTTGATTCCGGCCTTCACGTAATCCACATTGATTTGCGCCTGCTGTACCGGATCGAGCGAACTCTCCTCGACCCAAGAAAATTCGAGATCGGACCAACCGAAAACCTCGCGAATGATCCGATCCATCAAGTTTTTCAACCAGATGCGCAGGGACCCGATCCCTTCGTCCATCGCCGTCTGCTGGGTCGTCTCAGCCGTCGCCCGGTTCACCTGCCCCATAAGGGCGGTCGGCGAAATTGAAAACGCAAAACAGACGAGCCGCGCCAACCATTCATCGAACACATCTTTCAACGGCGGCTCTCGGATCGGCCGATAGGTCAACCCACCGGGCACAAACCGCGTATGCCGACGGATCGCCTGATTGCCGGCCAATAAATCGTCCCAATATTCCTGAAACTCTCGGATCTGATCGGCCGACCACGTTTCCGGGACGCCGATCAGGGCTTCGGGCGTATTGCCTTCGGTATAATAAGCCAATTGGCTGGCCTGCCGTCGCAGCGCGATATTGATCGTCACCAGGATCTGTTCGACCGGCGAATAGCCGTAAATCTTATGGGGCCTCAGATTGCGCGGGGCATAGATCAAGGCATCGCGCCCGTAATCGACGGCGGGAACCCCGTGCAGCACTTGCTGATACGCGGGGTCCGGCGGCATCGGCGTACGGCCGCTCGCATCGATCACCCGCTTGATCGTGGCCCCATCGACGATTTCAAGCGCCGAAACCGCCCCGCCCAAATCCCGCCGGATATAGAGGCTCGGCGCATCGATCACGAACAGGTCTTCCAAAACCATCCGCAACCAACCGTGCCAACCATGCTCCCCGTCCGGGTTCTCGAAAAACCGTTTGAGGCGTATGAGACGCGGATCGTCTGCCGCGACCGGCACCGGCCAATCCGCCCGCCCCCTGACGCGCCAGATCAGCTTTTCCATCTGATCCTTGCGCGTTTCGATGACCAGGCGCAAAACATCCCAATGGTCGGCCAATTGGCGCAAATGGGCAAAGCTGACCGCTTCGTCCTGTCTTGGCGCGATGCGCAGATTAAATCCGGCCGGATAATCGAACTGACGCCCCTGCGGCACGGGAACAGCCCCGAGATCCGAGGGCGGACCCGGTCCGAACCAGTGATCCGGCACGCGCCCCGAGACGACATATCCAAGCCCCGTGGCCAGCCGCGACAGCAAACCGCCCCCCATCGTCTCCTTGGGATCCGCCATCACTTTTCATCCTTAATAGAAAACAAAAAGCCGGGGCCGCCGCCCCCATACGGGGCGCGTCATCGTCCAGCCGGATTTTTTGAATAAGGGTCGATCATCGGGTGCCGGATCATGCCGAGAATGGCCTCGCCCGCACTGCTGCAAGGCCTCGTCATCGCCGCACCCAGATTTTCGACCATAGAAAAAGGCTACCGGCATTTTCGTAACGTGTCAAGAACAAAAATCAAACAATATAAGATTTTTGTTCTTAATTTCGTTCCACCTGCTGCTGCCGCAGATAAGTCAACAACCCCGGCAGCAGCGATCCGGCTTCGGCGTGGGCATAAACCACCCCATCCGCCTTATCGGGCGAATGGCCAAGGCGCTTCATCATGTCTTCCTTGCTCTCGATCTGAATGCCGCGCCCGGTTAATTTCCAGCGGGGCGCCACCAGATCTCTCAGCAATTCCCGATCGGGCGGCAGGGCCAACCCATCGCCGAAATCAGGATCCAGCGCCTCGCGCAGGCGCCAATACCATTCGGCCCGTTTATTCGCAAAACCCAATTGCCCGCTTTTATCCTGGGCCAAGGACCGTTTGGCCCCATTAAGCGGCACGGCCCGTATCCCGGCCGCTTGCAAGGCATCGTACACGGCAGCGCCGACGCCGATCACATCAACCTGAATGGGGACCGCTGCCCCACCCCTGCTCCCATCCATGAACCCGATCACGCGTCCGGCAACGCTCGGCCCATCGGGCGTCTCGTCCCCGGCGATGGACAAAATGCTTGAAAACCATGTTCCTTTGCGACCGACGATCACCGTCCGATCCCGTCCGCCCCGCGCGACATCGACCCCGATGGCGGTATAGGGCATGGCTGGCCCCTCAGGCACCCACCGGGCTTGCGCCGCCAGAACCCAGGCGGTCGGAATCACCTGCCACGGATCGTCCTCGATCCCGCTTGCAAACTCTCCCGACAACATTTGCGTGCGCAACGGTTCCGGCAGGGCCTGCAAGGTGGCGAGATACCCCGATGCCATCAGATACGGGTTGTCGCTGATCCGGGCCCGCACAAAACTGCGCGATTGCGGGGTAATCATCATCCCTGCCGCCTGAAACGGCACGCCGTCGGGCCATTCGCGCTCCACCCCATCCACCGTCGCAAACCACCGCACCTCGCCGGATCGTGCCGGTTTTGGATAAGTCGGGTCCAACCACGGGGCCCAATAGCGCAGCACCCAGGCCCCTTGCGCATCGGTCGGCGGATTGCCCGCCGCCACCACACGCACCCGTTGGCCAGGATAAGAGGCCCGGTTCCACCCGATCAGAAACCGAAACTGGGCTTCGGTAAAATGGGTTATCTCATCAAAGGCCTTCAGGTCATGGGCGCGTCCTTGGTATTTGCGCACATCGTCGGGCCGCTGCACGGCACCGAATTCCAAAAGCCGCCCATCATTGAGCCGCCAGGCCCGGCGCGCCCCGCTGAACCGCCCACGATCCCCAATCAGTTCGGCTGCCCGATCCTCCACGGCCCGCAATTGGGCAAATTCGCGGCGAAACAGAATCGACCGGCGATGGCGCGTCATGGCCAAACCCAGCAATAAATCGGTCTTGCCACCCCCCGCCGCCCCGCCATACAGCAAGATATCCGCCGGACTGTCATACGCATCGGTCTGCGGACCCGCCAACGGCACCCACAGATCAGTCATCAGCAGCCGGTCCAAGGCGTCGCGTTCTTGCGCACTCAAGCAACCGAGCGACGCGGCGAGCCCGCTCTTCATCGCTAAGTCCCTCTCCGCCCCCGTCATGCTCCTCACTCCCATCACTGCCGGGCGTGCCGATTGGAGCGCGCTTCGCCCAGTGCGTTTTCAACAAAAACTCCAGCAACCGATCGCTGTAATGGCGCACAGTCGCAACGGACCCATCGTCGTTGCGGATGAATTTCCCGCCATAAACCAAGGCTTGTTCAACCCCATCCACGGCCCGCCTACGGGCCTCCTCGGCCAAGTGATCCATGGCCTCGGCCTCGGCCTCGGCCCATTTCAACAGAAATTCAGGCTCGTTCGCGCGCTGCGCATAAACCTGGGATCGCGATACCCCGGCTGCCCGTGCGGCAGCACTGACATTGCCGGTGACGGCGAGATTCTCCAGAAAAACTGCCTGCACTGCTTTCGTCCAGCGTGTGCCCATTGCTTTTGTCCAAACAAAGAAAAACCCGCCATCCCAGGGGAATGGCGGGCCTAATAACGCATTGTTCATGTTTTGTACTAAAATATTCGACACGTGTCAAGCAGTTTTTTGCCCTACACCCCGTCCGCGTGCATAATAGCTGGCAAGGGCCCCAAGCGAAGCAATCAAGATCCCCGTCGCCACCTCATGACGCAGCGCCCGACCGGCACCCCATCCCTGACGCAGCGCCCATTGCTGTACCGACCCCTCGCCGCCAACCACAAACCACAGGACCGAACCGGACGGCGAATTGATGCCGCCGACAGAGTCCATCACCTGGTTCAACCGATGCCGCGCATCCTCGACCCGATCCTGCACCAGATCGCGCGGCCCTTTGCCTGGCATTTTACCGAGATCGATCGCCGATAACGGCTCAAAATGCGCCAAATGAAAATCACGCCGAAACCGATCGGCCGCATCGACCCAGTCATCGGCGATCAGTCCCGCCTTCAAAAGCCGCATTACGGCATCGCCAACCCGATAATGCCCGACCCTAATGCCATCGGGATCGGACTCGACAACCATCTGCACATCTGCTTTTCGACTGAATTCCGGCGTCGGCCCCGTATCGGGCAGGGCCAGGGCTTGCCGCCTCTGACGCCGATTTGGTTTTATGCCAAGGGACGGATGCCTCGCGTCGCCCATCAATAAGCTCCTTTCGTTCCAATACCACTAACATTACGTGAACTAACCGGGAGCCGCAAGGATTTTTTGGATATAAATTTCCTTTTTGGACAAAAATAATACCCAAATTCCTGAATTTTCTTGCCGTTACAAGCCATTTTGGACATACTCGGCTCATGATGAAGAACCATATCCGTACTTTGAGGGAACAGGCTGGCCTCACGATGCAATCCTTGGCGGATCGCATCGGCACCACCGCCCCACAGATCAACAAACTGGAAAAAGGCGACCGTCGCCTGACGATCGATTGGATTCATCGCATTGCCCAAGGGCTCGGGGTGCCCCCGCAGGCAATCGTCAGTTTTGACGACAGACAAATCCGAGATGACAGACGAATCCCGGCACTGGCGCCCACTTTGGAATCGATTCTCCCAGCGACGGGCCATGTCGAAGGCCGGGGCGACCTCATCCCCATGCGCAGTGCCGCCCGCGGTGGCGACGAACAGACCATGTTTCTCCAAGATGGGCCGATCGATTTCATACGTCGCCCCCCCTCTCTCGGGCTCGTACGCGATGCCTATGCCATTTACATGGTCGGCACGTCCATGCTGCCCCGGTTTCGCCCCGGACAAATTCTCCACATCAACCCGCACAAACCACCGCAACCCGGTGCCGGCGTCGTTGTCACCAAGGCCGATGATTGTGTCTTAATCAAAGAATTCGTCCGTCAGACGCACGATACGCTCCACCTCATGCAGTATAACCCGCCGCTTGCGATCGAGATTGCCCGCGGCGATATCCGGGATTGCCACACGGTGGTCGGCCTCGATGAACCCTAGGCGCCATCATGATACGGCTTTGCGAATTTCTGCCATGCAGCAACAACGGAACCGATTACCCGCCAATTGTGCAAGAATGTCCCAAGATCGTCGTGTGACATTGTCCTATGATGCATGGCCGCTTGGTTTATTCTGCGTTCCTGCGGTGCCAAGATGGGTCAACGCCCTGATCGTGTATTTCACGTCACACTAAGATCTAAAAGTCACGGTCACACTGGAATATAACTGGATATCGGGCCGTTTATCGCTCAGAACGATGGCTTAACGCTTGCTTCGATGCTGTTATTTTCTCATCGACTGTCGCGTGGAGAAAGAAATCAATGAAAAACTCTTTGCGTTTAGCCGCAGCGGTTTCGCTGTTCACCCTGTCTCAGGCCGCGTTTGCTGCTTCCGTTGAAGGTCCTTATGTGACCTTGGGTGGTGGCGTTAACGGTTTGCAGGATTTTAAAGCCCTTGGCGCCGGCCCTGGTGCCAACACGACGTTCGATGTTGGCGGTGCTGGCTTCGTCTCTGCGGGTTATGGCCTCAAGAACGGCCTGCGCTTTGAACTCGAAGTAAACTTCCGCGAAAACGAACTCGATAAGGTCCAGGGGATTCCCACCAATGGTCGGGCCCGGCAGATCGGCGTTTTCGGCAATGCGCTTTACGAGTTCGAGGCCCCTGGCCTGCCCTTCATCCCGCATGTCGGCGTTGGCCTTGGCATGGCTTCGACCCGTCTTTCCGGTGCCGATGTCGTCCCTGGGGCGAATAAGGTCAACGGCACGGATAATCCGTTCGCCTATCAATTCATCGTCGGTGCCGAATACCCGGTCATCCCGCATCTGAAACTCGGCCTTGAATTCCGTCATTTCGGCACGTCCGACATTACGATCGGTGCCGCGCGCACGTCTGGCGGCCCGGCCCCACGGTCGACGACCTATGACCTCAGCAACAATGGCGGCTTCCTGACCCTGCGTTACGAGTTCGGATCAGAGGCCCCGGCACCGATCGTAATGTCGGACGTGCCGAAATGACGGAATTCAAG
>DAISJD010000051.1:0-18411 GCA_036821645.1 Aliidongia sp.
AATGAATGTCGCGGCAGGCATAGCGGCAACGGATGTCTGAGATGAGACGGGCTCATCCGCACTGATCAACAGGGCAATCACCGTATTGACCGCGACATTTTCGGTGTCGGCCGGGATCAAAATTTGACCCAAAGTGCCTTCATCGACCGCTTCCACTTCCATGGTGGCCTTGTCGGTTTCGATTTCGGCGATGACATCGCCCGCCTTCACCGCATCACCGGGTTGTTTTAACCATTTTGCGATTTTACCCTCCGTCATGGTTGGCGAGAGGGCTGGCATTTTAATCTCGATCGGCACGATGGTGCCTCCCTTGCACGAGGAATTTGATCAAAATACGAAACAGGATACTCGGGTGCCGCAATCGGCCTCGGGCGATCCCAAACGTAGGGTCAGGCGGAAACCAGAATGTCGGTCCAGAGTTCGGCCGGATCGGGTTCCGGGCTCGTCTGGGCGAAATCAGCCGCCTCCGTCACGATATCCTTCACCTCGCGGTCGATCTGCTTTAAGGCTGCCTCGTCGTTGAAGCCTTCATCGCCAAGACGCTTGCGCACGAGATCGATCGGATCATGTTCCGTGCGCATCTTGGTCACTTCGTCCTTGGTGCGATATTTCGCCGGATCGGACATGGAATGACCGCGATAGCGATAGGTCATCATTTCGAGAATGGTCGGCCCCTCGCCGGCCCGGGCCCGGGCGACGGCCTCCGTCGCGGCCTTATGCACGGCGGCGACATCCATGCCATCGACCTGAATGCCGGGAATGCCGTAGGCTTGGCCGCGGACATAAAGATCTTTCGACGCCGATGCGCGCGCAACCGACGTCCCCATGCCGTATTTATTGTTTTCGATCACGTAAATAACCGGCAATTTCCACAAGGCCGCCATATTGAAGGCTTCGTAGACTTGACCTTGATTGACGGCCCCATCACCGAGATAGGTCAGACATACCCGATCGGATTTGCGGTATTTATTGGCGAAGGCAACCCCGGTCCCAAGCGGGACCTGCGCCCCGACGATCCCGTGGCCGCCATAAAAATGTTCTTCTTTCGAGAACATATGCATGGAACCGCCCTTGCCCCGTGAATAGCCGCCGCTGCGCCCAGTCAATTCGGCCATGACGCCCTTTGCATCCATGCCGCAGACCAACATGTGACCGTGATCGCGGTAACTGGTGATCACGCTATCGCCTTGATCGATCGCAGCCTGCATCCCGACCACGACGGCTTCTTGACCGATATAGAGATGGCAGAACCCGCCGATCAATCCCATGCCGTACATTTGACCGGCTTTTTCTTCAAACCGCCGGATCAACAACATCTGACGATAATAATCGAGCAGATCCTGTACCGATGGTTTTTCCGCGATCTCTGGCTTGGCTTTACGCTGCTTCAAGGCCATTGGATACTCCGCGTCCGTCCGTCATGACCCCGTTCCGGCATCATGCACAAGGAAATAAGGTGGCTTCCCGCATCCGGCATCACCCAAAGGGGACTCCCTTTTCGTGACCATAGTGATACCGTTAAAAAATGCCAAGAACCAATCGTGTAATGACTTGTTTTGCAATGCAAAAATCATTATTAACTGAAAATAAGTTAAGGCTTTGGTTTTACGGGTAAAGCTAAGAAAATTTCAATGATCCGGCATGATTTATGCCGTCTTGCTTCACAAGCGGGGCGCATTTTTTGAGGAAAAAAAACAGTTTCTCATAAATTGATTTATATTTTTTTCAAGGCGATGCCGGTAACGGAAATCGCCAACGTCCCTGACAGGTACAAGCGACTCGCGCGACAACCATATGATTTCATAAGAAACTATGGGATTGCACCAAAACAAACCCAGAAATCTGATCAGGAACGATCGGGGGCACCGTCAGGACCTGATTGAAACCGACTCCCGTCACAGGCGGGATCGGGTCAATGGCCTTCTTGATTTTTCAGAATGACGACTTCGCCCGGTGCCACGAGATTAAGCGCAGCGCGCGCTTGTTCATCCAGCATATCGGGATCGAGATGATCGCTTTTCAACAAGGAAACCCGTTGTTCCTGTTGAAGGCGCTGCTGATGTATATCGGCGGCAAGCTGTTTCGTTTCACGGATTTGCTGCGTGAGACGCACCCAGGCAAGCAACCCCCTATCCCCTTCGATCAGGTGATAGGCGAAATAGCCCGAAAGACAAAAACCGATTGCAGGACCAATCAGAAATTTTGCTTGGCGTTTAAGGTGACGGGTCAGATCCATAGACAAACACAATCATGTCTTGGTCATCGGGTCAAGATTAGATCGATTGTCAGAACAAAAAAACCTGCCCCCTGGTAAGGGGGACAGGTTTTATCGATGATCGTGGGGTGTGATGCCTGGAAAGAACTTATGCCCGCAAGACAGAGCGCCCGGCATAGCGACCGGAATCACCCAGGATCTGTTCGATGCGGATCAATTGATTGTATTTGGCAAGCCGGTCGGAACGCGACAAAGAACCGGTTTTGATCTGACCGCAATTGGTAGCGACGGCAAGATCGGCGATCGTTGAATCTTCGGTCTCACCCGACCGATGCGACATGACGGCACGGTATCCGGCCCGGTGCGCGCATTCGACTGCTTCCAATGTTTCGGACAAGGTGCCGATCTGGTTGACCTTGACCAGGATGGCATTGGCAAGCCCCTGTTCGATCCCCTGTTGCAGACGGGACGGATTGGTGACGAACAGATCGTCGCCGACCAACTGAATTTTCTTGCCGAGCCGCGCGGTCAAGGCCGCCCAACCTGCAAAATCATCTTCGGCCATTCCATCTTCGACCGACACGATCGGATAACGCCCGACGAGATCGGCCAAATAATCGACCATACCGCCCGCATCGAGCGTCTTGCCTTCACCCGCAAGGTGATAGCGCCCATCCTTGAAGAATTCGGTCGCCGCGACATCAAGCGCCAACATCACCTCTTCACCAGGGCGATACCCTGCGGCTTCGATCGCCTTCGTCAAAAAACCAAGGGCCGCATCGGCCGAGGCAAGATTGGGGGCAAAGCCGCCCTCGTCGCCGACATTGGTATTGTGCCCAGCATCCTTCAACTGTTTCTTCAGGGCGTGAAACACCTCGGCCCCGATGCGGATGGAATCGGCCATAGTTTCGGCCGCGACCGGCATGATCATGAATTCTTGAATATCAATCGGGTTATCGGCATGGGCCCCGCCATTGATGACGTTCATCAATGGGACCGGCAAGGTTCGGGCATAGACGCCGCCGACATAGCGGAATAACGGCAATCCCAATTCATCGGCCGAAGCGCGCGCGCAGGCGAGACTGACGCCGAGGATGGCATTGGCCCCGAGGCGCGACTTGTTCGGGGTCGCATCGAGATCGATCAGCAATTGATCGATCGCCAATTGATCGTCACCGTCCTGACCGGCCAACGCATCGAAAATCTCGCCGTTTACGGCATCGATCGCATTCAAAACACCCTTGCCGTTATAACGGCTTTTGTCGCCGTCGCGCAGTTCGACGGCTTCATGCGCCCCGGTCGAGGCCCCAGACGGTACAGCCGCGCGACCAACCGACCCACTTTCGAGCGTCACGTCGACTTCTACCGTGGGGTTGCCCCGGCTGTCCAAGATTTCGCGGGCTTCGATATCGAGAATGACGGACATGGCAATCATACCTTTCTGCTAAAAAAATCGACCTAAAGACGGCATGGGTGCGCCTTGGCCACCTGGTCAAACGCCATCATTTCCGCAATCAATCCCGGCATATCGGCAAGGGCGATCATATTCGGACCATCGGAAGGGGCGCGGTCGGGGTCGGGATGGGTTTCCGTGAAGATCCCGGCAACCCCAACGGCAAGGGCGGCGCGGGCCAAGACCCGCACAAACCGGCGATCGCCGCCTGACGATGTGCCGTTGCCACCCGGTTGCTGCACCGAATGGGTCGCATCGAACACGATCGGATAGCCCGTTTCGGCCATGATCGGCAGGCTGCGCATATCGCTTACCAGGGTATTATAGCCGAAACTGACCCCGCGCTCCGTCAGGATGATGCGCTTATTGCCGGTACTGGCCACTTTCAAGGCGACATTCGCCATATCCCAGGGTGCTAAAAACTGGCCCTTCTTGACTTTGACCACCGCCCCCGTGCGTCCCGCCGCCAAAAGCAGATCGGTTTGCCGACAGAGAAAAGCGGGGATCTGCAACACATCGACCGCTTCTGCCGCCGGGGCGCATTGTTCGGGTAGATGGACGTCGGTCAATACGGGAATGCCGAGATCGGCACGCACGGCCGCCAAGATCGGGAGCCCCTCGGCAAGACCGATGCCCCGTTGCGCATTGACCGAGGTCCGGTTAGCCTTGTCGAACGATGTTTTATAGATGAGGCCGACGCCCGCCTTGGCCGTCATTTCCTTAAGCGCGCTTGCACATTCAAACGCATGGGCACGGGATTCCAGTTGACACGGACCGGCGATCAGGACGAAGGGCCGATCATTGCCGAGGGTTAAACCGCCGACATCGACATGATGGATGAGCGACATGGCCGAGACTACCTTTCATCAAATCGATGAGATCCGCACCGGGCGGCATGACAATCCGCCTCAGACGAGGCGCGCCTGTTGCAGAGCCGCCGCAATGAAAGAGGCAAATAAGGGGTGCGGTTCAAACGGTTTCGATTTCAGTTCGGGATGAAACTGAACGCCGATGAACCAGGGATGGTCAGGAATTTCGATGATTTCCGGCAAAACGCCATCGGGCGACATGCCGGAAAAACAAATCCCGGCCCGTTCGAGCCGCGACTTATAAGCCATGTTGACTTCGTAGCGATGGCGATGGCGTTCGCTGATCTGGGTCGCCCCATAGACCTCGGCAACCCGCGAACCGGGCATGAGTTCCGCCGGATAGGCACCAAGGCGCATGGTTCCGCCCATATCCCCGTTCGCTTGGCGATGTTCCAATTTATTGCCGCGCATCCATTCGGTCATCAACCCCACGACCGGCTCGTCCGTATCGCCGAATTCGGTCGAACTCGCATTGGGTAAACCGGCCAGATTGCGGGCCGCCTCGACCACGGCCATTTGCATGCCGAAACAAATGCCGAGGAACGGTATCCGCCGTTCGCGTGCAAACCGCACGGCATGGACCTTGCCTTCGCTGCCCCGTTCGCCGAAACCGCCGGGTACGAGAATGCCATGCACCCCTTCGAGGGCCTCTACTGTATCGCCCGATTCGAAAATCTCGCTGTCGATCCAATTCAGGTTGACCTGAATATGGTGGGCGATCCCGCCATGGGTCAGGGCCTCGGCCAATGATTTGTAACTATCCAAAAGATTGACGTACTTGCCGACGATGGCGATCGTCACGGCACCTTGCGGCTTCTGTACCGTGCGTACGATATCGGCCCACCGGGACAGGTTGGGATCTTTCGGCTGAAGATTGAAATATTTACAGACTTGGGCATCCAGGCCCTCATCGTGATATTTGATCGGCACCGCATAGATCGTATCGACATCGAGGGCCTGAATCACCCGTTCGTCGCTGAGATTGCAGAAGAGCGCTATCTTGCGTTTGGCGCTGGCCGGAATTTCGCGGTCGCACCGGCACATGAGAATGTCGGGCTGAATCCCGAGACTCAGCAATTCCTTCACCGAATGCTGCGTCGGTTTGGTTTTGAGTTCGCCTGCCGCCGGGATATAGGGCACAAGGGTCAAATGGACGAACATGGTGCGCGCCCGCCCCAGTTCATTGCCCAATTGCCGGATCGCCTCTAAAAAGGGCAGGCTTTCGATGTCGCCGACTGTGCCGCCAATTTCACACAGAACGAAATCTTCGTCGGTGATATCGGCCTGAATGAATTCTTTGATCGCATCGGTCACATGGGGAATGACCTGAACCGTGGCACCCAGATATTCGCCCCGCCGTTCGCGCCCGATTACGGTGGAATAGATCTTGCCGGTCGTGACACTGTCGCTGCGCCGGGCCACGACACCGGTATAGCGCTCGTAATGACCGAGATCGAGATCGGTTTCCGCACCGTCATCCGTGACATAGACTTCGCCGTGCTGATAGGGGCTCATGGTGCCGGGATCGACATTGATATAGGGATCGAGCTTGCGCAGCCGAACTTTAAAGCCGCGCGCCTGTAGCAGTGCTCCCAAAGCTGCGGCGGAAAGCCCCTTGCCAAGGGAGGAGACGACGCCGCCGGTGATGAAAATAAACCGCGTCATGTCACGTCACCCCATAAAAACAACAAAAAGAAGCAACCGGGCCACGCTTGATGCATCGCCCGGTTTGTTCAACAAATGGACCAACCGGTTTGTTACCGTGCGAGCGGCACTGTCGGGGCGGCGGGATCGGCTTTTTGAGGGGCCTTGTCTGCATCCGCCTTCGGCGTCTCTGCCTTCGGTTCTTGGGGGGCAACCGGGGTGGTGGCATCAGGCGATACCGGCAGCGGCAGGGCCGGTGTCGTTACGGCGGCCTTGCCGACCCGATCCGTAATCGAATCGCCGCGATGATCCAATTTTGACAAAATATTGATCAACAAGCTGACAACCATGAAAGCGGCGATGAGGCCGGTCGTCAGGCGGGTAATGAAATTGGCACTGGACCGCCCGGTCATCAGACCGGACATACCGCCGCCACCGATGCCGAGGCCGCCGCCTTCGCTTTTTTGGATCAGGATGAGGCTGATCAGGGCAACGACCAACATCACATAGATAACAAGTATTACGGTTGTCATGGCGACAGGTTTCGATCCAAAACACGCCGTTCGGTCCAAAGGGGTCCGACCGATACCGGCACAAGAAAAGTCATGACGCCGCCAATCCCCAAGGTCGGCGTCATCCGTCTGTCATTATCTCTAGTCGCTTCGTACCGGAAATGCCAGCGTCACGCAAGCGACAGGGGTCGTCATTTGCTGCATGACTTCCGCCCGGCCTCGACGATCGGCCAGAATTGTGTCGCCGAAAGACTGGCCCCCCCGACAAGCGCGCCATTGACATGGGGCAAGGCTAAAATTTGTTCGGCATTCTCGGCATTCACCGATCCGCCATAGAGCAGCCGTGTCAGAGATCCGTTGCCGACGCGACCCACCAAATGGTCGCGGATGGCGCTGTGGATGGCGGCAATATCGGCGGCGGCGGGAATTTTTCCCGTGCCGATGGCCCAAACCGGCTCATAAGCGACGACGAGATCGGCGCCAATGCCGTCCGTCGGCACCGATCCTGCGAGTTGGCGGCAGATCACGCTTTGGGCAAGCCCACTCTCCCGTTCGGCCAAGGTTTCACCGACGCAGATGATGGGAATAAGCCCCGCAGCCCGGGCTGCAACCGCCTTGGCATGGATGTCGTCATCCCGTTCGTGATGACGGGCGCGGCGCTCGCTATGCCCAAGGATCACGTAGCGTGCCCCGCAATCGCGCAGCATTGCGGGCGAAATATCCCCGGTATAGGCCCCGGCCTGATGGGCATGGCAATCCTGACCACCGATGAAAAGGCCAGATCCTGCACGCGCGAGGTCACTGGAAACGGCATGGAGTGCCGTGCTGGGCGGGCAGAGCAGAACATCGACCCCCGCTTCTCGGCCGAGTGCCCGATACCGCGCGTCAAGGGCTTGGGCCAAATCAAGCCCAAAGGCGAGCGTACCGTTCATTTTCCAATTTCCCGCAATGAGCGGCCGCAATCCAATCCCCATTCATCCAACCCTTATCATCGTCACTGCACCGGCGCAGGCATTGACGGAAAGGATTATCAGCCCCGATCCGTCTCTTCCATCGTCAAAACCGAGTTTTTGATCGATTTCACGGTTGCAGCCCATCACCAAGCCGCTTTATGGTCGCACACCTGATCATTCGGCAATGGCGGCAATGGGCAGCCTGCGCCACCATAACGGTTTCTACTCCTATGCTTCAACTCATCCGCTCTCAAGCCGGTTCATTTATCGTCAAGGCCCTGTTCGGACTTCTGCTGATCAGTTTTTCCGTCTGGGGCATTCGCGACTTTTTGATCCAGGGGCCACGGGATATCGTGGCGCTCAAGGTCGGTTCAGAGACCCTTTCGGCCACCGGATTCCAAAGTAAGTTCCGTGAAGATTTCAATCGTCTGAAACAACGCAGACCGGAAATCACCTTGGAAGAAGTGCGCGCGGTCGGGCTCGTCGATCAACTGGTCAAGCGCTACACGGTCGAATCCCTGCTGGATCAAGAGGCGCAGCACCTGAATATCAGGGTCGGCGATCAACAGATCGCCGAGGCGATCGCCCAAGAGCAAAATTTTCGCGATAGTAGGGGCAAATTCAACCCAGCCGCCTTCAAGGCTTTCCTCAATAATACGGGGATGACCGAGGCGACGTTTACGGTGCGCGAACGTCAGGCCGTGATGCGCTCGACTTTGGCCTCCGTTGCGGCCAGTGGGGCCGATGCCCCGACCCTGCTGAAGGAAACTCTCTACCAGGTCCGCAATCAAAAGCGGATTGCGGATTGGGTCGTCATTCCGCCCACATCGATCAAGGACCCCCCGGCCCCCGGCCCTGATGAAATCAAGGCGTTTTATCAAGCGAATCTGGGGCGTTTCATGACGCCGGAATATCGCACGATTACCGGCATCGTGGTCGGGGCCAGCGATGTGGATGGCGAGATTACCATCGATGAGGCGAAGCTGAAGGAAACATTCGAACAGCGCCAAGACGAATTCGTAAAACCGGAACGCCGCCACGTCCTGCAAATCCTGGCAACCGATCAAAAGACGATCGAGGCCGCCGCCGCCGCCTTGGCTGCCGGCAAAGATTTCATCGAGGTCGCAAAGACCATCGCGAAAATGGATGCAGCCGCCGTCGATCTCGGCACGGTTTTGCGCGCCGATCTTCCCCCCGCCGTTGCGGATCTTGCCTTTGCGGCCAAAGAAAACGAGGTCAGTGCACCGACGCAGGATCTGTTCGGTTGGCGCTTGGTCAAGGTGACCGGCATCGAGGCGGGCGGGGTCGCCGATTTCGCTGCGGTGCGTCCGCAAATCGAAAATATCGTTCGCCTGGAAGCGCAGACCGAAAAACTCTACGCCATTCAAGCCAAAATCGAAGATGCCTTATCGGCCAACGTCCCGGTAGAAAATATCGCCGATCAGTTTAAGTTGCGGCTTTATAAATTGACCGATGTCGATCAAGCGGGCCGGACAACCGACGGCAAACAGGCCGAATTCAGCGATAAAATCCCGTTGCAAATGTTGCTGACCGGTTTTGGCCTCGAGGCGAATGCCACGAGCCCCATTCAGACTGTGCAAGGCGAAACCCTGATTTATTTGGTCAGGGTCGATAATATTGCCAAGCCGCAGCCGAAACCGTTGGAAAAAATCACCGACGATGTGAAGTCCGCCTTCTTGAACGAGGCGCGCGCGAAAGCCTTGAGTGCCGATGCCAAGGCCTTCGTCGATGCCGTCAAAACCCCCGATGGGTTCGTCAAGGAGGCATCGCTGCGCAAACTGAAACCGCAAACGACCGCAGCCTTTACCCGCACCGATCCGAAGAACGAATCGAAGCTGCCGCCCGAATTGGTGTCGAAATTATTCACCCTGAAACCGGGTGAGGTCGCCGAGGCCCAAGGAGAACAAGGCTATGTCGTCGCCCAGTTGAAGGAAATCAAAGAAGTCGATCCAAAGGCCGAAACGGTCGGCGTTGACAAGTTAAACAAACAAGTATCGGCCGAAATGGGTCAGGAATGGATCGATGCTTTTACCGAAACCTTACGCAAACGCTATCCTGTCGATGTGAACAAGCCGGTTATCGATAAAATCACCGGCGGGGGCGATCAGTGACGATCGTCCCGCCCCTAGCCGAAGTCGAAGAAGACTATCGCCGGGGCAAGCCATACCTTCTCTATACCCGGTTGGTTGCGGATCTTGAGACGCCGGTTTCAACCTTCTTGAAACTGGCGCATCAAGATCAGATGCGGTTTTTGTTTGAATCCGTCGAAGGCGGTGCGGTCAGGGGGCGGTATTCGGTCATTGGGCTTAAACCCGATCTCATTTGGCGCTGCGAACGGGGAGCGGCAGCCCTGAACCGCAGGGCTCTTTGCGATCCGGATACGTTTACGGCTGTCGAGGCCCCGCCTCTCTCGTCCTTGCGGGCGGTTCTTGCGGAAAGTACGATTGCCATCCCCCCTGGCCTTCCCCCGATGGCAAGCGGGTTATTCGGCTATCTCGGTTATGGAATGATCGGTCAGGTCGAGACCCTGCCCGACGGCAATCCCGATCATTTGGGGGTGCCTGACGGTCTCTTGATCAGACCGACGATCATTGCGATTTTCGACACGGTCCTAGACCAGATTACCCTGGTCACACCCGTTTGGGTGACTGACACGGATGTGAGCACTGCTTATGCGGCGGGATGCGCCCGTCTTCAGGCGGCGATCCGTGATTTCGATCGGCCGTTGCCGCACCGGGCGGCCCAGCAAAGCAATAATACCGTTCCCCCCGTGCCGGAACCCAATATGACCAAGGCGGCTTATATCGCCATGGTGGAGGCCGCCAAAGAATATATTCGGGCGGGCGATATATTTCAGGTCGTGCCCAGTCAACGGTTGCGCGTGCCGTTTTCTTTGCCGGGCCTCGCCTTTTATCGTTCCTTGCGACGGCTTAACCCATCGCCTTTCTTGTTCTTCATGGATTTTGGCGCTTTTTGCGTGATTGGGTCGAGTCCCGAAATTCTGGTCCGGCTGCGCGACGATCGGGTCACGATCCGCCCTATTGCCGGAACGCGCCCCCGTGGGGCGACACAGCAGGAAGATCAGGCCCTCGCCGACGATCTTTTGTCCGATCCGAAGGAATTGGCAGAACATCTCATGCTGCTTGACCTCGCGCGCAACGATGTCGGGCGTGTCGCCCGGATCGGCACTGTTGCGGTTGCCGAAAAAATGGCGATCGACCGCTATAGTCATGTCATGCATATTTGTTCGACCGTCACGGGCGAACGTCGCCCGGATGCGGATGCGGTCGATATCCTGATGGCCGGGTTTCCGGCGGGGACGGTTTCCGGGGCACCCAAAGTGCGTGCCATGGAAATCATCGATCAGTTGGAACCGGAGCGCCGCAACATCTATGGCGGGGCGATCGGTTATTTCGGTGGCGGCGGGGATATGGATACCTGCATTGCGCTGCGCACTGCCGTGCTCAAAGATGGCGTTCTGACCCTTCAGGCCGGTGGCGGCGTCGTGGCCGACAGCGATCCCGAGGCCGAATATCAAGAAACCCTGAATAAGGCAAAGGCCCTGGTTCGCGCCGCTGAAGAGGCCGTTCGTTTCGACACCGGGCTCTCCCGTTAGAAGGTATCCCACCCTTTAACGCCAGTCACGATGTTGCCAGCACCATGCGGCGCAGCGCCGGTCCCATATGGGCGGGGGGCTCGGCCTCGACCGCGATGGCCCGTTTTTGGGCCTTCACACCGAAATTGAAGGCGATCTTGCGGGCATGCAGATGCAGCCTTTCCCCGATGCCCGCCGGTCGGCCGTAAAGGAGGTCGCCGACGATGGGTATGCCCATGCTGCGGCAATGGACGCGGATCTGATGGGTGCGCCCCGTCAAGGGCCGCACTTCAACGAGGGCGCGCCCCTCGCCGCTGCTGATGACCCGCCAGACCGTTTGGGCCGTCTGGCCTGCGGGGTCGATCACCATGGACCAGCGCCCCGCCCGATGGACCTTCAAGAGCGGCGCATCGATCATCCCTTCTGTCGCCGAAGGCACGCCTTCGACCACCGCCCAATAGGTTTTATCGACGGCCTGTGCTGCGAATAGGGCATTGAGGTGCCGCAGGGCCGTGTCATGACGCGCCAGAACCAAGCATCCGCTCGTCTCGCGATCCAAGCGGTGACTGACGAGCGGGGGGGACGCTTGCTCGAAACGCAGCACGCCGAGATGTTTTTCCAAAGTCTCGCCTGCACCGGGTGCGGCATGAACCGCAAGACCGGCCGGTTTATCGAGGATCAACAGATCATCGTCCCGATAAAGAATGCGGGTCAATAAGTCATCGGAACGCATGGGCTAGGACCGACAAAGCGGGGCGGAAGACAACATCGCCTGCCACCGGATGGCGGGATCGAACGGTTCATAAAGCCAGATCAAAGACGGGTGCCATCCGGCTTCGTCGCGATCGAGCAAGGCGGCTGATCCATCGGGAAGATCGAGTCCTGATTGCCGACTACAGGTCAACAAAACCCGATGCAAGCCAAGGTCAGTCGCCGCCTTCAAAGCATCCGAGGCACGGGTTTCTGAAAGCTCGACCACTTGAAGTCGTGGTTTGCGGGGCGATTCATACCGCAGGACCCCGCGCAACATCGCGGCAACCGATCCATTATCGCCCGGCACGACGAGGCCGATCCGTTCGTCCGGTTGCAGCAGGGGTGCGAAGGCGCCGGCTATCTCCCGCACGATCGGTTGGGGTTGATCCTGATCGAACCGGAGGTATCCCTGACCGGCGATCGGCCAGATCGCCATAACCAGAACGGCAAGCGGCAACCCGAAGCTGTGCAGGGTGGTTTTTTTTACGGGTCGTGCGGTGATAAACCAATCCCGTGCGCACAAAGCGGCAACACCCATGGTCAAAAAGCTGAGATGGGTCGTGTAGCGAAAATAAGAATGGGCTTCAACACTCATTTGGCCGGGGAAATGGCCGATATAGGTCAAGAGCAAAAACCCGTTATAGGCAATGGCCGTCCCGAACAGCAGTAACGCGATGTGCCGCGTTTCCTCTTGGACCGACCGCCCGATCGCCGGGACGAAGGCGATAAGACCCGCCAGAACGATCCCCAAATAAAGCCACGGCTTTTGCAGCCAAACTTTGCCGATACTCTGAAAAATTTGGGGCAGATTGCCCCATTGCCATGCCGAGAAGGGCAAGGGCCGCAACTCGCCATCGGGAAACTCCCCGGCGACGAACCCGCGCCAGGCAAGATAGAGCAGCAGGGCCGGCATCGCGGCCGCAAGCAAGATTTTGCCTAAATGCCAGACCCGTGCGCCACGTCCAAGGACGAGCGTGCCGCCGACCCCGGCTAAAAACGCCAGAAAAACCCCAAAGGATTGTTGCTTGATATTGATCAAAACAATCAGCGTAAAGACCAACGGCCAAAATGACCGGGGCCATACCGCCCCACGCCCGATATCCGCGTCGATCTCAAGCCACAGAAAACCCGCCGCCAACAGACAGAGCGCGATCGGCATTTCGCCATAGCCGGATAAATTGACCCTCGGCAGAAAACCGGGATTGAGCAATGTCACGAACAATAAACCAAGCGCAAGCATACCAAGGCTGGGCAAACGGTCCGATTTTGCCGCATTCCCTCCCAAGACCAAGAGGGATGCCATGATCATCCCGCCGACCCCATGGAGAAGCACCGTCGTTTCGGCCAAGCCGTTGGCCGCAAGCCCGCCGCCCCCAAGAGAGCCTAAAAACGGCACGAACTGCGTGTTGTAGGGGGCGACCGGCAAAAAGGAAAAACTATCGGGGCGCAGCTTGGTCGGAAACTGGCCGTAATCGACAAGATACGCCGCATTGGGCAGCAAATTGAGGAAAATATCCGCTTGACTGGCAAGAGCTGGCGCTAAAACAACCAAGAGTGGCAGCATCAAGCCGACCGTCTTGACGAGGATCAATCCATCTTGCTGCCAGGACCGCTTGACGACGAAACCGAGTAAACCGACAAGGGCGAGGAAAGCGGCGGGCAAATATAGATTCAGATCGCTGACGATCCCTACCCCGGTCAGAACGAGGGTGACGACACCCCATCCCGACAGAATGGCAAAACCCGGTCGATGAAGCGTGCCCGGCACCAAACGCCCAATGCCGAAGAGAAGAAAAACCGCAAAGCCCGCCTGGGCAAGACCGATCAAGGATGGTGGTAGAAACTCAAACGGCAAAAAACGCCCCTTTTCATGCGATGGCGAACCCGATCGATCCGATCATTCTAATACCAGTTTCATGCCGACATGGGCACCCTTAAAGCCCAGTTTTTCATAAAAACGCTGCGCATCGGTCCGGCGCAGATCCGTCGTCAATTGGACGATATCCGCCCCTTGCGCGCGCGCGCGTTCAATTGCCATTTCGAACAGACGCGTGCCCATCCCCTGACCGCGCAAAGCACTGTCAACCCGAACGGATTCGATTTGAGCACGGGTCTTGCCGCGTTGTCCCAGGCCCGCAATGATCGTCAATTGCAGGCAACCGATCACCGTACCCTCCCGCACCATGACGAGAAATTCGTTGCCAGCCTGGGCTTCGATTGCCTCGAAACCGCGCACGTAACAATCGGCAACAGGTGTCGTCACCGTTTCGCGGGTTGCCCCCAGCATATCGTCGGCCAGCAAATCGACGATCCTGGGCAAATCGTCCCGCACTGCGCGCCGCAAGAAAATTTCTTTTCCATCGCTTGTCATTGCTGCATCCCGATCCAAAAGATTATCATTAAAATTTTATAATAAAATACTGATTCATTAACGAAATTTATAGATTTTCCTCTCAAGGTTGTGAGGTGAAAATTCTTGGTCGATACAAGCCGTCGATACAAGCCGTCGATACAAGCCAATGATTGAATTGAAAGAGGGCCTTATCAGCATAAGTCGTGTCCCCCCCTCCACGACCATACCCCTGCGATCACGGTGCCCGCAGTGAATCAGGTTCATGCGGGTGAAACAAGATAATTTTAGCACACCGATACCGCATGCCCCACACGCACTGGGCTCTATGCCGGCGATCATCGGATCTTTGTTTGCAACATAAGTGCGGTAGACTGATCTCGTGCTATCGGCAAAGACGGCAAGCGGCCGGACTCGAACGAGACGAGATAGGGAATATGCAACCATGATCGATATGGATGATGAATCCTTGTTTGCCGATGCGGTGTCGGTCGATTCAGGCGAACAGCCGACCAATCCCCCCCTGCTCGAACCCTGGACCGTGTTGATCGTCGATGATGACCAACAAATTCATGCGGTAACCCGCATGGTGCTGAGCGATTTCGTCTTTATGGACCGATCTCTTCGAATCATATCCGCCTATTCGGGGGCAGAGGGACAGGAAATCCTCAAACGGGAAACCGATATTGCGATCATTCTGCTTGATGTCGTCATGGAAACCGAACAAGCGGGCCTCGATCTCGTTGAATTCATCCGCCATGATATTGGCAATAAATTCGTGCGGATTATTCTGCGCACCGGGCAACCCGGTCAGGCACCGGAACGGCGTATTCTGATCGATTATGACATTAACGACTACAAAGAAAAATCCGAACTGACCGCACAAAAACTGTTCAGCGCCATGGTAACCGGTCTCAGGTCCTATCAGGATCTCATGATGTTGAACGCCAGCAGACGCGGGTTGGAAAAAATCATCGTCGCCTCGGCCTCTTTGTTCCAAATGCAGTCGATGGAAATGTTTCTATCGGGCATCCTCGAACAATTGACCTCCCTTTTGGGGGGGGCCGTCGATGCGGTCATGGTCAGCGCACGCAGTGAACGCACCATCGATGCCGCACCACACATTCACGATCTGCAAGTCGTTGCCAGTGCCGGGCGTTTCAGCAGCCTCGGCGGCGGTCTTGCCAGTGCCGTCCTCAATCTCGAGATCCAGAACAAGATCACCACGGTGATGGCGGCGCGACAAAGCGTGTATCGTACGGATTACAGCATCGTCTATTTCAATTCCCGACGCAGGCGGACCTCGGTCGTCTATTTGGAAACGGCCCGATTGCTCACGGAAAACGAACATAATCTCATTCAGCTTTTTTGTACCAATGCTGGGATCGGTCTCGACAATCTCGGTTGATCATCGGTTTTTGCGGCCTTTAGGTCCGTTCTTTATCATGCTGCGAGGGTAACTGCATGCCGAACACAGACACAATGGCCTTATCCGCCACCAACGCGGCGGTGACCCTCTCGCGTGGCACGTTGGGCGATCTCGACCTTTTGGATGTGACCTTTTCGAGCGCGCTGCGCCCTGAACTCCTCGAACGGAAATTTGCCGACGATTTGCATTTGCCGGGCGTCATTTTGGCGGCATCGGGCGATCACGGGATTTCTCTTCTGTCGCGCAAATCCTTCAATGCCTTCATGGCGCGGCCCTACACGCGGGATCTTTACGGCAAACGTCCGATCGCCGCCATGACCGAGGCAATCGACGGCAATCCGCTCATCTTGCCCGCCGCCATGGCAATCTACACGGCGGTTGACCTGGCGTTGGGCCGGACGCCGAACATGGCTTACGAGCCCCTCATCGTGCATATCGGCGATGGGGCCTATCGGTTGCTGTCGGTCGATACGCTGTTGCGGGCCCAAGCGCTCGAACTCGAACAGACGCTGCGCGAAAAGGACGATCTCATCGATGCGGTACAACGATCCGCCGATGAGTTGCGTTTGGCCTTGGATCAATTGCACACGGCCCAGGACCGTCTTGTGCAAACCGAAAAAATGGCGGCGCTCGGGCAATTGGTTGCCGGCATCGCCCATGAAATCAATACCCCGATCGGGGTGGCCTTGACCGCATCAACCCATCTTGGCGAACGGACCCGAGAACTCGAGACGTTGTTGACCGAAAACCGGATGAAGCGCGCGGATCTGCAACGGTTCATCGCCTTGGCCCAAGAAAGCGGCCAACTGATGCAATATAATATCAGCCGGGCCGCCACCCTCATCCAAAGTTTCAAGCAGGTCGCCATCGATCAGACGAGCGAACAGGCCCGCGCCTTCGATGTCGATGAATATTTGGCCCAACTGGTCATGAGCCTGATGCCGGAAATTCGCAAAACCGGCAAAAAGATCACGGTCTCGGTGCCGACGAAGATCGAGATGAACAGCTATCCCGGTGCCTTGGCGCAAGTCCTGTCCAACATCATCACCAACGCCCTCCTCCATGCCTGGGAACCGGGTCAGCCGGGCGAAATCACGATCACGGCAGCGGCGGATGCCGCCGCCATCGTGCTCAAGGTTCAAGATGACGGCATGGGTATGACGCCGGATGTGCTGAACCGGATCTACGATCCGTTTTTCACGACAAAACGCGGCACAGGCGGCAGTGGCCTCGGCCTGCACATCGTCTTCAATATTGTAACCGAAACCCTGGGCGGAACCATTGCCTGCACCAGCAGCCCAGGGGCCGGCACCTGCTTTACCATCCGCTTGCCGATGGCATAAGTGATTGATTCCAAGTGTCTTTATATTGTTTTCTATCGTAATTAGAGAAATAATTGCCAACAACACGCTTTATAGTATATAACTACTAAATAGCTTCTGACCTGCCCCCGAACTTTCATCCAGCCAAAGCGAGAGTCTGGCCCGATGTTATGCCCGAAGGCGGGGTGCAAGCAATGGGTTCTGCCTGGGCGGCTGGTGTCCGATAGCCCAAGGATGAGGGCGGTCTAGCGTTATTATAATCTAAAACCCACTTTGCGATGATATCCTTGGCCTCGGCAATGTTACTGAACAATGTTTCGTTCAGTAACTCATCACGCATTTTGCCGTTAAACGATTCGACAAAGCCATTTTGCATCGGTTTGCCTGGGGCAATATAGTGCCATTCGACAGGATGGTCTTTTGACCATTTCAGAATAGCATTAGACGTGAACTCTGTCCCATTGTCGCAAACGATCATTTCTGGCTTGCCGCGCTGACTGATCAGTCTCGTCAATTCTCTGGCAACCCGAGCCCCAGATAACGAGGTGTCGGGAATGGCGGCCAAACATTCCCGGGTCACATCATCGACCACATTCAGAATGCGGAACCGCCGCCCATCGGTCAGCTGATCGTGAACAAAATCCAATGACCACCGGGCATTAGGGCGGGGGCGGGCATGATGTCCATCGACATCGGGGGGCCTGTAATAGATCCCCAATCCGTTGAAGGTCGTGATCGACAACAGACGAGGCACCGACGGCGCATTGCTGTCCTGATCACAGGTTCAGGGCTAACTAGCGCGGTCAATATCTACGAGAAGATAAGGTTTTTGTGAAAAACGCTATTTATTTAATGCATTCGATAGTGCCTGATCTGGTGTATCACCCACAGCAATCCAATCAGGTGGATCGTCCCAAAACCGCATTGCCGTAACATCGCCAGAACTCGGCCCAGGAAGATCTTCATTAAAGACCAATGAAAGTCTTGTTATATTTTTGAATTCTTGGCCACTACTATTTTTTGCGTCACACACCAACTGTGCAGACATAATAGCTAGCCATTTTCCTCGTGAATATACACCACTGTATCTGTCTTCAATCAATACAATTTGATAAAAACTATCTATACATTTCATTTATTACGCTCCTAAAATTTCTTTGGGCTAGGAATACGAGGAAATATCCCCTTATCTCTCGTCAAAAACTCTAATCCATCCTTAATTGCAGACGCAACAGAGGTTGCCCCGTTCATTCGGACAGATTGGCGGCAGAGATAAGCTAATCCCGGATGATGTT
>DAISJD010000052.1:0-18331 GCA_036821645.1 Aliidongia sp.
GGGGAACGGATCGGATCATCACCCGGCACGCCGTCGCCGTCATGATGTGCAAAAAGACTTATATGATCATTGCAGAAAGAAAAAGGTACTTTTTCACGTCAGACGTCAACGGCCCCGGTTAGACGGTCAGTAACCGCTCGATCTCGGCAGCACTGAAACCGGCCTCGCGTAAAATTGCGGCCCCCTCGCCGCCGCGCACCGCGACGGGCGGGGGCTGAGGGGTCTTCGTACCGGAAAAACGGGGTGCTGCAACGGCCTGCATGTGTCCATGGTGGGTGCCGTAGATCCCACGCGCCGCAAGATGCGGATGCCTGGATGCGGCCTCGGGATCGAGGACCGGGGCAAAGCAGGCATCGTGGCCGGCAAAGACCGCAACCCATTCGGCCTGAGGTCGGGTCAGAAACAGGGCCTGAAGCCGGATTTTCAAATCGGGCCAGCGGGCCGCCTTGAATTGCGGGGCGAAATCCGGATCATCCCCAAGACCGAGGGCCACAAGCAAAGCCCGATAGAATTTCGGCTCCAAGGCCCCGATCGCGACAAAGGCCCCGTCGGCGCATTGATACGTATCGTAAAAATGCGGACCGTCCAACAGGCTCGTCCCGCGCGCCCAATTCAGGCCGCCCGCCGCCTTCAACGACAGCAAGAGGTTCATGAGGTGCGCCGAACCATCGACGATGGCGGCATCGACCACCTGTCCCGCCGCCCCGGCCCTAACCGCGAGCAAGGCAGCCAACATCCCGATCGCAAGATAAAGCGCCCCGCCGGCAAGGTCACCCAAAAGCGTCGGCGGCGTGACCGGACGGGCACCGGGGGGGCTTGCATACCAAAGGGCCCCCGAAACGGCAATATAGTTGATGTCGTGACCCGCCATCGCGGCAAACGGCCCGTCCTGCCCCCAGCCGGTCATCCGCCCGTAAACCAATTTCGGATTACGCGCAAGACAGATATCGGGACCCAACCCCAACCGTTCCATCACGCCGGGACGCATCCCTTCGATGAGCCCATCCGCCCCGGCGATCAAACGGAGTGCCGCATCCACCCCGGCTGCGGTTTTCAAATCTAGCGTGATCGACCGCTTGCCCCGGTTCAGCAGATTGGCGGCCCCAAGATCGGTTACCCCTTGTTCGGCCTCGGGACGTTCGATCAAAATGACCTCGGCCCCGAGATCGGCAAGATGCATGCCGCAAAACGGGGCAGGACCAATCCCGGCAATCTCGACCAGCCGAAGACCAGAAAGCGGACGAGACCCAGAAAGTGGACGAGACATAGCGTCAGACCCTTTTCACGGCATATCCGATGCGGCGATGGAACCCATGGGGCCTCGAACCCCCGCCCCATCGCCCATAGCGGAAGATTAGGCGAGCGAGAAACCGCCGCCGCACACGACCACCTGACCCGAAATGTAATTTGCCTCGGGCAGGCAGAACAAATAGACCGCATCGGCCGCTTCCTGCGGCGTGCCGCCACGGCCCAGCGGAATCTGGGCTTCCATCATCTTCATCAGATCGGGGTTGACGCCGACCTTGATATCGCGCCCTTCGATGGAAAGATGGCTATTGCCGTCCGCCGTCGCTTCGGTGAGGCGGGTATGAATGAGACCGAAGGCAACACAATTGACATTGACCTTCATCCGGCCCCATTCGCGCGCCAAAGTCTTGGTCATGCCGACGATCCCGGCCTTGGCCACGGCATAATTCGCCTGTCCGGCATTGCCGCCCAAGCCAGCGATCGAGGAAATATTGACGACCTTGCGATAGACCTCGCGCCCGGCTTCGGCGTCACTCTTCGCTTGTGCCCGAAAAACCGGCTGGGCGGCCCGCAAGATGCGGAACGGGGCCGTCAAATGACAATCGAGAATGGCATACCATTGCTCGTCCGTCATTTTCTGGATCACATTGTCCCAGGTAAACCCGGCATTATTGACGATGATATCGATCGCCTGAAACCGATCGACCGCACATTTGATGAAGCGTTCGGCGAAATCCGGGGCACTGACACTGCCCCAACAGGCGACGGCCTCGCCGCCCAGGGCGGTGATTTCCGCCACGACGGCTTCCGCCGGTTCTTGATCCAGATCGTTGATGACGAGCCGGGCCCCTTCGCCCGCCAATTTCAGCGCCAAGGCCCGACCGATGCCCCGGCCCGAGCCCGTTACCAGGGCGACTTTTCCCGCGAGTTTGCCTGACATGAAAATTTCCCCACTCTATAATATGGATAATGCGCTATCGCGCGATCTTGCCGTCGTTGCGCGTGCTCTTGTTGCTGATACTCTGGACATTAGGGGGCCACGGCGACGATCGCCTCGCCCGTCACTTTGGTGTCGCCATATTGGGTGACGGTGCTGAGCGCCAGTTTGACCCGATATTCCCCGGCTTCTTCGTATTTTTCCGTCACTCGCGCGTGGCAGGTCACGACGTGCTGCAAATGGGTGATGGCGACGAACCGCACGGCAAATGCCCGGATGTGGGTCTGGGGCACCCAGGCAGTCAAGAGACTGCCGAGATAGGCCGCCGACAGCATGCCATGGGCGAATACGTCGGGCATGCCCGCCTTTCGGGCGAAATCCTGATCGATATGCAAAGGCACATGATCGCCCGACGCCCCGGCATAAAGGGCAAGCCCCGCCCGGCTGATGGGCGGCAGACGATAGGGCGGCAACTCAAACCCGACCGCAATCTCGGCAAATGAAGGAAGCGTCATGAGGGACCTCATACGGAACGATGGACGATGATACTGGTGAGATCGGCCACCGGCTCCTCGCCCCGCATCACACGGGTTTCGCGCACGACAAATTCGAGCGCGCCGCCCTTTTTATCGTAAATATCCTTGATCACCGTCCGATAGGTCAGGCAATCCCCGGCAAAGGCCATGCGATGATACGTGAAATGCTGCTCGCCATGGAGAATCCGCGCGAGGTTGATCCCGACCCGGCGCGCCCAGGCGAACGGATCGGGGATTTCATTTTCCAAACAAAAGAAAAAAGTCGGCGGCACGGGCAGATCGGGATATCCCGCCGCCTTGGCCGCCTCGATGTCCGAATAGACGGGATTGCGCTCGCCGATGGCGGTTGCGAAAAACCGCAACCGCCCGGCCTCGACCAATACCTGGTGGCGATCGACTTCCACCCCGATCAACGACCGATCCAACATGGCGCTTACCCCGCGTGACGACCATAGAGCGTGACCACGGCGGCACCGCCCAGCCCGAGATTATGTTGCAGGGCGAGTTTCGCCCCTTCGACCTGAGTGGCCTCAGCCGTGCCGCGCAATTGGCGGGTGAGCTCAAAACACTGGGCAAGCCCCGTGGCACCCAGCGGATGGCCCTTCGACAAGAGACCGCCCGACGGGTTGGTCACGATCTTGCCGCCATACGTGTTGTCGCCCTTGGCGACGAAATCCCCAGCCCCGCCGACGGGACAGAACCCCAACGCCTCGTAGCTCACCACTTCGTTATGGGCGAAGCAATCGTGCAACTCGCACACATCGATATCCTCCGGTCCGATACCGGCGGCGGCATAGACCTTATCGGCCGCCTCCTTCGCCATGCCGAACCCGACGAGATCGATCATCGAGCGATTCTCGAAGGCCCCCGGCCGATCGGTCGTCATGGCCTGGGCCAGAATGCGCACCGACCGATCGAGCCCGTGTTTCTTGGCGTAGCTTTCCGAAACCAGCACCGCCGCCGCCGCCCCGCAGGTGGGCGGGCACGCCATGAGCCGGGTCATGACGCCCGGCCACATCACTTGATCGGCCATCACCTGCTCGGTCGTGACGATCTTGCGGAACAGGGCCTTCGGGTTGTTGGCGGCATGGCGGCTCGCCTTCGCCCGCACGGCGGCGAACGTGTCGAGCGGCGTGCCGTACCGGGCCATGTGCTCGCGCCCGGCCCCCCCGAAATAGCGCAGCGCCAACGGCAATTGAATACCGTCGGTCAGATCGTCGGTCAGTTTGTCGAACGCATCGAACGGGCTTGGCCGGTCGGTCCAATGACTGACGAGGGCACCGGGCAGCATTTGCTCGAACCCAAGGGCGATCACGCAGTCGGCGGCCCCTGATTCGATCGCCTGACGGGCAAGGAACAGGGCGGTCGAGCCGGTCGAACAATTATTGTTCACATTGATCACCGGAATCCCGGTCATCCCGACCTCATAGAGCACCCGCTGGCCCGACGTCGAATCGCCATAGACGAACCCGGCATAGGCCTGTTCGACTGCGGCATAGCCGACGCCCGCATCGGCCAATGCCGCACGCGTCGCCTCGACCCCCATTTCGACGTAAGACGGGCCCGTGCCCGGCTTCACGAACGGGATCATTCCAACACCAGCAACAAGAACCGTTTGCGACATCGTGGTTTCCTCCAAGCCTATGAGCGCGATGATGCGCCCGATGCGCAGCGTTGCGCGATGATGCCCGCCAAAGACAGGGGCCGCCGATCCCGACCGGGCACGGCCGCCCCCTGGTTTTGTGCGCCGTTTTGTGCGCCTTGGCGGGGCTTGTTGTGCACCCTTGGCGGGCTCAGCGACAAAACTTCTAATTTTACCCACTGGACTTTAATTGACCCGTGGGTAAGATATGCACAAGACGATCAGATGTCAACCAAGCATGCACGGTCGGATCGCGCGCATCGATCCTAGCGTTCATCGCCGATAAAGGACCAATCCATGACCCGTGACGCGGGTGCCAGCGCCCCCTCCCCTTGGAAGCCCTTCGACGACCGGCGGCGGGAACGGGACGCCAAACGGATGGCCGTGCTCCGCATGGCGGCCCATCTGTTCGTCGAACAGGGCTATCACCGCACCAAACTGACGGATGTCGCCGAACGGTTGCATATCACCAAGGCGGCTCTCTATCATTATTTCGCCAGTAAAGAAGAGATCCTGTTCGCCTGCTTTCAGATCGGTCAGGAAAAACTCGACCAAGAAGTGGCGGCCGCCGACGAGACTGAGGGCCGGGGCCTCGACAAGGTACGCACCTTCATCAAGACCTATGCGCTCACCATGACCGAACCGTTCGGCATGTGTCTGGCGCGCGTTGACGATCAGGAATTGACCGCCGAGGCGCGGGCGGAATTGCGCCTGCGCAAACGCGAGGTCGATCGCGCGCTCCGCCGCTTCATCACCGAGGGGATCGCCGACGGATCGATCCGCCCGATCGATGCGCGGCTGACCAGTTTCGCCATCGCCAGTGCCCTAAACGGCATCGGCCGTTGGTACCGGGCCGACGGCCCCGACGACAAGGACGCCATCGCCGCCCATTGCGCCGATTACCTGTCGGCTAGCCTGTGCGTCCTCCCTTCTACTACCCCCTCCTCTTCAACCCCCTCACAGGATTGAGACCATGACCTACCGTTCCCCTTGGATGACGCCGGATCTCGACGCGTTGCGGGCCGAAATCGGCAAATTCGTCAAAAGCGAGCTTGCTCCCGAAACCGCCCGGTGGCGCGACAATAAGATCGTCGATCGCAGTGCCTGGACCGCCATGGGGGCCATGGGCATGCTGTGCGCCAGTATCCCGGAAAGCTATGGCGGCCTTGGCGGCACCTTCGCCCACGAAGCCGCGATCATGGAAGAAGTCAATAACGGGGCGACGGAAATCCTGGGCGGGATCGTGGTGCACAGCGCCATCGTCGCCCATTATCTTTTGGCCTACGGCACCGAAGACCAAAAACGCCGCATCCTGCCGCGTATGGCGACGGGCGATCTCATCGGGGCCATCGCCATGACGGAACCGGGGGGGGGCTCCGATCTGCAAGCCATGCGCACGCGCGCCGTGCGGGACGGCAACGGCTACCGCCTGTCGGGGGCCAAGACCTTCATCACCAACGGCCAATTGGCGAACCTGATCATCGTCGCTGCCAAGACCGATCCGGCGCAAGGGGCCAAGGGCGTTTCCTTGTTCCTGGTCGAAACCGACGGGGCCGACGGGTTCCGGCGCGGGCGCAATCTCGACAAGATCGGCCAACCCGCCGCCGATACGTCGGAATTGTTTTTCGACGACGTCATGCTGCCGGCCGAAAGCCTGCTCGGCACGGTGGAAGGCCAGGGCTTCGTGCAGATGATGCAGCAATTGCCGCAAGAACGCCTGGCGCTCGCCGTGTGCGGCGTCGCCGCCATGGAACGCGCCCTCGACCTCACGGTGGATTACACCAAGGAACGCGGCGCCTTCGGCAAGAAGATCATCGAGTTCCAGAACAGCGCCTTCAAACTGGCCGAACGCAAGACCGAGGCGGTCATCGCCCGCATCTTCGTCGATCAATGCGTCGAACGGTTGATCGCGGGCACGCTCGACACGGTGACGGCGTCCATGGCGAAATGGTGGGTGACGGAAAAACAGTGCGAAACCGTCGATGCCTGTCTGCAACTCCATGGCGGCTATGGCTATATGAACGAATATGAAATCGCGCGTATGTATGTCGATGCGCGGATTCAGAAAATCTATGGCGGCACGAACGAGATCATGAAACTCTTGATCGCCCGCTCGCTCTGACGGGGCCTGGGGTTGGCAGCGGCCCGAATATCCGCTAGCGTGGCGTCGCCAGTTCTTTTGACCGGATCGACGCCATGCCGCCCCATGATGCCACCCGCAATCCAACCCAGCACCCGCCCGATGCCCCCCACGATCTGGGCGGCACGCCCGCCGGTCCCGTCACGGCGGATCAACACGATTACGCCCCGTGGGAAAAAAGGGTTGACGCCCTCATGATGCTGCTGGGCGGATGCGGGTTGTTGAAGGTCGATGAACTGCGCCGCAATGTCGAGGCCCTCGGCCCCGAAGCCTATGATAGAATGAGCTATTACGAACGCTGGATCGCATCGATCACCGCCACCCTGTTGCAACGGGGGGCCATCACCAGTGCCGAAATCGCGGCGAAATTGATCGCGATCGATGCCCGGATCGCAGCCGGGGACTTGCCGTGACCCTATCCGCCGCCCCCGACGGCGAGACCCTGCCGCCCCGTTTTGCGATCGGCGAAACCGTGCGGGTCCGCAGCGCCAATCCCCCCGGCCATATCCGCACGCCGCGCTATTGTCGCGGCAAGGTCGGGATCGTGGAACGGCTGTGCGGGGCCTTCGCCAATCCCGAAGAATTGGCCTTCAACCGGCCCGGCCTGCCGCGCCAACCGCTCTATCGCGTGCGGTTTCGGCAGACCGACCTCTGGCCCGCCTATCAAGGGGCGATGACGGACACGATCGAGATCGAGATTTATCAGCATTGGCTGAGTAAAATGGACGAGGATACCCCATGACCGGCCCGGCGCACGATCACGATCATCCCCACGATCATCCCCACGATCATGGCCACGACCATCATCACGACCACGGTCCGGGCGATCCGCACGCGCCGCTGCCCGAATCCGCGGCACCGCTCGGCTATTACCAAAAACTCGAAATTGCGGTGCGCGAGTTGCTGATTGAAAAAGGCATCGTCACCCCCGACGCGATGCGCCGCCAGATCGAAGCCATGGATGCCCGCACGCCGGCGCGGGGTGCCGCCGTGGTCGCCCGCGCCTGGGTCGATCCGGCCTTCAAGGCCGATCTCCTGGCCGATGGCAGTGCGGCCTGCACCGCCCTCGGCCTCGATATCGGGCCGCTGCGCCTCATCGTGGTGGAAAACACGCCGGAGACCCACAATCTCGTGGTCTGTACCCTCTGTTCCTGCTATCCGCGCATGCTGCTGGGCCTGCCGCCCGATTGGTATAAAAGCAAAAACTACCGCGCCCGCGCCGTCAGCGAACCGCGCGCGGTCCTGGCCGAATTCGGCACGATCCTGCCACCGGATCAGGCCGTGCGCGTCCATGATTCGACCGCCGATATGCGCTATCTCATCCTACCGATGCGCCCCGCCGGGACCGAAGACTGGCCGGAAGACCGCCTCGCCGCGCTCGTCACCCGGGACAGCATGATCGGCGTCACCGTGCCGGTCGTGGGGGGATAGCCCCTCACCCCGCCAAGAACTGCGCCGTTTCGGCGACCGCTTCGGCGAGGCCGACGCGGCGGACTGTGACGCCGGGGGGGAAGGCGGCGGCAAGCCGGGTCGGCATCATCGGGTCGAGCAACACGAACACCCCCTTATCCCCCGCCCGGCGGATCAGTCGCCCGAACGCCTGGCGCAGTTTCAACCGGGTCAGCATATCGTCGTAAAACCGCCCGCCGAACGCGCCGCGCCGGGCCTTGTGCAAGATATCGGGCCGGGGCCAGGGCACGCGATCGAACACGATGAGGCGCAAGGACCGGCCCGGCACATCGACCCCGTCGCGCACCGCATCGGTGCCCAGCAGGCAGGCATCTTCTTCCGCCCGAAAAATATCGAGCAAGGTCGCAACGTCGAGCCCATCGAGATGCTGGGCCAAGAGGGCGATCCCCGCCGCATCGAGCGGCCCCGCGATCCGTTCATAAACCGCGCGCAGGCGGGAAATCGCCGTGAACAGGCCGAGCCCACCGCCCTGCGAGGCCAAAAACAAGGTGCGATAGGCGGCGGCCACCTGATCCAGATCGTCCTTGCGCACATCGGTCACGATGAAGGCGCGGGTTTGGCCCGCATAATCGAAAGGCGACGGCACCCGCGCCCGCACGGGCGGGAACCCCAGATGGCGCGCCCCGCTGCGCACTTCCGCCGTGCGCCAGCCCCGTTCCTGACGATCGGCCCCGCCTGCATCGCCATCCCCGAGGTCCGCCGCATCGCCCCCGCCATCGGTGAGCGTGGCCGAGGTGACGACGACCCCATGGGCCGGGCGCACGACGCCCGCGATGAAGGGCACGGTCGGGTCGATCCAGTGCCGGTGCAGGCCGACATCGAGATCGCGCCCCTCAAGGCGCGTGATCGAAAACCAATCCACCATATAATCCGGCGTCGCGCGGTCGAGATCGGCCAGCATCCCGCGCCAGGCGGCAAGCGTCAGAACCGCGCGGCGGGTCAGGCTGTTGCGCATCGCCTCGATCCGCCCGCGCATCCCACTGTCCAAGGCATCGGCCTCGTCGTCGAGCTTGTGCCCCAGGGTTGCGACCAACCGTTTCAAGGGCGTTTCGATCTGGGCCAGGACCGTATCGGCCGCCGCCCCCGCCTCGGCCAGTCCCGGCACCAGGGGATGCCGGTCGGCTTCGAGATCGTAGGCAAGCTCCAAATTCGGTGCCCGGGCCATCACCTGTTGGCGGACGAGGGCCAGAAACTGCTCGATGCCGGGACGCGGCTCCCCTTCGACGATGCGCTGCGCCCAGCCTTCGCCGGGCAAGGCGGCCGCCGCGATCAGCACGGCCTGAAGATCGGCCAGCGCCTGCTCGTCGGCGGCGACCAGATCCTCGATCCGGCGGCGCAAGCCGCGCGCGCGGCCGATCCCCCCCTCGGCCCCCAAGATCCACCGGCGCAGATCCTGAGCCGCAAGCCCGGACAATTGGGCGGCAAAGGCGCTATCCGCCGCCTCGAACAGGTGATGGCCTTCGTCGAAGACATAGCGTTGCGGCATCGCCCCGTCGGAAAGACCGCCCAAGGCCGCCTGCACCATGACCAGGGCATGGTTCGCAACCACGATATCGGCCCGGCGCGCCCGGCGCAGGCCCGTTTCGATGAAGCACCGTTTATAATGCGGACAGGCCGAATAGATGCATTCCCCGCGCCGGTCGGCCAGACCGACGGTCTGCGCCCGCCCCATGAGCCCGACGATCCAACCCGGAAAATCCCCGCCATTCAAGGCCCCATCGCGGGTGACGAGGGCCCAGCGCGCCATGAGGCCAAGGGCGGTCACATCGGCAGTGCCAGGGGCCATCGCACGCACGAGATCATCGTAATTCAACAGACACAGATAATTTTCCCGCCCCTTGCGGATGACGATTTTCGCCGCCTTCACCGCCGGATCGGGGTAAAGGCGATCCAATTCCCCTTCGATTTGGTTTTGCAGATTGCGGGTATATGTGGAAATCCAGACAGGGGCCCCGTTGCGTTCCGCCCACAGACTGGCCGGGGCCAGATAGCCCAGGGTCTTGCCGACCCCCGTCCCGGCTTCGGCCAAAACCAGGGCCGGATGATCCGGTTCGTCGGGCGGCAGAAAGGCCGCCGTCACCGACGAGGCATAATCCGCCTGCTGGGGGCGTTCTTCGACCGGACCGCCATGGCGGTCGGCCCGGACGAGATCGGCCAACCGTTTGCGCACATCGGCCGGAAAGACCGGCGCTTGGCCCGGCGGGTCGGGGGGTGGCGATTCTTCCCATTCCGGGATTTCGTCCCAGATGTCGAGACCGCCGAACGATCCTGCGGCCCGGTCCACCTGCATCGTCACGCCCAAGGCCGCCAGAACCCCCGGCCCCCACGACCAGCCGCCCACCGTCATCCGCCGGGCGATGGCGGCAAGGCGCGGGTCGGCATTGCCGACCAACCGCCCCAACAACGCGGACACGCACTGGGCAAGGGCCATCGCCTGATCTTCAAGACTGCTCGGCACCGTTTGGCCGAGGGCCGCAATCACGCCGCCCGGAGTCGGCAGACAAAATTGCCCCGGCAGCACGAAGGCGAAAAGATCGAGAATGTCGAATCCCGCAAGGGCCCTGAGGCCAAGCCGCCGGGCCAGGGCCGGGCCATGGACCATGATCGGCTCCGTCCCCCGGGCGATGCGGGCGGCATCCGGCAGCGAAACGGCGGTTATTTCGCCGTCCGGCGATAAAAAAACGGCCCCGTTCGTGCCTGCGACCAAGATCGACGCATCCGGCAACAGGATCTCCGGCGGTCGAACCGGCGGAAAGGACGGGGGGTGCGAAGGGGGGGAGGAGCCGATCATGGCCGACAATAGGCCAACTCCCCCACGCGACATCAAGTCTGTTTCGCACCCGTGATGCAGAAATTACGTTACCTTGCCGCGCAAAACCGCTAAATGAAAGGGTTGAGGCCCGTAACCAAGGTGCGTCTTTGTTGAATCGTCCGTTTTTACCATCGATACCCACCCCCGTGCCGGGCTCTGTCCGGGGCGCGGCGGGGCATTCTAACCTGATCTTGATGCCTCGATGAAACAGTGGCTCCATCGCCTGCTCGGTCCATCGATCACTGCAAGCCTGCTCGGTGCCGCAGCCTATCTGCTTTATAAGTCCCTGAAGGATGTCGAACTCGTTGAGCTATGGCATGCCTTGGACGAATTTCCGTCCCATCAGGTGTTCCTCGCAACGCTTTTGACCTTCGCCAGTCACATCGCCTTGACCGTCTACGACTATATGGGCGTGCGCTATATCAAACGCACCCTCTCCTATAGCCGGGTCGCCCTCTCGGCCTTCGCCGCCTATTCGATCAGCCATGCCCTGGGATTTCCGGCCCTGACCGGTGGGGCGGTGCGCTATCGTTATTATCGGCGCTGGGGCCTGAACGGGGTCGAAGTGGCCCAAGTGATGGCCATGGCCGGGGTCACCCTCTTTCTCGGGGTCTTCACCATCGGGGGACTTGCGCTCATTCTCGATGGGGAACGGGTCGAACGCTGGTCCGAATTGCCGCGTGCCGCCTCGAACGGGGTCGGGCTCATGTTGCTCAGCGTGGTACTGGCCTATGGGCTCATCAGTTTTTTCTGGCGCGCGCCCATCAAGATCGGCACATACCTTTTGAAGATCCCGACGCCGCCCTTTGCCGCCGCCCAGATCATCGTATCGGCCATCGACTGGATTTTAGTGGCCAGCGTGCTTTACGTCCTGCTGCCCGCCAATGACGTCTTCAGTTTCCCGACCTTCATCGGCGTCTTCGTCATGGCGTATCTTTTGGGCACGCTGTCGAATGCGCCGGGCGGTCTTGGCGTCTTTGAGACGATCATCATCTATACCTTGAAGGACTCGGTGCCGACGACGGCGATTTTAAGCGCCCTGCTGGTCTATCGCGGCGTCTATCACGTCTTTCCCTTGTTCCTTGGGGGGATTGCCCTCTTCTTGAGCGAATGGCACCGCAGGCGGCATCCGGTCGGCAAGCAGGCGGGATTCAGTGGACGGCCCGACCCCCGATCCCAGGCTTGAACCCGGCCGAGCTTCGGTCTATAGTGGGATCCTTATGCGCAATACCCTGACCATTGACGTGATCTATCATATGTGTCGGCGCGAGGAGTGGCTGGCCGCCCTTGCCTGCGGCGTCTATCACGGCTCCTCCCAGGATCGCGCCGATGGCTTCATCCATTTTTCAACCCGCGATCAGATCATCGACAGTGCGGCCCGCCATCGTGCCGGGCAAGATGATCTCGTCCTGCTGGGCGTCGAACCTGCGGCCCTCGGCCCGGATTTGAAATGGGAACCCTCGGTCAGTCGCGGACAATTGTTTCCGCACCTTTATGGCCCGCTCAAAGTTACCGCCGTGCGCTGGGTGCGCGATCTGCCACTCGGCAGTGACGGGCTCCACCGTTTTCCAAGCCTCGATTGAGATCGTTTGCCACCGTGTATTTTTATGCCACGAGATTGGCCCTGCCATTGCTGCGTTTCCTGTCGGCGGAAACGGCCCATCGCCTGACGATTCAGGTGTTGAAGGCTGGTTTTGCCCCGAGAACGGCACCGACCGATGACCCGATCCTCGCCACCAGTTTGTTCGGGATCGATTTTGCGAACCCTATCGGTTTGGCCGCCGGATTCGACAAGAATGCCGACGTCATGGCGCCCATGCATCGCTGGGGGTTCGGCTTCGTCGAGGTCGGGACCGTAACGCCGAAGCCGCAAAGCGGCAACCCCCTACCCCGGCTGTTCCGTCTTCGTGAAGATCGGGCGGTGATCAATCGCATGGGGTTCAACAATGACGGGCTGTCGGCGGCCGCCGCCAAGCTTGCCGTTGCAAAACGCCTGCGCCCGATCGGGATCAATCTCGGCAAGAATCGCGATGCCGCCGATGCCGTCGCCGATTACTGCCAAGGTGTCGCCACCATGACGCCTTATGCCGATTACCTCGTGATCAATGTGTCATCCCCCAACACGCCGGGCCTGCGCGATTTGCAGAAGCGCAGCGAGGTCAGCCAATTGATCGATGCGGTCGCCAATGCGCGCGACGCGGTGCGCGGGACGCGAACGCCGCCCTTGCTGCTGAAAATTGCGCCGGATCTCTCCGAACGGGAATTGTCCGATATCGCCGACGTCGCCCTATCGTCCCGTATCGACGGGGTCATTATTTCGAATACGACCGTGGCGCGCCCGGCCAGTTTGAAGAGTCCCCATGCCCCGGAACCGGGTGGCCTGTCCGGCAAACCCTTGTTGGAAGCTTCGACCCGGCTGCTCGCCCATTTCTATCAGATGACCGACGGCAAGGTGCCGCTCGTCGGGGTGGGCGGGATTGCATCGGGGGCCGATGCCTATGCCAAGATTCTGGCCGGGGCCTCCTTGGTTCAACTCTATAGCGCCCTTGCCTTCGAAGGCCCCGGCCTCATTCACGAAATCAAGCGTGACCTCGCCGCCTGTCTTCGGCGCGATGGCTTTAAAACCTTGAAAGAGGCCGTGGGGGCAGGGCGCGGTAAGGTCGTCTTCGTCGGTTAGACCCCGGCAATGGATCGCCCGACTCTGATTTTTTCCCAGCATGGGCGCGCTAATCGGTTGATCTTCGCTACTCCCTCAGACAGAGTGGCCCGGTTTATTCGGCAATCCGCCGGGTTTGCCGCAACACATGAGATGATCGGCCGTCCGAACGCGGCGGCTGCAATCAGGGAGTAGACCATGAAGGGCAAAACCGCCATTGTGACCGGCTCGACCAGTGGGATTGGGCTTGGCATCGCCACGGCCTTCGCCAAGGCCGGTGCGAATGTTGTGCTGAACGGTTTCGGGGATGCCGCCGCGATCGATGCCTTGCGGACGCAATTGGCCCATGATTATGGGGTTGGCGTCGCCTATTCGCCGGCCGACATGACGAAACCAGCAGAAATTCATGCCATGGTCGACCTGGCCGTCAGCACGTTCGGGTCCGCCGACATTCTCGTGAACAATGCCGGGATCCAGTTTACTGCCGATACGAGCGAATTTCCCGACGAACGCTGGGACGCCGTCATCGCCATCAATCTGTCCGCCGCCTTCCATGCAACCAAGGCCGTCGTGCCGATCATGCGCAAGGCCGGTTGGGGACGGATCATCAACATCGCCTCCGCCCATGGCGTGGTGGCAAGCCCCAACAAGGTCGCCTATGTCGCGGCCAAACACGGCATCGTCGGCCTGACCAAGGTCGTGGCCCTCGAAAACGCCAATAAGGGCATTACCTGCAACGCCATCTGCCCCGGCTGGGTCTTAACCCCCCTCGTCAAGAAGCAGGTTGAGGACCGGGCCGCCGCCAACGGCACCAGTTTTGACATTGAAAAAGAAAAATTGTTAGGTGAAAAACAACCGATGCATAGTTTTACCACGCCGGAACAATTGGGCGGTCTTGCCGTGTTCCTGTCGGGCGATCTTGCCTCCAACATGACCGGGACGAGCCTGTTGATGGATGGTGGCTGGACCGCCCAGTAACCGCAGAACAGGATGAACGCTATGCCGGAACGGGTCTTACCCCCGTTCCGGCACTTTAAGTCGGTGGCGATGCCGTGACAGAACCAAAAGAACGCCCGACGCGCGATGATTTCCGGTGGTGGATCGAGATTCAAACCCGATGGGAAGATAACGACCAATACGGGCACATCAACAATATCCTGTATTATTCCTATTTCGATACTGCGGCGAACCGTTTCCTGATCCAGCACGGCCTCTTGGATACGGTTCTGGGCGACTGCATCGGCGTCGTCGCCGAAAGTCGTTGCCGCTATTACGATTCGCTGTCTTTTCCCGAGCCGATCGTCGCTGGCCTCGCCGTCGGCCATATCGGACGCAGCAGTCTGCGCTATGATCTCGGCATTTTCGGGATCGACGATCACCACGCCGCAGCGGCCGGATCCGTCACCCATGTCTTCGTCGACCGGATCACCCGCCGCCCAACCCCGATGGCTGAATCCATGCGCCAAATCCTGATGCAATTCAGGCCCTAGGACCCAGTAGAAACACCCTGAGCCGCCGGGGAAGACGCATCCCCCGGCGGCGTCAGTTTCGTTTCCCGACGTCTTAGGCCGCTTGCGATACCCGTTCGCCCGCCTGATCGACCGTGAGGGCTGCGGGCTTGCCGGTTTCAATCGCGATTCGACGCGGTTTCAAGGCTTCCGGGACTTCCCGCACCAAATCGATCGACAACAACCCGTTCAGCAAACTGGCATTCTTGACCTTGATATGGTCGGCCAGTTGAAACCGGCGTTCAAACCCGCGTCGGGCAATGCCGCGATGCAGGTACTGAACCGTCGTCGGTTCTTCCTGAGCGGCGCCGACAATCGTCAGCACGGATTCATTCTGGGTAATTTCCACCGTCTCAGGCGTAAACCCCGCCACAGCCATCGTGATGCGATAGGCCGTGTCATCCAATTTTTCGATATTGTACGGGGGGTAATTCACGCTCTCATCGACGCGACCGGCGGCATCCGCCAGACGGGCCAAACGATCGAAACCAACGGTGGAACGGAATAACGGGCTAAAATCGTAACGTTGCATGACCATATCCTCCAAAACGAGCAACATGGGAAGAAAACCAGAGAGATCCCTAACCGCTGCATCGAGCCAGCCGGTTCGGCCTCCCCGCATCGGACCCATCATCGGCATCCGACACCCTAGATTTATGGAGGTTTTGCGACGATTCAAGATCGGTTTGCAGAAAATTTTTTTATGGATCAATTTTTAGTATTTATTATTAATTGGATGTAATCGTGAGAAAAACCTCTATAGAATGTAAACAATTTACCATTTTATCAGGAAATTATTTTTTTAGCTCACAAAGAACTACTCTTCACCATTTGTAAGTCGAAAATGCGATTTGATAGATATTACCGTCAAAAATATTATTGTATGATTAATTAGACGGTAAAGATTGGTGATATGATGGAATTCTCAGCCAATGGAACATCTTTTTTTGGGAAAACCTATGATGAGGCCATGGACTTACTCCATGATGCCCGTCAATATGTCTCGGCGCGCGATCATGGTCAAATACCAGGTCTCAATCCTGGCGACCGCATGATTCTGTGCTGCGAGGCCATGCGCGTCACCGCGCGGTTGACCCATATTATGGCCTGGCTCATGGCCGAACGGGCCGTGCAGAACGGCGAGCTGGATTTGGAAGATCTAGCCTGCGAGCCCTATGCCCTGGGCGGTCACAATACCTGTCTTAGCCGACAGGAGGATGTCCTGGCCCTGGGTGATCCGTGGCTCAATCGGCTCTTGGATGAGACCCATGGCCTCTACCAACGCGTCATGCGCCTCGACGCCCAGGTCCGCCGCCAAATCGAAGCCCGCAATGCGCAGCGCCTTGCCTCGGACCAGTCTGATGAGCCCTTAGAGGGATTCCTCGCCACAAGTGCGGCACTTGACCAGGAAACCCGGATAGAACCGACTTTGTCGCGACCGCGCCCCCGCCTAGTGCTGTGCGATTCCCCATCGCGCGACACAGAACCGTCCAGTCGTCACACTGTTGTTTATGGCCGTCCGCTGCAAGATACGTAGGCAGATGGAACCAACCGACGGACCAGAGACAAAAGCCGATATCCTCTGATTGGATATCGGCTTTTTTCTACCAGATGCACAGCGCAGAAACGACCCGTCCAACCCGTGGGTTGATCCCGGCAGTTTGCGTAGGGCTTAATACTTAATGCCGAAATTGGCAAAACGCTTGTTGAAGCGCGCCATCTGGCCGCCATCGCTGATGCGTTGCTGCCCACCGGTCCAGGCCGGGTGCGATTTCGGGTCGATTTCAAGACGCAACGTCGCACCCGGCTTGCCATAGGTCGACCGGGTCGCGTAGCTGGTCCCGTCGGTCATCACGACGGTGATCTCATGGTAGTCGGGGTGAATGTCGCTTTTCATGATTTAGGCTCCGCTTCGAGCTGGGGTACATAGCAGTCGAACGCCCCTGATGCAAGCCTCAATCCATCATAATCCAGCCTCTCATGCCGCATCCCTCGTTTCTTCGGGTGGGCGCGTGCTGGAAAAACCTTTCGAGCCGGACGGATTTACGACTAAGCTTGCCGCCAACGTCCTTCTCCCCCGCGCGCTTTCGCGCGGGGCTCATGACCGGAGACCCTCTCATGACGGCAGCCCCGTCCACCGCCCGTCCCGCCGATTTCGTGTGGGAAGACCCTTTTCTCCTCGATGAACAATTGAACGACGATGAACGCATGATCCGCGACAGTGCGCGCGCATATGCACAAGAGCGTCTCTTGCCGCGCGTGATCGATGCCTATGCCCATGAACAAACCGATCGCACGATCTTCAACGAGATGGGCGACCTCGGCCTCTTGGGCGTCACCCTGCCGGAAGCCTATGGCGGGGCGGCGGCCAGCTATGTCGCCTATGGTCTCGTGGCCCGCGAAGTCGAACGGGTCGATTCGGGCTATCGCTCGATGATGAGCGTGCAATCGTCCCTCGTCATGTACCCGATCTATGCGTATGGCGACGAAGACCAACGGATGAAATATCTGCCGAAATTGGCGAGCGGCGAATTCGTCGGCTGTTTCGGTCTGACCGAACCCGACGCGGGCTCGGACCCGGCCGGCATGAAGACGCGGGCGGTGAAAGTGCCGGGCGGCTATAAGTTGATCGGCGGGAAAACCTGGATCTCCAATGCGCCGATCGCCGACGTGTTCGTCGTCTGGGCGAAATCCGAAGCCCATGACAATGCGATTCGCGGTTTCGTGCTGGAACGGGGAATGCCGGGCCTCACCGCCCCCAAAATCACCGGCAAACTTTCGTTGCGGGCCTCGATCACCGGGGAAATCGTCATGGACGAGGTCTTCGTGCCCGATGCCAACCTCTTGCCCAACGTCTCGGGACTGAAGGGACCGTTCGGCTGTCTCAACCGCGCGCGCTACGGCATTTCCTGGGGGGCCATGGGTGCGGCAGAAGATTGCTGGCATCGCGCCCGGCAATATACGCTGGACCGCCATCAATTCGGTCGCCCCTTGGCCCAGACTCAGTTGATTCAGAAAAAACTGGCCGATATGCAAACCGAAATCGCCCTGGGCCTGCAAGGGTCGCTTCGGGTTGGGCGCTTGTTCGACGCGGGCAAGATGGCGCCGGAAATGATTTCCCTGGTGAAACGCAACAATTGCGGCAAGGCCCTCGACATTGCGCGTATGGCGCGGGACATGCACGGCGGCAACGGCATTCAACAGGAATATCACGTGATCCGTCATGCCCAAAATCTGGAAACCGTCAATACCTATGAAGGCACCCACGATGTGCATGCCCTGATTCTGGGCCGTGCGCAAACCGGTTTGCAGGCCTTCTTTTAAGCCTGACGATCCCCACCGCCATCCCTCAAAACCCGGATGACGGTGGGAGCGATCAAGA
>DAISJD010000053.1:0-18279 GCA_036821645.1 Aliidongia sp.
AGATGTGTAAAAGAAACAGGCACACGCCCCCGAACGGGTCTGGCGTAAAAGCCGCGTGCCATAACCCAACCCCCGCAATTCTTCAAACGGGCTGACCGATATATGGCTGTCCGAGCCGATCCCCCAGCGACCGCCTGCCGCCTGAAACGCATCGAACGGGAAAAACCCGTCTGCGAGATTGGCTTCGGTCGACGGACAAAGCCCGACCGTGGCCTTTGTGGCTGCGATGCCCGCGATTTCCTCCTGATCAAGATGGGTCGCATGGACGAGACACCAGCGCGGATCGACCGCATGATGCGCCAAGAGCCACTGCACCGGCCGCAGGCCCGACCAGGCAAGACACGATTGAACCTCGCGTTGCTGCTCGGCTATGTGCAGATGGATCGGCCCATCGCCCGACAGTGCCCGAAAGCCCTCTAAAGCCGCACGCAAGGCGTCCGGACCTACTGCCCGCAACGAATGGGGGGCAATACCGACCTGCCGCTGCCCGTCGCCACGCCACGCCCCATCCAACCGATCGATGAGTGCGAGGTATCCCTCGACCGTCAGGATAAACCGGGCCTGCCCCGCCTCCGGCGGGATGGCACCGAAATCCGCCTGCTGATAAAGAACCGGCAAGTGGGTGAGCCCAATGCCGACCGTGCGGGCCGCCGCATCGAGCCGCCAGCTCATTTCCGCCGGATCGGCATAAGGCATCCCATCGGCCCCATGGTGTAGATAATGAAACTCGCCCACGGCCGTATAGCCTGCCTTCACCATTTCGAGATAAAGCTGGGCTGCGACCGCTTCGAGATTCTCGGGCGAAAATCGTGCTGCGAACCGATACATCAGACCGCGCCAACTCCAGAAACTGCCGGGCTCTTGGTTCGCCTGCTCGGCCAGTCCCGCCATCGCCCGCTGAAACGCATGGGAATGGAGATTGGGCATGCCGGGAATGACCGGCCCCGACACGGTTTCGGCGCCGTCCGCCGCCCCATCCGGGGTAACAGCCCCAATCGTTCCATCGGCCCCGATGTCAAAACGCACATTTTTTGCCCACCCGTCAGGCAGAAGTGCTGCCGGTGCCCATAAAACTGTCACGAGGATTGCCCTTTTCAAATGCTGCGAGACGATGCCAAGCTGATCGCGTTTGTTTCAGCATAAACAGCCCCGAAAGCGGCCGCAAGGCAACCGGGGCTGCGTTGCCCGCAGGAAACCGTTTATGACCGCACTCTGGGATTGCCTCTGGCACGATCTTCACCTCGTGACCCTCGCCCCGACCGCATCCGGCTACGGCATCATCGAAGAGGGTGCCCTTGCCATCACGGGGGGCAAGATCGCCTGGATCGGTCCTGCCCGCGATCTGCCCGGTCGCCCCCATGATTTGGCAAAGACCGTGGTGACGGGTGACGGGCACTGGATGACCCCCGGCCTGATCGATTGTCACACCCACTTGATTTTCGCCGGATCGCGGGTCCAGGAATGGGCAATGCGCCTGAACGGCGTCAGTTACGAAGCGATCGCGCGGGCCGGGGGGGGGATCAATGCCACCGTCATGGCAACGCGCAACGCCTCTGAAGCCGATCTCGTCGAAAGCGCACTGCCGCGCATAACGCGGCTCATGGCCGAAGGGGTCACGACGATCGAAATCAAATCGGGCTACGGCCTTGAAACCCAGGCGGAAATCACCATGCTGCGGGCGGCACGCCAACTCGGTGCTCTGCTGCCGATCGATATCCGCACCACCTTCCTCGGTGCCCACGCCATTCCGCCCGAATTCGCGGGCGATCCTGATGGATTCATCACCTATTTGATCGAAGAAACCTTACCCGCCCTTTTGGCCGCGGGACTAGCCGATGCGGCCGATGCTTTTTGCGAATCGATTGCCTTCAGCCCTGCACAAACCGCCCGCTTGTTTCTGGCCTGTCAGGCGCTGGGCTTACCGCTGCATCTGCATGCCGATCAACTTTCCGACTTGGGCGGCGGGCGGCTCGCCGCCCGGTTCGGCGCATTGTCGGCCGATCATCTCGAATGTCTCGATCCCCGCGATGCGCCGTTGTTGAAACAGGCGGGAACGGTTGCGGTTCTCTTGCCCGGTGCCAATTTTTTTCTGGGCGAGGAGCGCCTGCCGCCTGTTGCCGCCTTGCGCGCTGCCGGTGTGCCGATGGCGATCGCCACCAATTGCAATCCGGGCTCCGCCCCCGTCGTCTCGCTGCTGTTGATGCTGGCCATGGCCTGCACCCGGTTCCGCTTAACCCCTCTAGAAGCCCTCCTCGGCGTTACCCGTCATGCCGCCCAGGCTTTGGGCCTCGACGATCGCGGCTCTCTCGCTGTCGGGCTGCGGGCGGATCTCGCCCTTTGGGATATTACCCATCCCGATGAACTCTCCTATTGGATGGGGCATAATCCTTGCATGAAGATTATTCAAAACGGCGTCGCCCGCAGCCCGTTTTCTCACATTCCCAGCCTTGTTTGAACGGATGCGGCGATGCGGTGGCAGTTTCAAGGTTGAAGCAAGTCCATGGCCGATCCTTTCACTTGCATTATCCCGCAAGATGATGGTTACATTTTGAAGACAATTTCGTTGCCGCGCCCCGAGCCTTCCATCTGCGTCACCATAACGCAGATCTAACCGAGCAGGCCGACAGCCTGGCAGCACGACACCGCACCGGCATCATCCCCTAAAGGAGCTTGTGCGCTGAAAGGAAGCAGCCACGCATGATTATCGACCGTCCGACGGTGCCGACGACAGCCGATCACCGTTCAGAAGATCCCGGCAATGCGCTGCATCTTTTGTTCGATTGCCTCGATCCGACGGACATTGCCCAGCGTCTCAAAACCGCCCCAAGCGTGCTTGCAGGCAGCCAAAAGCGCCCCACATATCGTAAAGCGCCGTTCGTTTTCTGGGATACGCAGGATTTACGCCTTGGGCGCGCTGGCCTCGCCCTGTCGGTCGAAACCAAGGCGCGCGAGCGCCTGCAACATATCGCCGATATTCGTAAAGTTCCAACCGGCGGCACCTATGCCCGTGCGATCGTCACCCCTCTTGGTCCTGACGGCCTGGATCTCACCCGGCTCGCCTTTTTAAGCGGTATCGACCCCGCCCTGATCCATCGCTTGGAAGGGCGGGCGATGGTACCGATCTTTGCGATCCACCGACACCAAACCCTCTGGTCGCTGTTTTGGGGCGAGACGCGCCTGCGACTGCATCTGACCCACAATCTGATCGAATCGACGGCCGGAACGAAAACCATCACTGAGCTCGATCTGCTGCTTATCGATGGACCGGCCTTCGGTCTTTATGATTTCGCCCAGCATTTGGTAAAAGAGGTTCCTGTCGCCCTGGCCGCCCGCGATGCCGTCCAGGATACCTATCAATCCTTGGGCCTCACCCACTGGTGGGACGAGAAAAAACTGACCGTCCCACACCTGACCCCAACCATGACCTTGCGCCAGGGGATCTTGGAAATCGGTCGGGCCCTCACGAGCCGGTTGCGCACCGGCATCGATGCCTTGCAGGATGATCTCGACCCAGATCGGATCCACCAAACCCGGATTGCGTTCCGGCAACTCCGCTCTGCCTTTTCAGTATTTCGCACCGTCCTGCCCCCGACCCAGCGCCGCCTCCTCGGCGAGGATCTCGCCCATTTTGCCGGTCGATTGGGTCTGACCCGGGAATGGGATGTATTTCTAAGCGACACGGTCGTACCGCTTTCGGTGGCGGTCGGGGAAGAGCCCTGCCTGCGCAGCCTGCGGCTTTCGGCGGCCGTCCTGCGCGAGGGCTCTGCAACCGAGGCTCGGGCCGCCTTCAATCGGGGGGCTTTTTTGGCCCTTTCCTTGAAATTGGGCGCGTGGTTCGACGCGGGTCTGTGGCCTGAAACCCCCGATCCCGAAACGGATGCCTGTCTCAATGGCAACTTTCCGGCCTATGCCCGCGATCTTCTGCGCCATCGTCACCGCAAATTGCTGCACATGGGACAGCATTTGGTCGATCCGACCCCCGGCGACCTCCATATTCTGCGCATCGAAGCCAAGAAACTGCGCTATGCCGCCGAATTTCTCCATCCATTATTTTCCAGCAAACAGGCGAAACCGTTCCTGACGCGCCTACGTGCCGTTCAAGCGATCCTCGGCACGATCAACGATGCCGCATCGGCCCGATCCCTCGTCCCGCGCCTGACCCAGGCGGACCCGAACGGCGGCGAGCGAGCAGCCGGGATCGTCACCGGCTGGACCTTCGCCGCCGAGACCGCAGCCCGGCGACGCTTCAAAGCCAAGTGGAGCGACTTTGCCGACACAAAAAAATTCTGGTAAACCTGCGATCTCTTGATATCCGACTGCAACCCAGTCGGCAGATCCTTCGATTTTGCGCCGCAGGCCCGATGAGCCATGCTCTGCGGCATGGCCTGAGGTCCTAAGGAAAAGCCCCGATGCGCATCGATATTATCGCCGATTTTGCGTGCCCCTGGTGCTATCTCGGCAAGCGGCGTCTGACACGGGCGCTGAAACACCTCCCCCAAACCCGGACGAAACTGATCTGGCAGCCGTTTCAACTGCGCAAACCCGCAGCCTTGCTGCCGCCTTCCAATCCCTTCGCCCTCGACATCCCCTTGATCAGCCGGGACGACCAGAATTTTGCCCGCGACGAGGGACTAAAAGAAGGGATCATCTTCAATTTCGATCGGATTACCCGCCGCCCCGACACGGTGCGCGCCCATAGTTTGATGCGTCTTGCCCACAGTGCCGGTCGGGTAGGGGCGGTTGCCGATGCAATTTTTCGCGCCTATTTTACCGACGGCGCTTCGATCGACGAGCTCGACACACTCGTCGATATCGCGTTGAACTGCGGTCTTTCGGGTCGAGATGCCAAGCAGGCCATCCTCGACCCCGGCAATCACAATGCCGTCTTATTGGCCGATCGTCAGGCGCGGCAGAACGGCATTACCGGCGTGCCGTGTTTCATCATCGATCGCCGCTACGTCCTGTCCGGGGCGCAGGAACCGGAATTTTTTCAGCCCCTCTTCGATCTTGCCCGCGAAAATATCCATCCGCCCATCCCATAAAAACGGGTTTTTATCCAGGTTCACCCCCAGTGGGGCATTCACCCACAAGAGGTCCAGATGGTCTCGATCGATCTTTATGTCGCCTTCATCGCCGCAAGCCTCGTTCTCATCGCGATTCCAGGCCCGAACGTCGCCCTGATCGTCGCCAATAGCCTGACCTATGGCGTCACCTGCGGGCTCTTGACCGTCGCCGGGACCAGCAGCGCCATGATCCTTCAACTCGCCGTCACCGGCATCGGCATGCATGCGGCCTTGGGCGAGTTGGCCGGGTTCTTTGCCAACGTGCGCTGGATTGGGGTTGCCTATCTGCTCTATCTCGGGATTGCGGCATGGGGAGCCCCCGACGTAGATCTCGCGGCGATAAAGGCTCAGAAACGGACCCGCACCGAAACCTATATCCGCGCATTTCTCGTCTCGCTGACCAACCCGAAAACATTGCTTTTTTACGGGGCGTTTCTGCCGCAATTCATCGATCATACCGCCGACCCGGATCTGCAATTGACGATCCTATCGCTGACATTCCTGGTCTTGGCCACGATCGGCGACAGTCTATGGGCGCTCTTGGCCGCACGCTTGCGCCCGGTCTTGACGACGCGGGGCCGCCTGCGCCATCGCTTGACCGGCGTTTTGCTGGTGAGTTGTGCGGGACTTTTGGCCTTGGCCAAAATCGACGGATAGCGGGGGTGCCCGAAACGGCCCGCAAAGCTTCAGCTTCATAAAAAAAACCGGCGGCCCCGCAAGAGGCCGCCGGATTTCGTCACAGCGCAGAAAATTAGGCCGTGAAACGGTCGCGCACGACATCCCAGTTGACCAGATTGTCAAGCGTGGCACGGATATGATCCGCACGACGGTTTTGATAATCGAGGTAATAGGCATGTTCCCACACGTCGATGCAGAGCAGGGGAATCTTGCCCTTGCTGATCGGGTGATCGGCGTTCGACAGCATCAGGACGGAAAGCTTGTCGCTGTCCTTGTCCCGGACGAGCCAACCCCAACCGGCACCGAAAATACCCGTCGTGGACTTGGAGAAATCGTCCTTGAACTTGTCGAAGCCGCCGAGATCGCGATCGATCGCTTCGAGCAGCTTGCCGGAGGCCTTTTTGGACCCACCTGGCTTCAAGGTTTCCCAATATTGGGCATGGTTATGGGCTTGGCCCGCTTGGTTGAACAAGCGAACGTCGGCCACTTCCTTGGAACCGGCGGTCTTTTCGATGATCTGGGCCGGAGTCAGGGCCGAGAACGGCGTGTCCTTGGTCAACGTGTTCAGCGCCGTGTAGTAGGACGCATGATGCTTGCCGTAATGGAGCTGCACCGTAGAGGACGAAATCGTCGGCGACAGATCCGTGTCTTTAAAACCGAGCGGGGGCTGAACGAACGGCCCATCGGCAGCGAGCGCGATACGCGGAGCAGCAACGAGGCTGGCAGCGGCGGTGCCAAGCACCATAAAGTCACGACGATTGACTGTCGGCATGAAATACTCCTTTGAGCAAACGAAAACCAGAACACACCTTATGCTGCGCTCTTTAAGAAATGATGACATCACTTCTCGCCGCTCTTGACGGGTGTCGGCATAGAACACTTCAATAGCGGTAATATACTACGCATAATCGATGCCGCATCGACCATGACCAATTTTTATACAAGATGCCAGCTTAAAAATCATGTTTTGCCATTTCTCTTTTTTTTTAAATTTAATAATACTAATAATTATTATCATAATGCCTTAAAATAAACAAATTAACGAACAACTTATTGATTTTAAAAAGAATTATAATCATAAAAAAGCCATAAAACTGATCGAACAAACCCATGGGATACAATAAAAAAAAACCGGCATCCTGCCGTTCATCCCCTTATCGAGAGGTTTCGTTTAGAGTCGATGCCCCGCCTTCACCGCAACGTTGGCAAGATTCTCGGAAAATTTTCCCTGCGCCTCGGTGCCGTTTTTTTTGCCTGCCTGCTTTTTTTAGTGCTTCCCGTCTTGGCACCGCCCGCATGGGGGGCAGAAATTGCGCGCGCCACCTCGACCCTCGTCCTATTGTCGCTTGCAGCCCTGCTCGACAGTATCCTAAGGATCGCGCTCTGGCATGGGTTGGTCGCACAGGGTGGGCGACGGCCGATCCCCGCCCTCCTGCCCGAACTCGGCAGTACAATCCTCTTTGTCGCCGCCGTCAGCCTCATTCTCAACCGCCTCTATGACGTTTCGCTTGCCGGGATACTCGCCGCCTCCGGCCTTGTCGGCATTGCCGCGGGTTTCGCGCTGCGCGGATTGTTGGCGGATATTTTTTCCGGCATCGCGCTCAATCTCGATCGCAGCATCGCCCTTGGCGACTGGGTCGACATCCCCCATCGTGGGGCCGTGTTTCAAGGCGAAATCGTTGAAATGAATTGGCGCACCGTCCATCTCGGCGACCGCGACGCCAATCTCATCATCATCCCGAACAGCGAATTCGCCGGTGCGATCATCAAGAATCGTTCCCGCCCGTCCGGGGGAAGCCGCTATTCGATCAGCTTTGGCCTCGACCAAGAGATCCCGATCGAGCGAGTGCGGCGAATTTTCGCAACTGGCCTCTATCAGGCAGCCCGTCACGATGCGATTCTGTCCGAGCCCGCCCCCTCTGTGATGCTGACGGGGACCCAGGGCAATCTGATTCTCTATGGCCTCTATTACTATATCAACCCGGCGCGTCACAGCCCGACCCAGGCGCAACACGCCGTCCACGAACACGCCCTTTCGGCGCTCAGCGATGCCGGTCTCAGGCTCGGTATTCCCAAGACCGACCATGGGCTGATCCACCACCCGCCGCCAGCACCCGATCCCGGCGACCGGCGCAGCACCGCGCTCGCCAAAGCCCCCCTCTTCGCCCCGCTCACCCCCGATGAACGCCGGGAACTCTCCCGACACTGCACGATGATCACGATACAAGCCCATCACACCCTGCTGCATCAGGGCGAGCCCGGCACATCGATGTTCATCCTCCTAGAGGGGGCTCTCGATGTGTTGGTCGCCCGGTCGGATGGGGGGCAGACCCCTGTCGGGTTCTTGATCCCGGGGGATGGGGTCGGGGAAATGTCGCTCATGACCGGGATGCCGCGCACGGCGAGCGTACGGGCCGCGACAGATTGTCTGCTGTTGGAAATCGATCAATCCGCCATAACACCCATTCTCCAGCGCAATCCAGCCCTGATCGATGCCCTCAGTCACTTATTGGCCGACCACCAAAACGCCACCTTGCTTGCCCTCAGCGAACAAAATACACCCGACATGGACGAGACGGGCGATCATCGCCTCGTCACCCAAATCGCCCGCCATATTCGCCGGTTGCTGGGACAGGGTCCCTAATTTTATCCACAGTGCCCATCAATCGCTTTTCCTCATCGAAGAGAGCCGTTAAAAGCACCGAAGACGCTTTTGCATCGCAACACCATGATCGACCCTTGAACCGGACGCGCGATGACAACCCAAGACAGTTCCATTGACCTCATCGCCGTCATCGTCTCGATGGCTGGCGACGAACCGCAGATCCTGCTGACGCCCGGCGGTCGGCTGCCGTCCGGCCCGTTTGAAACGGGCCATCGCACCTTGCAACAAGGCTTGCGGTCATGGGTTGCCGAACGCACGCATCAATCGCTTGGTTGGATCGAACAACTCTATACATTCGCGGATCGCGACCGGGCCCCCGACGGACACCGGACCATCTCGATCGGGTATCTCGCCCTGATGCGCGCCGCCGTCGCCGCCGAGGGCACGGCCTGGGTTCCCTGGCGACGTCATTTCCCGTGGGAGGATCGCCGCCAAGAACCCCATAAGGCACTTGGCACCACGATTCTGCCCGCCCTGCATCACTGGATAGAAAAAACCACCGATTGCGAATCGCGACGCACGCGTCTGCAACGGGTACTCGTGTGTTTCCCAGAAGAACGCAAACGGTGGAACGAAGAGCTGGTGCTCCAACGCTACGAGTTGCTGTGGGAGGCGGGGCTGCTGTGCGAATCGCCCGGTTATGCCCATAACACCCCCTTGCCCGGTCTGGGCGAGCCGCTCGCCGGCGATCATCGGCGGATCTTGGCAACCGGCATTGCCCGCCTGCGGGCCAAGATCAAATATCGGCCCGTCGTCTTTGAATTGATGCCAGAAGCCTTTACCCTATCCGCCCTTCAACGCACCGTCGAAGGGTTGAGCGGCCTCTCGCTCCATACCCAGAATTTTCGCCGTCTCGTCGATAGCCAAGGCTTGGTGGATGAAACCGGCATGGTCACGAGCGAGACGGGCGGACGGCCTGCGAAGCTCTATGCCTTCCGACCCGATGTCCTGATGGAACGGGCCGCCGCCGGGACAAAATTGCCGCGCGCAGGACAGGCATAACGAATCTGATCGCTTCCACGACGATTCTAGCTTGCAGTTTTATGACATTCGTCTCTATGCTCAGACCGAGCAATACCAGAAATGAGGATGTCTTAATCCTCGTTTTTTTACGCCCTATATATGCTCTATCTGAGTATAAGGAGAAATCGCATGCGGGCCTCCCTTGCCGCTGCGTTGGAACGCACCGCCCCGGTTTACCGCAAACTGGCCTCGATCATGCCCGCCGCCGAATGGGCCGTTTTCGCCGAAGATGTCGATGCGATCCATCAGTTGAAACGCGAGCGCGACGCCATCATCCTGGCCCATAATTACCAAACCCCGGAGATTTTCCATGGGGTTGCGGATATCGTCGGCGATTCCCTGGCCTTGGCCCGAGAAGCCGTGTCGGCGAAAGCCGCGACCATCGTGCTGGCCGGTGTGCATTTCATGGCCGAAACGGCAAAATTGCTCAACCCCGACAAAACCGTTTTGATGCCCAATCTGGCGGCCGGGTGCTCGCTTGCGGAATCGATCACGGCCGCCGATGTCCGTCTGCTGCGTGAACGCTGGCCGGGCCGACCGGTCGTGACCTATGTAAACACGTCGGCGGCGGTCAAGGCGGAATCGGATATTTGTTGTACCTCGGGCAATGCGCGCAAGATCATCGAAAGCCTGGGCGTGCCCGAGGTCATCATGATCCCCGATGAATATCTCGCCCAAAACATCGCCAAGCAAACCGGCGTCAAGATCATCACATGGCACGGCCACTGCGAGGTTCATGAACGGTTCAGCGCCGAGGACATCAAACTCTATCGTGCGCAAAATCCAGGCATCATCGTTCTGGCCCACCCGGAATGCCCGCCTTCGGTGGTCGCCGAGGCGGATTTCGCCGGTTCGACCGCCCACATGATCGATTGGGTTCAAACCAAAAAACCGGCCAAGGTCGTCATGGTGACGGAATGTTCCATGAGCGACAATGTGGCGGTCGCCAACCCCGACGTCACCTTCGTTCGGCCCTGCCAATTGTGCCCGCACATGAAGCAGATCACCCTGAAAGGGATCCGCCAGGCCCTCGAACGGATGGAACACCCGGTCGAGATCGATCCCTTGGTCGCAAGCCGGGCCAGACTTGCCGTCGAACGCATGTTGGCACTGTCCTAAACAAGGTCAAGCCGACGCCCGTGCAGCGGGCGGATTTTTCTCGACCAACCGTCCGCTGGATGATGTGAGGCACGCGACGATGACCGGTCCGCAATCCGCAATCGATTTCCTTCCCCGTGCGCCGGGGCCGGTCATCCTGGGGGGCGGCCTTGCCGGTCTCTCGGTCGCCTTAGCCCTTGCCCCGGCACCGAGCCTCGTCATCGCCCCTTGCACGCTGGGCGAAGGGGCCGCCAGTGCCTGGGCGCAGGGGGGCGTTGCCGCAGCCGTCGGCCCTGACGACACGGTCGACCTTCATATCGCCGACACGCTGGCCGCCGGGGCCGGTCTCAACGACCCCGCCGCCGTGCGCCGGGTGATTGCCGACGGTCCCGCCATCATCGCCCGTTTCGAATCCTGGGGCGTGCGTTTCGACCAGCATGCCGACGGTGATTTGAAACTCGGTCTCGAAGCCGCCCATGGCCGCCGCCGGATCGTCCATGCCGAGGGCGACGGCACGGGGGCCGCCATCATGCGGGCCGCCATTGCCACGGCCAAGCGTACCGATTCAATCCAATGCACCATCGGCTATGAAGCCCTGAGACTGCTCTGCGACGATGGCGGCATTTGCGGCGTTCTGCTGCGGCATCGGGTATCGGGCACCCTCGCCCTCTTGCCCGCGGATCGGGTCGTCTTGGCCACCGGCGGGGTCGGTGCCCTTTGGCGGCACACCACGAACCCGCTCTTTGCCCAAGGGCAGGGCCTTGCCATGGCGGGCCGCGTCGGGGCCCGGCTCATGGATCTCGAATTCGCCCAATTCCACCCGACTGCGATCGATGTCGGGATCGACCCGATGCCGCTTGCGAGCGAAGCCTTGCGCGGCGAAGGGGGGCTGTTGCTCAACGACCGAGGGACCCGGTTCATGGCCGACATTCCCGGCCAGGAATTGGCCCCACGCGACGTGGTGGCACGCGCCGTCGATGCCGAAATCAAGGCCGGGCACCGGGTCTATCTCGATACGACCCAAGCGATCGGGGCGGATTTTGCCGTCCGGTTTCCAACGATTGCCGCCCATTGCAGGCGTGCTGGGATCAATCCCGCGACCGATCCGATCCCCGTGCGACCCGCCCTGCATTATCACATGGGCGGCGTCAAGGTGGATGAGGCCGGACGCACCACCGTCGCCGGTCTTTGGGCCTGCGGCGAAGTGGCGGCGACGGGCCTGCACGGGGCCAACCGTCTCGCCAGCAATTCACTCTTGGAAGCCGCCGCCGAAGGGATCCGCACCGCCTGCGATCTGGCGGGAACCACGGCGCGGCCGATCGGCGCGATGCGCGCCGCCCCGAGACCGGCCCAAACCCCTGCAGCACTCATGACCCTCGTGCGCGATACGCTCAGCCAGGCTTTAGGCGTCTTGCGGGACGAGACGGGGCTGCGTACGGCTCTGGACCGTCTTACCCCCTATGCCGCCGACCACGATCCGGCCCTCGTCGGTGCCTTGATCGCGGCCTCCGCCTTAAAGCGCCGCGAAAGCCGGGGTGCCCATGCACGTACCGATTATCCCACCCTGCGTCCTGCCGTCCATAGCCTCGTTACGGCTGCGGATCTAGAAACGCTGTCTACCGGCACGCCGCCCACCGTCGATCATCTCACCGTCTAAAGGCAGCCGCCCCATGCCCGCCCCGATATCCAACCCCATATACAACCCGATGTCCGACGCCTTACCCCTATCGCCGTTACCCGACCTCATGGTCGAACCGATCGTGCGGGCCAGTCTCACCGAAGATCTCGGACGCGCGGGCGACATCACCAGCGATGCGATCATTCCCCCCTGGATCATCGGGCATTTCCGGTTCGTGGCGCGCAAGGCCGGCATTTTGGCCGGTTTGCAAACCGCCCGCCTTGCCTTTGGCTTGATCGATCCTGCGATCCGTTTCACCCCCCATCGCAGCGACGGCGACCGCCTCGACCCCGGCACGGTCATCGCCGATGTCGAAGGGCCCGCCCGCACGATTTTGACGGCGGAACGCACTGCCCTCAATCTCGTCTGTCGTCTCTCCGGCATTGCGAGCGCCACGGCCGATCTGGTCGCCGCCGTGGCTCCTCACCCCACCCGGATCGTCTGTACCCGTAAGACCACGCCGGGCCTGCGCGCCCTTGAAAAGCACGCGGTGCGGGCCGGGGGCGGGATGAATCATCGATTCGGTCTCGACGATGCGATCCTGATCAAGGACAATCACATCGCCGTTGCGGGTGGGATCGAGCCTGCCGTGAGGCGCGCCCGCGCCGCCGCCGGCCATCTCGTCAAAATCGAGGTTGAAATCGACCGGCTGGATCAATTGAAGGCGGCACTTGCCCTCGATGTCGACTGCGTCTTGCTGGACAATATGCCCCTCGACATGTTGCGCACCGCCGTCGGTCTCTGTGCCGGTCGGGCCATCACGGAGGCATCGGGCGGCGTCACCCCCGAAACCGTGGGGGCGATCGCCGCAACCGGGGTCGACCTCATCTCAAGCGGCTGGATCACCCATTCGGCCCCGATCCTCGATATCGGGCTCGATGCCGTACCGTGATCCCATCCGATCCGTTATGGTAGGCCGAGAGCCGTGCGCAACTCGCCCCTGGCCTTGGCAAAATCGGTCGCAAAAACCGGGTTCTGATGAATGGCCGCCGCAATCAGGCTCGCGGCGATACGGCCCGCCTCGAGATCGCTACGGTAATGCACGCCGCCCACCATTCGGTTCTCGCCGAAGGCCACGGCACGCTCGAAAATCGCCGCCCGTTTTTCAGGCAACATTTCGGCCAACACGATCCCCGTAAGATAACCGAACGTCGCATGGCCGCTCGGATAGGAACCGCTACTCGGTTTTTTGACGACCGGATGGAGGTTTTGTTCCAACAGAAACGGGCGCGGCCGTTTGTAATGGTCCTTGGTCGGATCGATCGCGACTTCTTCATCCTGCGCCAAATGGGCAAAGAACGCCGCCGTCACCGGCAATTTTTCCGCCGTGAACCCCGCACCGACCACATCGGCAAAGCGGAACACGACCTCTTCCTGATCGGCAACCGCACCGGCCACCGCCGCCGGGCTGCGCGCCGTCTCGATCGATAGCAGTTCGTCAAGCTCGCGCCGGGTCTTGGCCGAGTCATTGGCAGGTGGCGGGGCCAGAAGGGTGACGAGATCGATTTGACCTTGCTTCAGGTAGTATCCTTCGGCGGCAAAGGCCGGGGCCACCAACAGCGCCAGCACCCCGATACACATGAGACCATGACGTTTCATCTTCAGGCATCCTTCCATGATCGCAATTGGTTTGCTGCATCCGTGTCGTCTTACGGCAATCGCATGACAGATTGAAGCGCGGTTTTCACGCGCACGCGACATAAGAGGACCCGCAACACCAAACGGTAAAGCATTGATGACCAAAATCCCCGCGTGGACAACATGGCAGATTCCCAATTGCACCAATCAGAACCATCCACCACAAAAATTTGATATTTAATTCTAAATCAAGCGCTTAAAACGATCATCCCAACCATCCGACCGGCAATAATCCCAATATCTCCTCTTGACAGGGGGGTTATCGGATCGCATGCTCGGCTCATTCCATGAGGATGAGATCAATGTTTTCCACCCCTGTCCGTCAACGACGAAGTACGCACTGCGCAGTGTTCTGCGCAGGGTGCCGACGTCTGGCTGTCTTGGGGTTTTCTGGTGGCATTGACGGGATCTCGTAATCCCATCACCGGTACCAAGGCAGTCGGACCCTTTTTCTTTCCCCCCCTCCGATCGTTTGGATACCGATGATGATCACATATAGCCCCGAACATGCCGACGACCATGACGAGATCGAAGCCCTGCTCGATGCGTGCTTCGGCCCTGATCGCCTCAGCAAATCCTCCTATTCCTACCGGTCGGGGATCGATCGGATCTGGCCGCTCTGTCGGGTTGCCCGGGATGAAGCCCTGCTCATCGGCACGATCCGGTATTGGCCCATCACGATTGGCGTTACGGCCGAACCCGCACTTCTTCTGGGGCCGGTCGCGGTCGATTGCGCTTATCAGGGCCAAGGTATTGCGGCACGGTTGATTCTGGATACGCTGGGCGAGGCACGGGCGGCTGGGCATCGTCTGGTGTTGTTGGTCGGAGACGCCCCTTATTACAATCGGTTCGGCTTTTACGAGGCCGGGCGGCACGGCATTACCATGGCCCGCGAAAATCCGGCCCGCACCCTGTGCCATCCGCTGTGCGAGGGGCCTCTGCCTGCCGGGACCGTCCATCGGGCCGACCACCAAGCCCATGCCTCAGCCAGTGGGTATGCGGGTGGCTATCAGGTGCGCCCACCGTTTCGGATCGTCACCGCCGCCTAGTCCTCGTCGTCCTCATCATCGAACGCCTCGCCCACACCCTTCGGCGGATTGTCGTCGCTTTCCATGACGCAGCAATTGCGCCCCTGGGTTTTCGCCTGGTAGAGGGCGGCATCCGCCCGTTCGATGAAGACGTAGGATGGTTCGCCCAGACGATAGGCTGCAACCCCGACTGAAATCGTCACCGTGCCCAGGGTTTCACGCGTGTCGCGTTTTTGAATGGTTTTACGGGCGATACTCTCGCGCAGATGTTCGGCAACCGTCATCGCGGCACTGGCAGAGGTGTCCGGCAGCAGAATCACGAACTCTTCACCGCCATAGCGGGCGGCAATATCGCGGCCCTTGATCCCGTCCAACAAGGCCCGGGCCACAAGCCGCAAAACCAAGTCGCCAAATTGGTGCCCGTGGGTATCGTTGAATTTTTTGAAATGATCGATATCCATCAGCAGCAAGGACAGTTCCGTGCCCTTTTCCATGGATTGCTGCATTTCGTGTTTCAGTCGCTGATCGAATTGCTTGCGGTTGCCGATCCCGGTCAAGGCATCGGTTAGGGCCTCGCGGCTCGCGTCTTCGACCTGTTTGCGCAAAGCGCCGATTTCGGCTGTCGACCGGGACAGTTCGACTTCAAGACGGTTGCTGCGCTCGATCGCCATGTGGGTTTCCGACATGACGGAACGCACGATCTCGCGCACCGTATCGACCTGAAGGCCCGCATCATCGAGACTTTCGGCCTGAGAGCCGAGAGCCTGATTAAAATTCTTCGTTTCGACGCCGGCCTTCATCAACGCACCGAGAGCCTCAACCACGGCTCCCTCGATCTGGGTCGCGATCAGACGCACGCGATCCGTTTCCTTTTGGGTACTGCAGAACCGCTCGAAGAGTTCCGCGCAGACATCCGGGGTAAATTCCTGTTCGTTCGAAATCAGAATATCCAAGGCCCGCTTTAAAGCAGGCATCTGATCCGAGCAATAATAATACCAAACCGTATAGTTTTCCGGTGTACAACTGATGTGATAATGCTGCAACAGGCCAAGAGCACGCCGGGCCCAATCACGCGTCAGCTTAAATTCTGGAGCCACTTCGCACCTCCATCCCTTGCCAGACGCCAGGGCATCACAATATTCGTCGCTTCAGGAGCTGCGGCACCTCGTCTGCGGGAACTGGCCTTGAGAAGAGATATCCCTGGCCGTAGTCGCAACCGAGTGCGCGCAATCTTTCTGCATCCTGTCGCGTTTCGACGCCTTCCGCCACAACTTTTAGCCCTAAATCATGGGCAAGTTCGATGATTGAACGCACAAGACGAAACGCCTCTGGGGCATTCCCCATACGGCTGATAAAGGACCGATCGACCTTCAAAACATCGAGCGGAAAGCGGTGGAGATAACTCAATGAAGAGTAGCCCGTTCCAAAATCGTCGAGCGATAACTCAACCCCGCGATCGCGCAGCGCCTGCAAGGTTTTAGCCATGGCTTCGGGATCGTTCATCAAGACGCTTTCGGTCAGTTCGAGTTTCAGCCGACCAGCCGGCAATGCTAAGCGATCCAGCAGCCCAAGCAGCCGCATGACCCCCGCTTGATCCGAAATTTGCCGAGCCGACAGATTGACCGCCATGGATAAGCGGCCCGGCACCATGCCCGCCTCGTCCCAACGGGCCAATTCCCGGGCCGCACTTTCGATGGCAAAACAGCCAAGGGGGCCGATCAACCCCGCCTCTTCCGCCAGGGGAATGAACTGAACCGGCGAGATCAGCCCCAGTTCCGGGTGACGCCACCGCATCAGCACCTCAAAACCAGTGATCTCGTTATCGGGTCCATCGCAGAGACTGACGATCGGTTGGTAATGAAAGAAGATCTGGCCGAGCCGCTCGGCATTGGTCAGATCCTTCGACAAGCGACGGCGCAGATTCGTCTCGCGCAACAAGGCATCGTTGAACAGTTCCGCCCGACCGCCGCCCAGAGATTTGGCCCGATCGAGCGCCAAGCGCGCGTTGCGCAAGAGATCCGTCCCAGCCGGCACATCGCCCAGGGTGGGGGCCGCAACCCCGACGGAAATCGATACCGGGAATTCGACATCGCCAAGGCAATAGGGCATCCGAAGATCGGCCATGACCGTCTCGACCCAAGCGAGGGCGGCCTGATGATCGGCAATATTTTGCAGCCAAACGGCAAACTCGTCCCCGCCGAGTCGGGACAGGGCATCCTGCGACGTCACCCGACCGGCCAATCGGCGGGCAATGGACACCAGCAAGGCATCGCCCGCCCCCGATCCCATGCTTTCATTCACCCGGCTGAACTGATCGACATTGAACAGGACGACCGCCGTGCCTGCGATGGCACTCTCATCATTGCGCGTATCGACAAGATGCGTAAAGAAGGCCCGATTGTTGATCCCCGTCAGGCGATCTTCATAGGCCGCATCCATCAGATTTTTTTCAAAGGTCTTGCGCAGGGTAATGTCGGACTGCGATCCGGCCATCCTGATCGGCTCGCCAGCGTTGGAGCGCAGCACGATGGCCCGGCACTGCATCCAACAATAGCGACCATCGCCGTGGCGCAACCGATATTCAGTATCCAATTGCGGGATATGCCCGGCAATATGCTCGTCGATTTCGTGTTTTACCCGTCCCACATCTTCAGGATGGATCCGCGACAGCCAATCATCCAACGTCGAAAGACGTTTGCCCGATTCTTCCCCGACGATCTGGCGCCAACGGGCGGAATAATAAACCCGACCCGTCGGAATATCCCAATCCCAGATCCCGTCGTTCGATGCCCTAGAAATCAAGGCGTAGCGTACTTCGCTTTCCAGCAACTCCTGTTCGGCCAATTTGCGGTCGGTAATGTCGTAATAGGCCGCAACGATCGCGGGCTGTTCGTCGAAGATGATCGATCGGGCCGCAACCAGGGCCCAAAATGACGTATCATCGCTCCGGCGCAGTTGGACTTCATAATTTTCAACCGACCCATCGCGCCGGATGCGGTCGATCAACCGTGCCTGCTCCCCCGGATCGACGTAAAACCGATCGGTCATCCCGCCCGCTACGGCATTGGACCCCGTTTCGTCGATTTTCAATTGCTGACGAGAGCGCTCATTGGCAAAAACCAGCCGTTGGTGATCGGCCCCCGTGACGACGATCGGAATCGGCAGCGACTCGGCAATGGTGCGGAATTTTTCCTTTATTTTCCGTGATTTCGGGCTCTGAAGTAGATTGAGATCGCCAAGCCGCGCCCCCAGTAACGTCCCCAAGAACAAGCAGAAAAGCGCACCGACACCGGAACCCCAGCCGCTATCACCTTGGTGGGTGGCAAAAAGCAGGGCCGCATGGGCAGCCCAGGCCCCCAAAAAGCCGGTCGCCCCCCCAAGAATGGCCCCGCGCGGATCCGTCAATAA
>DAISJD010000054.1:0-18072 GCA_036821645.1 Aliidongia sp.
TCAAGATGCTCTGTGATCGCGCGTTCCCGGTGACGGCGCAGAAGGGTGCCGAGACTGTCGCGGGTCGAGGCGAGCGGCGGGGCGGGGGCGGCGAAAAGGGGGACGTGAAAATGGATGCGCCACGCCTCGTCCGCCTCGACCTCTGGGGCCGCTAAGGCGTCGGGCAGGTCCAAAAACCGTCGGATGGCCCCGGTGGGCGTGCGGGCGACGACCTGATGCAGATAGGTTGGGTCGGCGAAGGCGGCAAGACGGGTCCGGGCGGCAGCGTCGATCCGGTCGATCTGCAAGGCCGCACTCAGTTGCAGTTTGTGGATCGGGATACCGGCTTCGCTCAAGCGCTCCAGACTTGCAAGCGGGTCCTCGAACCCAACCGCAAGATGGCACGCATCGAGACAGAGACCCAAATGGTGCGGGATGGCGGCGGCGGCCGCACGGCGGCTCATACCGGTTTCAGCCGCGACGAGGCGGGCGGCCTCTTCGGTGAAGAGATGGGTTTTGAAAAACCGGACGGCATCGTCGATCCGGTCCAACAGGCACCAGGGTTCGGGTTCCAAGGCCAAGGCCACGATCCGTCCCGTCTCATGGGCAAGGCGGATGAGGTCGCAGACGGACGCCAAAAGCCCTTCGGCAACGACAGGATGACGGTCGATGAGGGCAGGCCCGAAGCCGCCCGGTACGGTACTGATCGTGCCGTGTGCGCCGGGCGGTAGAAGTTCGGTCATGATCCTGGCCAGATTATACGTATAGGTCCGGCGTTCGGGGCGCGTCCAATCGGGGTCATAAACGGATTTTTTGACCGGCACCCCGTGAAACCGGCCATAGGGAAAACCGTTCATCGTATAGGCGCGGTAATTTTCTGCGGCGAAAACCGCCCCCAAGATCCGGGCGGCATCGGGATTGGCCGCCGCCTCGGCGGAAAGGCGCAGGCCGACCGCGAATGGGCGATCGGGCGAGACCCGTTGTTTGACTGTCCGCACGGGGCCGCAAAGGGCAGCCACGACGTCGTCCAAACTCTGGGTCGGATGGATATTCAGGCAATAGCCGAGCCAGCCCAGATGATCGGCCAACCGCATCAGGGCGTTCTAAAGCGGGCGAGATCGGCGATGCAGGCCAGGATCATGTCCCCGTCCATCGTATGAACCTCGACCCCGTGTCCAAGCTCGGCCAGAAGCGTTATGGTGAGGGCACCGCCCAGATGCTCGCGAAACTCTTCGAGACCGGCAAGGATGCTGGATTGACCCGAGGCTTCGCGGGCTTCGAGCATCGGGTGGAAAAGGCTAAAGCCAAGCCGCTGCAAAAGCGACAGAACCCGCGTCTCGCAGTCGGGGGCAAGATATCCCGCCTTGACCGAATAGCAGGTGTCGAGCGCGATGCCGATTGCGACTGCCTCGCCATGGCGCAGTGCGTGATGGGTCAGGGTTTCAAGCTTGTGGGCCGCCCAATGGCCGAAATCGAGGGGGCGCGCACTGCCCTGTTCGAACGGATCGCCCCCTTCGGTGATCTGGCGCAGATGCAGACGGGCGCATTGTTGGATCATGTGCGCCGTGGCCTCGGTCTCGAATGCGGCAAGGGCCGCACTGTTCGCATCCATCCAGGCAAAGAAATCCTGATCCCGGATGAGGGCCACTTTGACCGCTTCGGCAAGTCCGGCAATCCGATCGCGGGTCGGCAAGGTCTGGAGAAAGTCGAGATCGTTCACCACGGCCCATGGCGGGGCGAAGGTGCCGATCTGATTCTTGGCCCCGTTGCGGTTGATCGCCCCCTTCACCCCGATCCCGCTGTCATTTTGACCGAGCACCGTCGTGGGCACCCGGACCAAGCGCACGCCGCGATGGGCGGTTGCGGCGGCATAGCCCACCGCATCGATCACGGCCCCGCCGCCGACCGCGATGACGTAGGAATGTCGGTCGATCCCCCGATCAAGAATGACATCGTGCATCCGGTCGATGAGGGTCGGATCGTTCTTGACCGCTTCGCCCCCTGGCAGCAGGACGGGGGGGGCCACCAAAACGGGCAGATCGGTGCGCGCGGTGAAATAGGTCGTGATCTCATCCACGAGACCGGGGCGCGCCGCAGCCAGGCCGTCATCGACGAAGATGGCGGCTTTCGGACGGTTTTCACCCTGGGTGGCGGCAATCAGGGCGGCCAGAACCGCATTCTGTGGGTTGAAACAATCGCGGGTGAAGGCGACGCGATAGCGATAAGCGACGCTGAACCGTTGATCTAAAATCACGGAATCCCGATCACACGCGTGATGGGAAGGGGGCGGTTGGGTGGCGTCCGGCGGCATCGGCGGCTCCTGCGATCAGGCGGCGATTTTGCATAAAAACACACGATTTTTTTCAGTTATACCACTTTGTATTGAGTTGTAAATTGTAAATTCACGCATTTTTTCATTCTGGACGGTCGGTGGAAAGGGATGCAGACCACCGTATTTTTTTTGCGCAGCACCACTTGAGATGAATACATAATATAATTTTAGTTGATATTTAAATTTTATAGTTGAATTTTTTTTAAAAAAATTACAAAAAGGTTGTGTTTTTCGCGCTTAGCGAAAGATAAGTCTATTCGATAAGAATGTTTTGTGATCTTGAGGACGGGGATGATCTGATGAGCTATCTGAATAGAGTACGGTTGATCTTTTCCGGGCGGTTTCAGGCCGACCCGTCCACGGTCAACAATGATATCCGCCATTTTGATAATGCCCAATTTATCGAGTCATTCCAGGAGTTCCAGACGGCAACCGATGCCAATGGTTGGTGGAACCCGGATGGGACGGGGGCTTTCCGTCTGATTGATTGTCGTGTGGTTGCGGTCCATTATGCCGATGGGACGAGTACGGACGATCCGACGCAGGATCCGATCATCGGTCTTAGCGTCTTGGATGCCAATGTACGTTCCGGCGGCAAGATCGTCGATCTCGACCCGCAATGCCAAACGGCATCGCAATTATGGGGGTTCAAGGTTCGATTGGCTGATACGAGCGGGTCGGTTGCCATTGAGTATCTGACCAGCAACTATGCTGAAAATCCGTTCCGCGATCTCTGGTTCAGCAGAACCGCCGATCGTCGTGGCGATGAAGCGGCATCGGCCTTGTTCCAGTCGGTCTTGACGGATCTTTCCTGGGGCGACACGAGCAAGAGCCGGTTTTTGACCGAATTGAAGTCGGTGACGGAAGACGAGGAACTTTCCGTTCGCCTCACGACGTACGGCTATCTCGATGATCATACCAAGCAGGGCTTTACGACGGGGATCGTCTCGGGCGTCATCGGTCCCGCCTGTGCGGCCGAACCGCAATCAATCATCGTCGGCCGCCGCTTTGCCCCGAAAAACAATAAAACCGGCGTCTCTTGGAATAACATTACCTACTTCACCGGACTGCTGGCCCAAACCCAGACCGAACAAGAACAAGGTGAAGGGCATTTGCTGCTTGATCTGAGCAATGCGCTGCCGCTTGCAACCAATAATGCGGTTCTGGATATCGGCGAATTGCATCTTGGTATGATCACCGATGGAATGAGCGGCGAAGGCGATCCGGCGGGGCCGGGAAATTTCATACCGATCGGCACGATCCCCTATCGCGATGCCGGTTGGTTGGCGAAAACCGGCGGCATTGTCGATATGCCCCTCAATCGTCGTCAGATGAGCAAACAGTCCGGCAGTAACGGCTATATGCCTTTCGCCTTGGCGACCGCCCGTCCGGCAGATGCCACGCCGATCATCGCGATCAGTGAAACGAGCGATGGCTGGTTCATTGGGGCTGAACCGTTCGTCTTGCGGATGGATACGGTTACCGACGGCCCGGTCTATAGCGATTTTACCCTCTATGTCGCGCAATACGGCGTCCCGCAGCCGATGGCGACGGTAACGCTGACCCAGCAAGGTCCGCAGACAGACAATAGCGGCGGCAGTACCGACCCCCTTTATGGGGCGCACGGCGTCATTCCCATCCCCGTGTCCGGGATTCCGGTGGAGGCCCTATCGGTTTCTGCCCCTCTCACGACCAATACCAACGGGACTGCGACGGCAACGGTCGCAGCAACCAACCCGCACAATCCGCGCGGTTATATCGATGGACAGCTTTACGTCCTGAACTATGCCGTTCAAGGGGGCAATCCTACCAATCTCGGGATGTTTGAAGTCGTCTCGATCCATGTTCGTGATCCTTATCCCGTTCCGGAAAAACCGACTTGGACGCGCAATATTCGCGCAATTTTCGATCAGTACGGCAATCTTTATCCGATCATGAGCCGCTATGTCGTGAATTTGAACGATCCCGTCTCGGTTTTTGAGCGCCGTCAAATCCTGAAACTGGCCTTCTCTTCGCCAATCAACGATCCGAATTACATGCCGGTGACGCGCGATATGTCGGAAGGCAAGCTGGAGACGATCGTTACCTGGTTGGAACAATTGGATGATCCGTCGAATGACCCGGAATTCCATCGATTGGTTCAAGCTGGGTTGAGCCAGATACCAGCCTCCCTCGATGATCGACACGGGCACGGTAAATCCCACTGACAAACCCGGATGACAAGGGGAATGGCGTCCTCAGGATGTGGTGCCGCACATGATGGCCCACATCCTGACTTATCGCACCATGCACAGTTTTAGGAGAAGAGGTCATGTCGGTTTCAGGTCAGAAAATCGGGAAAATTTTGCGGGGATTTCGTCCCGCTCGTCTGAAGCAAGAGGTGTTGGAGGCGGTTAAAAACACGAAGACTGTCGATGAATTGCGCTATCACGTACAAAACGCCGTCATGTTCGAGCATGCGACGATCCCGGCATATCTCACGGCCTATTATTCGGTCGATCCGCGCAAGAATGCGGCGATTTCTACCCTGATCCGGTCCGTTTTGGTCCAGGAAATGCTGCACATGGTAATTGCCGCCAATATTTTAAATGCGATCGGCGGCGCACCGCAAATCAATCAGCCGGGCTTCATTCCGACATATCCGGGCCCCCTGCCGATGATGATCGCCGATGGTCTCATCGTCGGGTTGGAGAAATTCAGTTTCGATCTGGTCTTGAACACGTTCATGCGGATCGAAATGCCCGAACACCCCCAAGATTTTCCGTCGAAGGGCAGTCAGAAAATCCGTTTGCATTCCGATCATATCGTCAAAATGCAGAACCTGCGCGAAACGGGTGATCCGTATCCGACGGTCGGTAGTTTTTACGATGCCATCGCAAAAAAGATCGTCGAATTCGGCGATGCGATCTTTACCGGCGACATCTCGAAGCAGGTCGTGAACAACGCCTGGTATCCCGCCCATGAATTGTTTCCCGTCACCAATGTCGAGACGGCCTTGCGCGCCATCCACATTATCGTCGAACAGGGTGAAGGGGAATCCCCCGACAATCCGATGGATGATCAGGGCAATCCCGCCCATTTCTATCGCTTTGCGGAAATCATAGAAGGTTATCGGTTGGTCAAGGACCCGGAACCGGACGTACATGGCAATCCGACCTATTCCTATTCGGGTGCTCCCATTACGTTCGACGAAACCGGCGTGATCAATCTGAAACCGAATAGCCATGTGGATGATTATCCGCCGGGCTCTTTGGCCCGTCAGGGCGTCGAATTGGCCAATTACAGCTACACAAGTATGTTGAATGCCTTGCATCATACGTGCAACGGCAGCGCCGATTATTTGAATACGGCGATTACGATCATGTACGAACTGCGTCTCTTGATCATGGAACAAGTTATCAACCAGCCGAGCGGCGTGTCGGACCAGATGGCGGCCCCAACATTTCAGTTCGATCCTGCCGCCGCCGCCGCAGGCATCAAGATGAAACCCGCGACCTGACAAAGGGGGCGGTCGAACAAACCGGCGAAACCGGATCAGGGGGGCCCCTTGATCCGGTTTGCTGTTGGCGTGCGTGTACCAATCGGTTTTTTCGATTATTGTGATAGGGCCTATAAGCTTGACGGGGGTAAATGAAGATTTTAAATTTATAGCTAACGAAATAAATTAAAAAGGATCATCTTATGAAAGATCCAATTAAATCCGATAGCTTTATTAAACCTGATGATATAAATAATTATTCTGGTCAAACTATTGAAAATGACACAGTGATTGATGATGCAAGTGCATTAGTCTCAAGCCATCATCGTCCCATCGTTAAAAGTTTTTTCGATCCGGCAACCTTTACCGCAACCCATATCGTCTATGATCGGACCGGGGGACGCGCCGCGATTATCGATAGTGTGTTGGATTTCGATCTCGCATCGGGGCGTACACGCGAAACCTCTGCTCTGGAACTGGTGGCTTTCGTTGCGGCCGAGGGCTTGACCGTCGATTGGATTTTGGAAACCCATGCGCATGCCGATCATCTATCGGCCGCCCCCAGTTTGAAACGGGCATTGGGTGGTCGCATCGCGATCGGTCGGGAAATTGTGGCGATTCAACGCCAATTCGCCCCCTTGTTCCAGGCGACCGATCCCTTGGCGCAGGATGGGGTCGCGTTCGACCATCTCTTTGCCGATGGCGATCGGTTTGCGGTTGGTACTATTCCTGCCATGGCGCTTCATGTTCCAGGCCATACGCCGGCGGATATGGCCTATGTGATCGGCGATGCGGTGTTTGTCGGCGATACGTTGTTCATGCCCGATTACGGTACGGCCCGGACCGATTTTCCCGGCGGCGATGCAGGGCAGCTTTATCGATCGATCCGGCGGCTTTTGCGGTTGCCCGATCGGGCGCGACTCTTCTTGTGTCATGATTACAAGGCACCAGGTCGGGATTTCTTTGCCTGGGAAACCACGGTCGGGGCCGAACGATCGGACAATATTCATGTTCATGACGGTATCGACGAGCCGACCTTCGTCGCGATGCGCACGGCGCGGGATAAAACCCTCGATATGCCCCGATTGATCTTACCCGCCATTCAGGTCAATATCCGGGCCGGCCATTTGCCGGAACCGGCATCGGATGGCAGGCGGTATTTGAAAATTCCCTTGAATGCCGTGTGAGCGGGGACGGATTTCACAGCTGCCCAGACAGAGATCTCGCGCATAACGATAAAACGGGTGGAAAATGTCTATGACCAAACCGGCCGAGGCGGCTGGGTACGCCGCCGCCCTTTTGGTGCCCCATGTCTATGACGTCGTCATTGTCGGCGGCGGTGCCGGCGGGGTTGCGGTGGCGGCCAGTTTGTTGACGCGCAGACCCACCCTGTCGATCGCGCTCATCGAACCGGAGGTGCGTCACTTCTATCAGCCGGGGTGGACCCTGGTGGGCGGCGGCGTCTTTGCCCAGGACAGGACCGTGCGCCCGATGGATGCGGTGATCCCACGCGGTGTTCGGTGGATCAAAGGGGCGGCCGCACGGTTCGATCCGGTCGATCGTCGCGTGATTTTGCGGGACGGGCGGGCCGTTCAGTATCGCGGCCTCGTTCTGTCCCCTGGCATCAGTCTTGATTGGGCGGCGATTGCGGGGCTTACGGCCACCTTGGGCAAAAACGGCGTCACCTCGAATTATCGCTTCGATCTTGCCCCTTATACCTGGCAATTGGTGCAAGCATTGGCCAAAGGTGAGGGACGCGGGCGGGCGATTTTTACCCAGCCGCCGATGCCGATCAAATGCGCGGGTGCCCCGCAAAAGGCGCTTTATCTTGCCTGCGATGCGTGGCGGCGGGCGGGTCGCCAGGATGCGATGGGGGTCGCCTTCCACACGGCGACCCCCAGCCTGTTCGGGGTCGCGGATTACGTACCGGCCTTGACCCGGGCAATGCAGGGGTATGGGGTCGATGTGCGTCTCGGCTCGAAACTGGTCGCGGTCGACGGCCCCGAACGGACCGCCGTCTTTGAAACGGTGGATGCGGCGGGTTCCTTGGTACAGCATACCGTTCCGTTCGATATGCTGCATGTTTGCCCTCCGCAAAAACCACCGCTTTTCATCAAAGAAAGTCCGTTTGCCGACCCGGCAGGCTATGTGGCGGTCGATCCGCATAGCTTGCAGCACCCCGTTTACCCAACGGTCTTTGCCTTGGGCGACGGGTGTTCGACCCCCAATGCAAAGACGGCGGCGGCAGCCCGCAAGCAGGCCCCCGTGGTTGCAACCAATCTGCTGGCCGTCTTGGATGGACGGCCGCTGAAGGTCGGCTATGACGGATATGGGTCCTGCCCCTTGACGGTGGCGCGGGGTAAAATCGTGTTGGCGGAATTTGCCTATCAGGGCGTTGTGAAGCCGACTTTTCCGGTGTGGTTACTGGATGGGCGTCAACCGACCAGGGCGGCTTGGTTTCTGAAAGCCTGGATTTTACCCCACCTCTATTGGCATGGGATGTTGCGCGGGCGGGAATGGTTGGCCACGCCGCAGAATTTGGTGAAATAGGCGATTAATCATGTGGTTGTGTGGTCTCTGATCTGTCCTGTTTGAATGTCCCGAGAAATTGGCTATCATGCGTGGATATTTCATGAGGGGACGGGTGATGATCAACCGATGGATGCGTATCAGCTGGTTTTCCCTTGCAATCATCGCCATCGTTCTCGGCGGCGCACCATTCGGTCGCGCCGCACCCCAGCCGAGCCCTGTTGCGGCTTCGCCCGAATCCGCCTTCGTCTTTGAACGGGTGACGAGCGATTTTTCCCGGTCGGACCCTTCGGTCTGTCTCAATTTTTCTCAGAAGCTTCTGGCAAAGCCCGATGCCTCTTATCGCACCTGGATCACGCTTGCCCCCAAGGCAGACGTGCATCTTCAGGTCCAGGACAAAGCCCTCTGTTTCGAGGGGCTTCAGTTCGGCAAAGATTATACGGTCACGATGGCGGCAGGGTTGCCAGCACAAGGGGGCGGTAAACTCGCCCAGGATGCGACGGCGACCGTGAGCCTCGGCGACCGTAAAAAGATGGTTGGTTTTTCCGACCCGGGTTTTATTCTGAGCCGCGACGCCAAGGCCGGTCTCGGGATCGATACGGTCAATGTCGATCGTGTGGCGGTCGATGTTTTGCGCATCAACGACCGTCTCGCCCCCGCAGAATTGAAGCGGCTGCGTGACAATCCGCCGGATTATGCCTATGCGCTCAAACTATTGGCAGGGGAGAAGGCCCGCCTCGTCTGGTCTGGCGTTCTGGATATCAAGAACAGCCATAACGAGCTGATCCACACCGCTTTTCCCTTATCGAAATTGTCGATCCCGCGCGAGGCGGGTCTCTATCTTGTGGTCGTGGCGAATAATGCCGACCTGAAACCGCGTGAGAAACCGACAAGCCAGATTGTCGAGCGACTGTCTCTGTACGACGAGTATGGTCTCAGCAGCCGATTGGTGATACAGACGGATTTGGCCATAACCGGCGTTACGGCTGCCGATGGGCTCCATGTGTTCGTGCGGTCGTTCGCCACGGCCGAACCTGTGGGCGGGGTTGACCTTGCGCTTGAAGCGCTGGACCGGCAGATCTTGGGGAAACTTAAAACCGATGGGACGGGCCATGCCGTCTTTGCACCGGGGCTCCTGCGCGGCACGGGGCCTGCCGCCCCGACGATCGTGGTGGCGACGGGCAAGGAGCAGGATTTTAGCCTGTTGGATCTGACCCAGGCGGCCTTCGATCTCAGCGATCGCGGGGTGACGGGTCGCAGCGTGCCGGGGCCGATCGATGCGTTCGTTTATACCGACCGCGGGATCTATCGTCCCGGCGAAACCATTCATCTTGGGGCCTTGTTGCGCGATCGGTTGGGGCAGGCAGTCGAGAATGTGCCGCTCACCCTCGTGATGCGCAAACCGGGTGGTCTCGTGCTCAAACGTACGGTTGCGACAGCCGAGGCGGTTGGTCTTTTCCACCAGGATTTCGATTTACCCGATACAGCCAGCAGGGGTATGTGGCATCTCGAGGCAACCGATGCCGACGGCAAGTCAATCGGCAGCGTTGGGGTTGAGGTACAAGATTTCGTTCCGCAACGTCTCAAGGTCGCCGTCCGCAGCGATCAGACCACACTGCATGCCGGCGATCCCATCACGATCGCCTTGGACGGGCGGTTTCTCTATGGCGCACCAGCCTCGTCCTTAGGCGTCGAAGGTCATGCGACCGTCGACCTTGACCCGGCCCCCTTTCCCCAATCGGCCGATGGCTATCAATTTGGCGCAGCGGGGGGAACTTTCGAGGCCAAGGAAATTCCCCTGACCGGGGATATGAGCGATGCCAATGGTCATGCCCATTTGACGGGGACTTTGGATATCCCGATTTTGGCCCCTGTGCCGCTGCGCGCCGTCATCACGGCGGGTTTGCAGGAACCGGGTGGGCGCGTGACCAGTGACAGCGTGATCGTGCCGATCCGCACCCCTGGGCTTTCGCTCGGCATCCGACCAAAATTCAAAAACGGCGCGATCCAAGAAGACAGCGATGCCGGGTTTGAGGTGATTGCGCTCGATGAAGAGGGCAAGCAGCAAGCAACCGCCGTCAATTGGACCCTGATCGAAACCACTTCCCATTATGATTGGGTGTTGAGGGGCAGCCGCTGGACCTATCATCGCAGCGATACCGATCGGATCATGGCATCGGGCACGCTTAAAACGCGTGCCGATCAACCCGTATCCGTAAGCCAGCGCGTCGGGTGGGGCAATTTCCGGTTCGTGGCGGAAATTGCGGGCAAAACCTTGAGCAGCGTGGGCTTTCGTGCCGGGTGGACCGGGACCGAACCCGATCAGGATCGACCCGATAAGGTCGAGGTCACGGCAGAGCAGGCGCGTTACCCCGTGGGGGGCACGGCCAAGGTGCGGATCATGCCGCCTCATGCCGGTAAGGTCCGGTTGTTGGTGGCGCGGGACAAGGTGTTTGAAACCCGCGAGATCGACGTGCCGCGCGAGGGTAAGACCGTAGAGATTCCGGTTTCCGCCGATTGGGGGGCCGGGGCTTATGTTTTGGCATCGCTCTATCGACCGGCAGATGGCGGCAAAGGCCATTTGCCGGTGCGGGCCATTGGGCTGGTCTGGATCGGGGTCGATCCGGGGGCACAGGTCCTTACCGTCGATCTCAAGGCACCGGACAAGATCACGCCGCGCCAGACCCTCGACCTGCCGGTACATGTGGCGGGGGCACGGCCCGGCGAACCCGTCTCTCTCACGGTTGCCGCCGTCGATGAAGGGATCTTGCAACTCACCCGGTTTCAGAGCCCCGATCCGGTCCCTTATTATTTCGGGCAGCGCAGCCTCGCCATCGATATACGCGATGATTATGGCCGACTGCTCGACGGCAACGAAGGGCCGGTCGGCACGATCCGCAGCGGCGGCGATGCAGGCTTCGGCGGCAAGGGACTGCCGGTCGTGCCGACCAAATCCGTCGCCCTTTATAGCGGTCCGGTTTCGGTTGGGCCGGACGGCAATGCGCGCGTCCCGCTTGCCATTCCCGATTTCGAAGGCGAATTGCGCCTGATGGTCGTCGCCGCCGGGCGAAGCGGGGTCGGCCATGCAGAAGGCCACGTGACAGTCCGCGATCCCGTCGTCCCCGATCTCGCCTTGCCGCGGTTCCTGGCCCCGGACGACGAGGCGCGCATGACGATGTTGGTCGATAATCGCGACGGGGTTGCGGGGGATTACGTCGTGGCCTTTAGCGTAACGGGCCCCGCCCGATTACCGGACGACAAACCGTGGCGGTTTAGCCTGAAGGCCGGTGAACGCAAGGTGGCGGGCTTTCCCATCGTCGGCATCGACGAGGGGGTGGCAAGCGTGACGGCGACGCTTGAGGGACCCAATGGTTTGGCGATCACCCGCACCTGGTCGATCGCGGTGCGCGGTGCGCATGCCCCGATCACGCTTGCCACCACGGTGCCGCAACGCAAGGGCGAGGCTTTTACCCTCGATCAACATCTTCTCGATGCGTTTTTGCCGGGCAGCGTCACGGCCAAGGTCGGCTATTCCCGCTTGGGCGGGCTCGATGTGGCGGGATTGTTGACGTCGTTATGGCTCTATCCTTATGGCTGTACCGAGCAATTGACCTCGACCGCCTATCCGTTGGTTTATTTCGACGATCCGGCCTTAGGCGGCAAGGCCGTCGATAAGGCGGGGGTAAAAAAACGGGTTCAAGGGGCCATCGATCGCATCATCGATCGTCAAGATATCGACGGAACCTTCGGCCTCTGGCGGTCGGGCGACCGTTTGGGGGGCGATTGGCTTGGGCTTTACGTGCTGGATTTCCTCATTCACGCAAAGGCCGCCGGATACGATGTGCCGGACACGGTCCTGGAACGATCCTACGGTCATGCCGTTTTCATCATCCGGCGTAATGCCATGGGCACCGGTCGGTCCGCCGATCTTGGTGCCTATGCCGCATGGCTTTTGGCACCGGCCCACCGTGCCGATTTAGGGTACTTGCGTATGCTGCATGACGGGCTGAAAACCGATGCGACCAAGGTCGCTTGGAGCGGCGGCAACAATGCCGAGGCCTCCCCCCTTGCCGTGGCGCAATTGGCGGGGGCCCTTGCCATCTTGGGGGATAAGGCCAGGGCCAGCAATGCCATGCGCATGGCGGTCACGATGGTTGACCGGCCCTTTATCGCGTCATGGTGGGAAAACGGGGCCTATTGGTCGCGCGTGCGGGATGCTGCTGGGATTTTGGCCGTTGCGGCGGAGAGCGATCAACTCGCCCTGGTGCAATCTCTCGTGCCGAAATTACAAAGTTTCAGCAAAACCCCCGATCTTTTATCGACGCAGGAAAAGGCTTGGCTGCTGTCTGCTGCCCATGGGGTCACGGCCGGCGATAAGATGCTTGGCCTCATCGTGAACGGTCGCCCGTTTGAGGCCGAACGGGGCCGTGCGGCGCTTACTCCGACCGCTGGCGAGATTGCGGCCGGTTTTACGGTCGTACCGACGGGGCAAGATCTTTGGCGCACGGTCCTGGTCCAAGGGGTGCCGAAGGGGGCGGTGAAGGCGATCGCCAAAGGCGTGACGCTCAATAAAACCTATCGTGCCACGGATGGAAGCCCGCTTGATGTGACGAAACTGCGACAGAATCAGCGGTTTATCGTGACATTGGAGGGAAGTGTAGCGGATGATTCCACCCATCGGATGATGCTGGTCGATCTTTTGCCGGCCGGTTGGGAAATCGAGGCTGTGATCAGACCGGATACCGCCCCGGAATTTCTAGCGGGCGTCACCCGGTTGCGCATGGTGGAGGCGCGCGACGATCGGTATCTCGCCGCGATCGATCTGGGATCGGACGCCTATTCGCGCGATCGTTCGGGAGATGACGCGGACGAAGAGGCCACAGCCGATCAAACGCCCGTTGGTGAGAAAGCCAAAAAAGACCCCGACAAAGAAGCCCGTCAAGGTCGGTTTCGCGCCGCTTATTTGGTGCGGGCGGTAACGCCCGGTCGCTTTACCCTGCCTGAGGCCGGAATCGACGATATGTACCGGCCAGGGGTTGTTGCCCGAACGGCATCCGGTACGGTTGAGGTGGTGGAACCCTGATGACGCGGTGGTTTGCCGGTTTGATCCTGCTGATCGGTGGGATCGTGCTGGCCGATTGGTGCTTTCCACCGGATCTTACCCGCTATCGCGACAGATCGGCGGCACTCTATGCCGCCGATGGGTCCTTGTTGCATCTCTCGACGACGCGGGATGGCAAATGGCGGATGCCGGCCGGTGTCGGGATGGTCGATCCCGGCTATATCGCGATGCTGATGGCGGCGGAAGATCATCGCTTTCGCGATCATGTCGGGGTCGATGGTCTGGCGGCGCTGCGGGCGATCGGGCAATTCATCGTTTCGGGGCGTATTGTTTCCGGTGGATCGACCCTGACGATGCAGGTGGCGCGCCTGTTGGAGCCGCATCCACGCTCGGTCGTCGGCAAACTGCATGATCTCGTCCGGGCGCTTCAGTTGGAGCGGCGTTTCGACAAGGACGAGATTTTGGCGATGTACCTGACACTTGCCCCGTTCGGCGGCAATATCGAAGGGGTGGAAGCGGCATCGCGGGTTTGGTTCGGGCACGAGGCGGGCCGTTTGACGCCGGGGGAAGCAGCGATCCTCGTCGCCTTGCCCCAGCGCCCGGCGGCCCTCCGCCCCGATCGTCACGGCCAAGCGACGCTGGCCGCTGCCGAGCGGATCCTTGCCCGGCTCGTGGCGGCGGGACGGCTTGATGCGCGCACGCTTGAAACACCGCCGCCGCCGATCAATCGCCTATATCCGTTTCCGCGTTTTGCCCCCCACGTCGCAGAATATGTCCGTCGTCGGGGCGGCCAAGGGGCCACGACCCTTGATCGCAGCCTGCAAGTCGCGATCGAGGGGGTTGCACGGGATGTCGCCGCCATGATGGGCGATGGGGGGGATGTGGCGATTGTCGTGATGGATAATCGCGATGCCGCCATCCGGGCCTGGGTTGGGGGCGTGTCGAGTTATCTGGATCTCGCCCGCCGCCCGCGCTCGCCCGGTTCTGCGTTGAAACCGTTTATCTATGGGCTGGCCTTCGACGATCTCGCTTTGGTGCCCGATAGCTTGATCGATGATCACCCGCTCAGAATTGGCGATTATGCCCCGGAAAATTTCGACCATGGCTTTCATGGACAGGTAACGGCACGCACGGCGTTGCAGCAATCTTTGAATGTGCCGGCCATCGCCCTGCTGGATCGGGTCGGGCCGACACGGCTTGCGGCAGATTTACAAGCGGCGGGCGGACGCTTGCGGTTCCCGGCCGGTGGGACCGTGGCACCGACCATTCCGCTGGCACTGGGGGGGGTCGGGATCAGTTTGGTCGATCTCACCCGACTTTATGGGGGGCTTGCCCATGATGGTCGTTCTCGCCCCTTGTCACTTCTACCGGGACGGACGGAGCGCGGGGTGCCGTTAATGTCCGATCGATCCGCCCGGCTCGTGACGGAAATTCTGCGCGGCTCTCTCCCGCCCGATGGTCGGGTGACGCCCAGATTGATCGCCGATGCCCGCCCGATTGCCTATAAGACGGGTACCTCTTACGGATTTCGCGATGCTTGGGCCCTGGGGTATAGCCCGACCTGGACGGTGGGGATTTGGACTGGCCGCGCCGATGGGACGCCACGGCCGGGGGCGTTCGGGCGGAATACGGCGGCCCCGATCCTGTTCAGGATTTTCGATTTGTTGCCCGCCGAGACTGAGGCTGATCCGTTGGCCCAATCCATCGCGGCGGAGCCCGCCCCCGTGTCAGTCCCGAAGGCCCTTGCGTTTTTTGCCGACCGGGATTCGGTTAAAAACCTGCCTCATGTGGAACCGCCGCGCATTCTTTACCCGCCTGATGGTGCCGTGTTGGATTTGACCGATGAGGATAGGGGGCGCGGCACCCTGCAATTGGAGGCAGATCGCGGCGAGCCGCCCTATCATTGGTCGGTCAATGGCGTTCCAGTTCCCAACCCCGGTCATGGATCGGCCCCGCATTGGGAACCCGATGGCCCAGGTTTTGCCAAAATCACGGTCATAGATCGGGTGGGCCGCAGGGCAAGTGTGACGGTGATGTTGGAATGAAACGGTGATTGCGCTTTCTGCGCTCATTTGATCGGAGATCCCATTGCCCGCAATTTTGACTGCGGTTTTATTATGATCGCGCTTAAAGCCATATTTTTTTCGTCACCCTGTTCTTTGATCGCAAGGTTTAACAATTAGTTTTTGGATCGGGGTTCGTACAAAACACCCCAAAACGGTATGGCGCGAGAAAAGTTTACGTTTCTTGTCCCTTTTATATCCAACTATTAACACAGTTTGCGCATCATCTGATCGATAGATGGTTTAGTGTTCTTGTATAAATTGTTTTTAAATTTTTTAATAAATAAATATAAATAAATTTTGAGTTAATAAATAGACAATACTAATGCACCGAAATCTGTCTCAAAAGGGGATAGGCGTTATGTTTATGTGTACAATTAAGTATAAACTCATTGTGTTGGCCGTTGGAATGGCCGTATCAGTTTCCATTGTGGTCGGCGGTTGGTGGTTTGCGTTGAACAAATTGAAAGTCAACGGCCCTGATTACGCACGGATCATACAAGTTAAGGATCTGATCGCTGATATTCTACCGCCACCGGAATATATTCTTGAATCTTATCTAACGGCAGCCCGTTCCCTCGGTGCACCGACAGGTGATATAAGGACGTATAAAGAAAAAATGGTTCAGTTGAAAAATGACTTTGTTGGTCGTCATCGCTATTGGGAGGGGATCGGACTTGATCCTTCGGTGGCGGACGGTCTGCTGCAAAAATCATACAGACCGGCGATGGTGTTCTACGAGATGGCCGAGACGCGCTTTTTTCCTGCCCTGGAGCGCGGCGATCGTCCTGCGGCCCAGGCGGCATACGAAACCATGACCGGGGCTTATGACGAACACCGCGCCGCAATCGACAAAGTTGTTGTTGCCGCAGATAAATTGACCAAGGTGGTCGAGGAAAATGCCGCCTCTCGTGAAATGATGATTAAGCTCATCGTCTTACCCATCTCTGTGGCTTTCATTTTGGCTGGCGTTGGGTTGACGCTGTTGGTGATGCGGTCAATCACGGGGCCAATCCAGGCACTGATCCGAACCGTCGATGCGTTTGGGGCTGGCCGTCTTGATACGGCCGTTCCGCATACCGATCGGATCGACGAATTGGGGCCTCTTGCCAAGGCGTTAGAGCAGTGGCGGACGGGGTTGATTGCGGCCGAGGACCGTCATCATCGCGAGCAGGATGAGATCCTAGACCGCGAAAGACGCCAACAAGGCTTGATAAAAGCCACACAAAAGTTCCAAGCGGAATCATCGGCGGTTGTGACGTCGGTCGGCACGGCCTCGCACGAGATGGAAATATCGGCCCATGAAATGAGAAACTTGGCCGAACACCTGCTCGGTCAGGCAAGCTCCGTTGCGACCGCGGCGGAACAGGCCGCGACGAATGTTCAAACCGTCGCTGCGGCGGCGGAGCAATTGTCTTGCTCGGTACAAGAGATTAGTCGTCAGGTCGGACAATCGGCCGAGATCGCCAAAGACGCGGTCAAGGAGGCCGCCGAAACCGACATTATCGTCCGTAGTCTGGCAAAGGCGGCGAACCGCATCGGCGATGTTGTCAAACTGATCAACGACATCGCCGCACAGACCAATTTATTGGCCTTGAATGCCACGATCGAGGCGGCAAGAGCCGGAGAAGCCGGTAAGGGATTTGTGGTGGTCGCGAACGAAGTAAAAAATCTTGCCAACCAGACGGCAAGGGCAACCCAAGAGATTGCCGAGCAAATTGGGGCCGTGCAGACGGAAAGCAACAGGGCCGCCAATGCGATCAACCATGTCGCGCAGACGATCGGCAATATCAGCACTTATGCATCGGCCATTGCTTCGGCGGTCGAAGAACAAGGGGCCGCAACCCGTGAAATATCGCAGAACGTCGATCAAGCGGCACGGGGAACCAAGAATGTATCCGAGAATATTATCGGCGTTACCGCTGCGGCGGGTAAAGTGGAAAGGGCCTCGACCTTAGTCCTTGGGGCCGCACGACAATTGAAAGGGGATACGGACCGTCTGGACGGCTCCGTCAAACTGTTCCTGCAAGAGGTGAATGCGTCTTGATAAAACAAGGGTAACCGCAGGAGCCACGATGTGTGATTGACCTCCCTTGCCTGCGATCGGCGCTGGATCGCGGGCAGGGGGGGCGGGAAGGGTGGCGAGCGGTCAGGGGACGGTGATGGTGGGGCTCAAGACCGTGCCTGATTGTAGAAAGCCAAGACGACGCAGGTCGGACAGGAAATCGTCGGCTTCTTCCTTCGGGATGTCTTTCAGCATCTCGGCCAAGGAATTATTGGCGAGATACTCGTTTATTTGTCGTGTATGGTAGGCGACATCTTCAGGGTACCAATAACACATGACAAGACAGATGACTTCGAGCATCAGATATTCAAGGATTGTATCAAAGCTTCCACTCCCGCTGGCAAAACCATCATATGAGATTGATGTTACATTAGGGTGAGCATTTGTTCGGGGGTCTTTATTTGAGATTGGCCCGTATCTTCGGCAATCATCCCAGTAATGTGATAGAATCCAGCTTTTGATTTCATCATAAGTTGCGCGGTCTTGCATGTCACTTTCCTTTATTTTGAGGGCTTAGTCGATTGCCGTTATTATCCATCACATTGATGGTGATATTGGGGTAGC
>DAISJD010000055.1:0-18006 GCA_036821645.1 Aliidongia sp.
AATTAAAATTTAATAAAAACAAAATTTTATTATTAATAATATTAAATTTTTATTATCAAAAATTTATTAAATAATTTTTTTTAATATAAACTTACACTTCATTACAATAAAATATGTTCACAAAAAATCAATAAAACCATTGCTTGGTTTTCTCCTTTTCACTTCATTTAAACTCATTTTTTTAGAGCATTCATGGATATTTGGACTTTATTGTCAGACTATATTGTAAGGCATATCGCAAAAAGCCCTCAAATGATAGAGTTAATTTTTTATAATTAGCGTTCAAATTATTACATTATATTAACTAAATTTCTCACTGCGGTCCCGCAGGCTTCATATATGTCTGGATCGCATAGAAGCTCTTGCTTTGTCCTGGGTTCGAACTAATCGGCTTTCTGGTAGAGTTCCACGAAATTGGACCGCCGCTTAGAGGCTGTGATCCATCTTTTAACCGGATCGTTTCCCTATTACCGGCAGAAGCATAATGGCGCCCCCTAATACCTCGATCCACGATCCTATCCGTGGATTAATTCTAGTTATCTTATCCATGGCTTGTTTTTCCCTATCTGATGCAGCGGCAAAACTGCTTAACCATAGTTTGCCGCCGCTTGAAATCGCATGGTTGCGCTATTTCGTCTTCACTGTGCTGCTCATGCCCAGTCTCGTAAGCAGCAACGGCAATATTCTAAAAACCACACGACCGGGCTTGCAGATCCTACGTGGCTTCGGGATGCTGGGGTCGGCAATTTTTTTCATCATGGCGATACGCAGCCTGCCCTTGGCCGATGCAACGGCGACCGGGTTCGTATCCCCCCTCTTCATCACCGCACTCTCAATCATCTTTCTAAGAGAACAAGTGGGACTGCGCCGATGGGCCGCCGTCATCATTGGCCTCATCGGCGTGCTCATTGTCGTACGTCCAGGTGGAACAAGTTTTCAATTGGCATCCCTGCTACCCGTTCTGTCGGCGATGAGTTGGGCAATCGCCATCATCATCACCCGCAGAATGAGCGGTAATGAGGGTATGCCAACGGTGCTTGCCTATTCTGCCTTAACGGGTCTTGTGGCCTTATCCATCATTGCCCCCTTCAGTGCCATCATCCCCTCTTGGAGCGATCTCGGGATTGGTCTCTTTATCGGTTTGATATCAACCTTGGCGCAATGGCTCATTATCGAAGCCTATCGCCACGGCGACGCCTCACTCCTCGCCCCGTTCAGTTATTGTCAGTTGGTTTGGTCCAGTCTGCTTGGACTTTTGTTCGGAGATTTTCCCGATCATTGGACGATTATCGGGGCATCGATCATCATTGCGAGCGGCCTTTATACAGCACAGCGTGAACGCATCAAATCACGACCGTCAAAACACGTTGCCACCGCCGCCCAACCATAAAACAGGTCAATATGGACCACATCCGGCGACAAATCTGCCTGCTAAGCCGCATCCCAGCCGGAATATGGGCATTGGGGTTCGTCTCTTTACTCATGGATGTTTCGTCGGAGATGATCCACGCCTTGCTGCCGGTTTATCTTTTGCTGAATTTCGGCGCTTCCATGGAAATCGTCGGACTCATCGACGGTCTCGCAGAAGCAACAGCCGGCATCGTCAAACTCCTGTCCGGTTTGATCAGCGATCGGATCGCCAACCGCAAAGCCTTAACCGTACTCGGCTATAGTCTTGCAGCACTCGCAAAACCAGTGATCGCCTTTGCCCCCTCAATCGGCTGGATCCTCATCGGGCGCATGACGGATCGGATCGGCAAAGGCATCAGAGGAGCACCGCGTGATGCAATGATCACCGATATCGCCCCCCATGATCTACGGGGGGCCAGCTTCGGCCTGCGCCAATCTCTCGATACGGTGGGTGCCTTTTTAGGACCCTTGATCGCGATTGGCGTGATGATCATTTCCAATGACAATTTTACCCTCGTCTTCTCCCTTGCCATCCTTCCGGCCGTGCTTGCCCCGATACTTTTGATTCGCGCAGTCATAGAGCCGCGACCAATGGATATTCATAGCAAAAAACCATCTCTCAAACTCTCTCCTTTTTGTTGGGAGATACTGACCGCGATGGAGCCTCGCTATTGGCACCTCATCGCCATCGCGGGCCTCTACGCCTTGGCGCGGTTTGGCGAGTCATTTCTCATCGTTCGAATGCAGCAAACGGGACTTGCTTTAAGTACGGCCCCCATTGTCCTCGTTGCCATGAACCTCATCTATGCGATCACCGCTTATCCGGCGGGGGTACTCTGCGACAAAATAGGTCGACAGCCGATCATAATGATCGGATTTTTTTGTCTGTTCGCCGCTGACATACTATTGGCATTTGCCGATAGTCTAATCACAACCGGTATTGGTGTCGTACTTTGGGGGCTCCATCTCGCCTTCACGCAGGGCACTTTTGCGGCTTTGATCGCAGACACGACGCCGCCGAACCGGCGGGCGACCGGCTTTGGGCTCTTCACCCTGATTCAGGCCATTGCTCTACTCATCGCGAACTATCAGTCGGGTTTGCTCTGGGATTTTTTCGGCCCCGGTGTGCTTTTCATCGTCAATGGGGGCATTATAGGACTGACAATGATCTGCTTCCATCGCCTTGCCTGGGATAGGCTAGGCAGTCAACCGAGCCAAAACGGACCATAAAGCCGCACGATCCAAATCCCAGCAGCCAAAAACGGGCCGAAAGGAATCCGAGTCGTCATCATTTTCTGATCAGACCCTCCCAGCATCATGGCACCGCCGACGATCCCCCCCACGGCAGCAAGGACGATAACCTGCGGTAGGGCGGCAAGACCGACCCAAGCCCCCCCCGCCGCCAAGAGGCGCGAATCCCCATCGCCCAATCCATCGCGACCGCGCAACCGTTTATAAACCCATGCAATCCCGGCAAGCAGAACAAACCCAGCCACGGCACCCGCCGCCTGATCGGATCCCGTTCCGGCCATCCAACCATCGACCAGTCCCAGCAAAACCAGGGGCAACGTCACGGCATCGGGCAAAATATAATGTCGCCAATCAATGACCGCTAGCGCCAATAACCCCCACCCCAAGACGCAGTCGAACCAGAGACGCACTGGGTCGGCAAATCCCGGGTCGAACGCGTACCAAGCCCATAGGGCAACGGCAACAGCCGCCATTTCCAGATTGAGGTGGTCACGATCAATCTCCGCATCGCAATAGCGACAGCGCCCAGCCAAAGCCATAAAACTCGCAATCGGGATAAGATCGTACGGGCGCAGGCGATGACCGCATGTCTCGCAAGATGATCGGGCGAGGATAATCGGACGCCCTGTCGGCAACCGACGCACAAGAACCCCCAAAAAGCTCCCGATGATCGGCGAAATTGCAATCGGCAGGAGTAGATTCATATCCATAAACTGTCTCCAGCCTTAAAATCACCCAGATCGAGGATAAAAATACAGCTGATTTTGATGGTTGCGCTTCGCATCTGACCGCAAAACAGTGTAGGTCTTGTAACAGCCCTATCATCCTTACGCCCTATTGGTCCAGCCCTGCCATGATGATCGATCCACAACCATTCCCGTCAACTGTCGCCCCCATCGGCATACCCCTTGGGGCACCGGCCGATATGACGGCAGCATTGGCCGATCATCTCATCGCCAAAGGGTTGGCCGATCAAAAAACCCTGGAACGGGCCCGTCGCGTTGCAAGCGATACGAGCCAACGTTTGGATGCCGTCCTTATTCAGTTGGGTCTCGTCAGCGAACGGGGTTTAGCCGATGCGTACAGTACGCTATTGGGTCTCCCGATCGCGACACCCGACCGTTATCCGCTAGAACCGCTTTATGCAGATCGCCTCAAGGCGAAATTTCTGCGCAAGGCCCATGCCGTCCCCGTTGAAATGCGCGATGATCGCCTCATCGTCGCCCTTCTCGACCCGCTTGATACATTCACGCTGGCCGCCATCGCCGCCGCCACGGGAACACGGGTCAGCGCCGAAATCGCAATCCCGATCGAACTTGAGGCCGCACTCGACCGTCTCTATCCTGCGACCGACCGTCCCCTCGGCGATGAGATCGACCCGGCAAACGATACGGGAGAACCCCTTGAGGAAGATGCCGAACGGCTGAAGGATCTCGCCAGCGAGGCGCCGGTCATCCGCCTCGTCAATCAATTGATCGGCCGCGCAGTCGAAACTCAGGCATCGGACATCCATATCGAACCGTTCGAAGACCGTCTACGCATTCGATATCGCTATGACGGTGTGCTCCAAGAAGCCGAATCCCCGCCAACGCGCCTTGGTCCTGCGATCATCTCGCGCATTAAGATTATGTCCAAACTCGATATTGCCGAACGGCGCTTACCCCAAGACGGACGCCTGAAACTGGCCGTACGCGGACAAGAAGTGGATTTTCGCGTTTCCACGATTCCCTCCCTTCATGGTGAAACCGTCGTCTTGCGTGTGCTTGATCGCAATGCCGTCGAATTCAATTACGACAAGCTGGGCCTACCCGCCCATGTGATCGAACGCCTGCGCCACGCGCTTGACCTGCCCAATGGGATCGTCCTGGTCACGGGACCGACTGGCAGTGGTAAGACCACGACCCTCTATACAGGGCTCTTGGCGCTGAACTCGGTCGACCGTAAGATTGTCACGGTCGAAGACCCGATCGAATATCAATTGGCGGGCATCAATCAGATCCAGGTAAAACCCCAAATCGGTCTCACCTTCGCCCATCTCCTGCGCTCCATTCTACGTCAAGATCCCGATATCATCATGGTCGGTGAAATACGCGATCTTGAAACCGCACAAATTGCCGTGCAAGCCGCCTTGACTGGACATCTGGTCTTATCGACCCTCCATACCAACTCGGCCGCTGCGACCATTACCAGGCTTCGGGATATGGGGCTTGAGGATTATCTCATTACCGCCGTCTTGCGGGGCGTGCTGGCCCAACGTCTCGTTCGTCGCCTCTGCCGGGAGTGTCGCAGGCCGGCCCCTGCCGCGCCGGAACTGATCGAACGGTTCCACCTTGATCGGCTGCGGGAAGGGCCACTCACCCTGTGGCATGCGACAGGGTGCCCGCACTGCCGTCAGACCGGCTATCGGGGACGGATGGCAATTGCGGAATTCCTCATCCCCGACGAGGCAACCGAACGTCTGATTTTTAGTCATGCCGACCATATTGCCATCGAACGTGCCGCCGCCGAGGCCGGTATGATCACCATGCACGAGGCAGGATTACGCGCGGCTCTCGATGGTGAAACCACCGTGGAGGAAGTCATGCGCAGCATCCGGTCGGAAGCTTAATGCCATGGCGCAATATCGCTATATCGCCATCGATCAGAACGGCCGGGAAACCCGTGGCCTCATGGAAGCAACTTGCGAAGCCCAAGTCATCGAAACCCTGCACCGGCAAGGGCTGCTACCGATCCGGGCCGATATTGCGGGCAAACGCAACTTCATCACGGAACTTCTCAGCACGGATCTTACCGGCAAGGGCGGTCTTACCAAACAAGACGTAGCCGACGTTACACGAGAGTTGGCAACCATGTTGGGGGCCGGACAGGATCTTGATCGGGCGCTCCGCTTCATCGTGGAAACGGCACCGAACAAGCGAATTGCGCGCGTGATGCAAGAGGTGCGTGACAAGGTGCGCGGGGGAACGGCGCTTGCCACGGCGCTCAGCCAACATCCGCAAAGTTTTCCGCGCCTTTATATCGGCCTCATCCGGGCGGGCGAGGCAGGCGGCACATTGGGTGAAACGCTGGAACGGCTGGCGATCCTGCTCGAACGACAACGGGCCTTGGCTGCAACAATCCAATCTGCCCTCGTCTATCCCGTCATTCTGCTGATTGCCGCGATCAGTTCGATCGTAGTCCTGCTCACCGTCGTGCTGCCGCAATTCGTGCCACTGTTCGAACAGAATGGGGCGGAATTGCCGGGCCTCACCAAATTCATGATCAACCTCGGCGATCTGACCGCCACCGCCGGTCCCTGGGTCCTTTTGCTGATCCTGATCGGCATTCTCGCAGCCCGTCAGTCCTTGAAAGATCCAGCCGTGCGTTTGCCGGTCGATCGCTTCATTCTTACCCTGCCGATCGCCGGTGCCTTGACGAAACAGACGATTGCCGCCCGCTTCAATCGAACGTTAGGCACTTTATTGAAAAACGGCGTCCCGCTTATCAGTGCGCTCGCCATCGTCAAAGACGCAATGGGTAACCTCGCCGCCGTCGCTGCCGTCGAACGGGCAACGGCCAGCGCCAAAGGCGGCAATGGTCTCGCAAAAGCGCTGGGCGACAGTGCAGTCTTCCCGGCCAGAACCATTCATCTGCTGCGCCTCGGCGAGGAAACCGCTCAATTAGCCAATATGTCTTTGAGAGCAGCGGAAATCCACGAAGAAGAAGCACGCCTCGGCGTTCAGGGTTTGATCGCCCTCATGGTCCCGGTCATCACGGTCATCATGGGGGCCGCCGTCGCTCTCATCGTTGGTTCTCTCCTGCTGGCCATGACGAGTTTGAATGATCTCGCCGCCTGATCGCCCTCAGCAGAATCCCGGCTTCACCTTGTTTGAAGTCCTCATCGTCCTCGCGGTGCTGGGGCTGGTTTTCGGTGTCATCATCACCCGCGGTCCCGTCAAAAGTCGCGGCCTTACGGTCAGGGCCGCCGCAACCGACATTGCCGCTGCCGCCCGCGAGGCACGCGCGCGCGCAATCGCCCTCAATCGCCCGGTCATGCTCAGTTTCGATCTCAAAACGGGACTGTATCGTGTCGCAAACCGTACACCCCAGGCCATTCCACCCGGTTACACAATCAGCGTACTTACCGTTGCAGGTGAGGTGCGCGGCAGCTTAGCCGCCATCCGCTTCGACCCCGACGGCAGTTCTACAGGCGGCCGGATCGAACTCAGCAATCCGACCCAAAAGGTACAAATCGGTGTCGATTTCCTGACAGGCAGAGTGAGTATCGCCGATGCCTCGTAGTTTATCCGCACACCGGTACGGTTTCACGATTCTCGAAGTCTTGATTGCCTTCGCCATCGCGGGGCTGGCTCTGTCGGTTTTGGCAAAAACCGTTGGCATTGCGACACAGTCGGTGCGTGCCGCCGGGCGCTACCAAGAAGCACTCTCGCGGGCACAATCCCATTTGGCCAGGATCGGTCAGGCAACACCGCTTGTCACCGGCTCACGCGACATCGATGATGGCGATGGTTTTCGCTATCGCCTCAAAATCGTCCCGGTCGCCCAATTGGTGCCGAAACCGGCCGGCGAGGCGGATCCTGGCCCTGACGCTGATACGCCGCGCCTTACCCTCTTTGCCGTTGAAGTAACCGAAAGCTTCAATGAAAACGGCATGGTGCGGACGCTCGTTCTCAAGACAGAACGGCTCGGCCTTGTAAAGGCTAATAAAAATGGCTGAACAGATCGATTATCCGATTTTGCAACGCCCAGGATTCACGCTTCTCGAACTGTTGATCGCCATCACCATCCTGGGTTTGCTCTTGTCGGGGTTGGCTGGGGGCATCCGTCTCGGCACCAAGGCGTTTGAACGTCAAGCCGTGGCTATTGCCGAACGTGATCAGATCGATGCCACCGACCGGGCCTTGCGGCGGTTGCTCTCGACGATTGATCCTGGCACGCCCAACAATCCACCCAAAATAGAAGGGACCCCAAACAGCTTTAAATTCACCAGCGATCTTCCCCCCGGTGTCGGTCTCGCCGTCAAACGCGCCGACCTCGTCCTCAGTCTCAATGCGAAACGATCCTTAATTCTCAAATATAAACAGCATTTTCACGACATACGGACAGCACCCGAAGCCGAAGCCAAATCAATCGAGATCCTCAGTGGGCTCGATAAAATCGAATTCAGTTATTTCAAGGCCGCCGAACAAGCCAACGGTGGCAGCGGCTGGTTGACCGAATGGCGCGATCCGATGCCACCCGATCTCATCCGTTTACACCTTGTCTTTCCCAAGGGTGACCGACGTCATTGGCCGGATCTCATCGTGGCTCCGATGCTGCAACAAGAACAGAATTAGGTCACAATCTTGCTTTTCTGCTGTTAGTTTATGCGTTCATCATAAGCCTGCTCTTTCAAGATTGCGTCAGGCAGGCTACAACAAGTCACGTCTTTCTCATCCTGGCCCTCAAGCATGGTTTCTTTTGAAAATGTTGTCTGATTATCTCGTTTGGTGGATACAGCAGATGGTCACGTTTCTTCCCGCTTCGTTGCGCCAGGGCGACGGGGTCATGCGGGACGCGCTCGTGCTTGATCTTGAAGTCAAACCGGATGGGGGCTCCGCCCTCTCCCTCTTCGCCCGGCGACGGGGACAAGAAACCCGCCTCGGTCGCTATGGGACCGACCAAACAGGCTTGGCATCGGCACGCCAACAAGCATCGATCCCCGGTCGGTTGCCGATTGTGCTGCGCTTGCCCGAAGGGTACGGCTTGATCAAGGAATTAACGTTACCCGCTGTCGTAGAACGTGACTTGGCACGGGTTATCGGCTACGAAATGGATCGGGAAACCCCCTTCACCCTCGACGAGGTCTGGTGGCGCGCCGAAATTGTCAGTCGTGACCGCGATCAGCATAAAATCACGGCATCCCTGTGCATCGTCCCCCAAGCACCGCTCGCAGGGCTGATAGCGGGCTTGGCGCGCGTCGGCCTCAATCCGCAATCGCTCGACGTCGCGGTACGGGGTTCAGCCTATAGAAATGTCCCCCTTGCTGGTGCCGCCGCCGCAGCAGCAGGGCGCCAGCGCGCACGCACCATGGCCGCTGCAGCCGCGTTTCTTATGGCGCTTTGGGCAATCAGTGGGCCTTTTATCCATCAATCCCTGACTTTTGCCGCGCTCGACGATCAAATTGCCGCTTTAAAACCCGATCTCGATTTAGCCGATCGCCTGCGCCGTCGGGGCACCGGTGTCGGCTCGGACGTCATTTCGGTTGAACGCGCAAAATTAGGCGATGTGCTTGTTACGCTCGCAAAAACGACCGATATCCTGCCCGACGATACGCGCCTTACCGACCTCACGCTACGCCAGCGGAAAATGACTTTGATCGGTCAAACCGCCGGGGCCGCAAAATTAATCGGCCTTATGGCAGCCGACCCTTTCTTCAAAGACCCGGCTTTTTCCGCCCCCGTGACCCGCACGGAAGGAACGAAGACAGAGGTTTTCACCATCAGTACGGAGGCCCGGCCATGAGCGGGCAGGCATCGTCACTGCCGACAGGGGCCAAGGGCCGCACGCTTGCCCTTGGCATCACAGCGCTTCTCGCAGCACTCCTCTGGCTCGGCATCGTCGCCCCGCTCATCGACCTTTATCAAGAACGCGAAGAATCCTTGGCTCAAATGAGCACGCGGCTTGCCCGAATGACGCGGCTTGCCCGTGAATTGCCAGTGCTAAAGGCAAAAGCAAACGCGCTTGCCGCCCAACCGGAACCGGTGGCGCAAACAATGTCAGCACCAAGCGACGCGGTCGGGGCCGCATCGTTACAGAATATCGTTCAAGATTTGGCGGGAAAGGCGGGTGCCAGCCTCACCAGCATCGAAATCATTCCGGCGGAACCCGCTGGCGAATACCGAAAACTGGGCCTGCGCCTGTCTACCACCGTTTCTTGGTCTGTCTTGATTGCAATGTTCAATGCGATCGAAACCAGTACCCCGCCCATTTTGCTGGATGACCTGCAAATCCATGGTTCCGCCCTAGCAAGCGAGGGTGAGGCCCAAATGCTTGACGCCAGTTTTGTGGTCTATGCCTTCCGCAGCGCAAAGCCAGGGGGGACAAAACCATAATGAACCGCTTATCCCTCATCGTGCTTTTTGGCAGTGCAGGCCTGTTCTTTGTCCTCGGACTCCTGCCGTTTTTATCCGATAGCATCATCGATGAACAAACATCGCCACAGGATAATGCCGCCCTCGCATCAGAAAACACACAAGCCGTTTTAGAACCGGCCTTGTCGCCGCAAGATCAAATTGCCGCCGCTGTCACCACGATTCTGGCGCGTCCGCTGTTCAATGCACAGCGCAAGCCGGAAACCACCCGTCAGGCAGTTGGCGATGCCGGTACCGGCGACGCCAATCTTGAGGATGCCCCGCTTCCCCGGCTCGCTGGCATCATCTACACCGGGCAAATCAAGCGCGCCATCTTTCAGGCGGGCGGCGACGCAAAGCCGGTCATTCTCTCCGAAGGCGGCATCATCGATACCTATACCGTTCAACAGATCACGGTAAAATCCGTCATCGTCACAGGCCAAACCGGGGAACTCGTGCTGCAAGTGAAGCCCGATCCGACGGCGAGTGCCGCCGCCGCAGATCAGCAACCGGCACCTGGCTTCGCACCGCCGGGTCCTGGTGCCCTTGTCGGCAATCCAGCAGTCCCTGGCTACACGGCCCCAGGCTACAATCCACCTGCCCCCGGACAACCGCCGGGACCGGCTCCCATCAATGGGCGGCAATTGAGCGGCGGCGGTGAGCCGTTCAACGTTACCCCCCAACCAGCCCCGATTGCCGTCAATCCCGGCAGGCCGGGCGGCATCAACCCCACCGTTCGCCTCCCACCATCCGCCCAAGCCCCGGCAGGAACCCCGGCGCGTCCACCGCGCCTCGGTCCATCCGCTGGGCGCCAGCTACCCGGAGCCCCCCGTTAATGCGTCGCCCCCTGATCATCGCCGTCTCCACCTTGGCACTTGCCGCCTGCCAATCCAGCCAATCCGGTAATCGCTCTTTAGAACCGTTACCCGTCTTGCCGGATGGTAAAATTGGGGCGGCGGCTCAACGCACCAATGGGGCTATCGCGCCCGATACCAGCAGTCTTGCAGCCCCCCAACTCGATAATGGCACCGCATCGACCTATGCCCCTCCCCGTCTGCCCGCAGGCAAGGCGGTCGGCGATACCACGTTGACTTTTGCCGATACCGATATTCGCGAAGTGGTGCGGCAGATTTTAGGTGACATCCTCCAAGTCAATTATACGATCGATCCGGCTGTGCGCGGCATGGCGACGTTGGAAACGACGCGCCCTCTCGGTCGGGACGAGATCTTACCAACGCTACAAACGCTCTTGGCGGCGAATGGGGCAACCTTGGTTCAAAGCGGCACCCTTTACCGCGTCGTGCCAACTTCGGTCACGGCGGCCATGCCCAGCCTCGGCGGACCGGGGGCAAGCGGGACGGAAATTCTGCCGCTGCGCTACGCTTCCGCCAAAGACCTCGCCAAAGTCATGGAACCTTTCATCAGCGAAGGCGGTCGGGTAACGGCGGATATCACACGCAACGCCTTGATCGTCACCGGCGATCCTTCGGCACGACAAACTTTGATCAGTCTCATTCGCACATTCGATATCGATGTCCTGGCCGGTCAATCCTATGCCATTTTTCCCGTTGGTTCCGGTGAACCTGGAAAAATGGCCGTCGAATTGCAGAAAGTTCTGCAAACCGAAGGCGACGGTGCCCTCTCGGGCCTCGTCAAGGTCATACCGATGGAACGGGTCAACGGTGTCCTCGTCGTGTCGCCGCAAAAACGCTATATCGACGAAGCTCGGCGGTTCTTCGGCATTGCCGATCAAGCGCGCCGCTCGAACGCTCGTGCTTGGCACGTCTATTACGTTCAAAACGGTCAGAGCGGCGATCTTGCCAATCTGCTGCAACGGGCCTTCACGCCGGGCAACGTCTCAGCGCAGGCGAGTGGCCCAGGATCCACCAGCCCAGGCCAAGAGCAGGCACAAGCCTCAAGCGGTTTTAACAATAATGGCGGTGCGGGTGCGGGCGGCGGCTTGAATACCGGCGGTGTTGGCGGCGGTCTCGGCGGCGGCACACAAACCGGGTCCACGACAAGTGCGGGCGGGACAGGGGCCAATCGCGGCGAAGAAGCATCCCCCTCGGCTGCCAGCGAAGCTTTGTCTGAACCGATGGAAAGCGGGGGGAACGGCGCACAAGCGGGGATTCGCATCCTTGCCAACAAGAAAAACAACGCAATCCTGATCTACAGCACCCCTGAAGAGCAAAGCACGATCGAAGCGATGCTGGCAAAAATCGATATTCTGCCGCTTCAAGTCAGAATCGACGCAACGATTGCCGAAGTCACGCTGAATGATAATCTCAGTTACGGTACACAATTCTTCTTCAGAAATGGCGGCCTGAACGGCATCCTCAGCAACGCAACGGGCAGTGGCAGCACGGCCTCGACCATTACGGTCGGGGCGGGGGGCTTGCCGACCCAATTTGTCAGCAATCTGCCCGGTTTTATTCTCAGCAAAGGCACGGGGGCCATCCGCTATGCCCTGGATGCCCTGCAATCCGTGACCAATGTCAGGGTTCTGTCGTCACCGCAAGTAGTCGTGCTCGATAATGAACCGGCCCGCCTGCAAGTCGGCAATCTCGTCCCCTTCCTCTCTCAATCCGCGACCAGCACGACACAGGCCGGTGCCCCCATCGTCAATTCCGTCGATTACCGGGAAACCGGCGTCATCCTCAACGTGACGCCCAGGGTCAATGCGGGGGGTCTCGTGACGCTCGATATTTCTCAGGAAGTAAGCGACGTCCAAACGGGGGTAACCACGGCGGGCCTGAATTCGCCGACATTCTTACAGCGAAAAATCAAATCGCGCGTCGTGGTCCAGGATGGGCAAACCATCGGTCTTGCCGGTTTGATTCGCGACAATGTCAGTGAAGGCAATAGCGGTATTCCCCTCCTGAAGGATATCCCGGTTCTAGGCTCGCTCTTCTCGCAACAAACCAACACGCGCATGAAAACCGAGCTTTTGGTCATGATCACCCCCCATGTGATCGAAGATCAACGCGATGCCCGCGCCTTGACCGAGGATCTGCGCAATAAACTACTGAACGCGGGCTTAGTACCGCAGCAATTGCTCAATTTGCCAAGTTCCGGCTCGGCCAATCCCAATGCACCGCTTTTCAACAAATAAACCCGCCCCATCCGCCAGCGACGCCGCACCAGCAAAAAAAGGTGCGGCACGCGCCGGCTTTGCCATTCTGATCGTCTTATGGACGCTCGTTCTCTTGTCTTTGATTGCGACGCATCTTGCTGCATCCGGGCGCAGCGAATCCCGGATCGCCGCGAATCTCGTCGCCAATGGCAAGGCCGAATCAGCCGCCGACGGTCTCGTCTACGAAGCCTTGTTCCGCCTACTCGAAGCCAAAGATCCGACCTGGGCCGCCAACGGATCGGCCAAGACGATCAAACTCACCGAAAGTTTGACGGTGGTCATCCGCATCATCCCGGAAAGTGCCAAGATCAACCCGAACAATGCGCCGCTGGAATTGCTGATTGCCCTTTTGCGTGAAATCGGCGTTGAAAATGCAAAATCCGAATCGATTGCCGCCGCCATTCTCGATTGGCGTGAAACGGGGGATGCACCGCGAAAAAACGGCGCAAAGCTCTCCCAATATGCCGCTGCCGGATTGAATTACGGACCACCGGGCGCGCCGTTTGAACGGTTGGAAGAATTAAGCGAAGTCCTCGGCATCACGCCTGAAATTTTACAAAAACTTCTGCCGCATCTCTCGCTCTTCAATGCTGGTCAGGTCGACCCGCAATATGCCGATGCCACCATTCGCGCGGCCCTGAAACAAGCAAAGCGATCATCCCCGGCTCAATCTCAACAAACGGCAGGCACAGATCCCCAAAATCAAGAAACCGTCGAAACGACCGGGGAACGCGGCGATCCGACCAAAACCGTGACCATCCTCTCGGACGCGACCAGCCGAGATGGCGGCCACTTTACCCGGCGGGCCGTTGTGCGGCTCGTCCCAAACCTCGACACGAAATACATGATCTTGGCTTGGGACAGCATCGCCGAACCGGAATAACCGTGCTTATTTGTTGCAAATCACGGCATTTTCCCCTGTTCCCCCTTCACGCCCCGACTGACCCAACGAACAGAGATCAAAGTCCCGTCCGGGCTGGCTCGCCGGAATTTTGTAGATAAACGGATGGTTCCACGGATCTTCTGGGATTTTTTCCGGTTTCAGATAGGGACCGTTCCAGTTGCTGACGCCCGGCGGTTTCGTCAAAAGCGCCTGCAATCCCTGTTCAGTCGTCGGATAGCTCCCGACATCCAGCTTATAAAGATCAAGAATCCCGGCAAGCCGTTCAATCGATTGCAAGGCGATCTTGTTACGCGCCCCACCGAACTGACGGATCGCCGCGGGTGCCACCAGTGAAATCAGCAGCGCCAAAATCCCCAGCACAACCAGGATTTCCAGCAAGGTAAACCCCGCTCTTTGGCCTTTCGAAACGAGCCCCGGCCCGGTCTCGTTTTCCGTCATATCGAATTTCTTTGGCTCCATGATCAACGCTTCTTACCCTCTGCTTCGCGGGTTGATTCTCATCTTGATCGTCCGAAGATACACGAAATACACATCTCAATCACGCTCTTCAACAGACGCTGACGATAAATTCCGTCACGTAATCCGCCACACAAAAATGGTCGAATAATGGCATCATTTTTTAACGTACCCGTTCATAAGATAGAAATTTTTTTAATATTAAAATCAGTAAATCAATAAAAAAACAAAATAATATCCCGCAATGCACCCAATGTTTAGCATATGCACAATGATCTTTTGTTAATTTTTCTTCCAGACCTTTAAGATGTCCTATGTACTGTGAAAATAAGAACGCGACCGCCCTTCAGAGTGCGTAAAATGAACCAAGATCTCCCAACCGCGCAATCACCCACTCACGGGGCTGCACATGACAAACCGACCGATAGGCCCGATGATGGCCATCGGCACTATACGATCGACGATCTGCCCCCCTTTCGGTCCCTCTCCCATCAGACCCGCAACCAACTGACCCAGGATATCGCGTGGATCACCCTACCGGGTGGCAGCATCCTGTTCAACCACGGCGATATGCCAACCCATTTCTACGTGATTGCCTCGGGAACGATGGGCGTGTTCGTCCCGACCCCGACCGGCGATCTCCACAGCGTCGCCGAAATCAAAACCGGCGAGGCCATTGGCGAGATGTCGCTGCTCGTGGGCGAAAAACATTCCGCCACCCTCATTGCGCTGCGCCATACCGAGCTCTGCGCTGTCCCGAAACCGGTTTTTGACCGGCTTATCGCCACAGAACCTGCATTCCTGCTGGGCCTGACGCAAACCTTGGTCCATCGGCTGCAACGCACCACGAAACAAGAACCGATCCGACGCGAACGCCACGCCATCGCCCTTGTGCCGATCGATCGCTCCTTACGCCCCGATTCCGTCCTGCACCCGCTCCTCGCCCAATTAAAACGCGACCGCAGTATCGCCATCGCGATCAGCCCAGACGATGCCAATCAACCGGTCGATTGGTTTCATCAAATGGAACAAGCGCACGAGATCGTCTTTTACCAAACCGATCCTTTATCGACCGGGCTCACCCCTTGGACCCGATTCTGTCTGCGTCAAGCCGACCGGATCCTTTACCTTGCCGGTCCGCATACCTCCCTCGGCGATAAATTCGCACCGTTCAACGGGGCGAAAAAAATTGCGACCCTGCCCGATCTCATTCTGGTCAATGATCACACGAACGCACGGGTGGGGGCGGCCATTCCCCTGCCGGACCGTTTCCAGACGATCCACCATCTCCGTGTCGGTCTTCCCGAAGATCTGGCCCGCCTTGCCCGTCACCTGACCAACCGCTCCGTCGGCCTCGTCCTGGCCGGGGGGGCTGCACGCGGTTTCGCCCATATCGGGGCGATCCGGGCGCTGCACAATGCGCATATCCCGATCGACCGGGTCGGCGGGACCAGTATGGGGGCGATCGTCGGTGCGGGTCTGGCCGTCGGCTGGGATGACCGGGAAATGCGCGATCGGATGTATCGCGCCTTCGTCGCCCATAACCCGCTCGACGATTACACCATCCCCTGGATCGCCCTTTTCAAAGGAAATTCGGTCGAACGCCTACTGCGCGATCATTTCGGCGACGATCGTATCGAATCGTTCTGGCGACCGTTTTTCTGCGTCTCGACCAATCTGACCGATGGGGGCCAGCATCTCCACCGGCACGGCCTCATCTGGCGTGCGCTCCGGGCCAGCATTGCCCTGCCCGGTGTCTTGCCGCCGGTGATTGAAAATCACGCAATTCTCGTCGATGGCGGGGTCGTGAACAATTTCCCCGTCGATGTCATGGCCAATCTGGCCCAGGGTCCGATCATCGGCATCGACGTCTCGACCGGCATGGCCCTCACCCCCGGCGATGAGGGTGAGGTCCCCCCACGCGACAATCCCGTCTCGTGGCTACGCCCGCGTCCGGGCCCCCTGCCCGGCATCGTCTCGATCCTAAGTCGGGTCGGTACGATCAGTTCCAGCATCCAAAGCACCCTGGCACGGGCCCAGGTCGATCTCTTGATCGAACCCCCTCTCGCCCATATCGCCCTCTTGGATTGGCGACGCTTCAATAAAATCATCGATGTCGGGTATCAGGCAACGATGGAGGCCCTCGATGCCGCCGACAAGGCCGGTCGCCCGATACAGGACCGCCTGCGCACCGCAAAAACCGGCTTCATGAAATCCTAACCCCCTCATTCCCATCCCCGTTAATCGATCGGCGTTAATCGCTCGGGGGCCGGTGCTTGCGATGCGGCCCTGAAACGGGCCTGATTGAACAGATTGCGCGCCACCAAACCGGGATTATGGCTGGCGTCCATCACGCACTGCTCGGCCGCCAATGTCCAGTCTCCCGCCGCACAGGCCGAAGAAAAATTGGGCCACAGGGGTCCAAATCCGGGCCCCATCGCCCAGGCCATCGACAACAGCGCGCACTGCGCATCGGCGGGCCAGAGGGTAAACCCGCCAAAGGCCGGGTGTTTTTGCAAAATCTCGGCATTATGGGCCAATTGGCGCTCTATCAAGGCGTCGATCGCCTCATCGCTAAGACAAAGACGCGTTAAGGCCAACGCCGCTTTGGCACCGGCCTTGGCAAGACGATCATTGCCATGCATGATCTGCCACTCGGCCTCGATCGCCGTTTGCGGACAAGGCGACCCATCCCGAAACCGCCAGGGCAACGACAGGGCAAGCGGCAGGGGGTCGATCAAATTGCCCATCCCCGTCGTCACCAACCCCTTGATATCGGGATACATATAATCGACACAGCCCTCGAACCGGGTATTGATCGCGCGCCAATGGTCAACCACATCCTGCTTAATCATTTCTAAATCCCCATGACATCGGCAATACCCATGACATCGGTGTTGCCGTTACCCTTGCGTCAAATTCTTGATCACTTGATCCTTGTTCTGCGAACCGACGCTGGACCCAAAATAATACGTCACCCCGGCCGTCCATGCCGTTCCCAAAACACCCAGCATAATATTCAAAACGTTCATATTTTCTGCCGGAACCGGGGCCAACGCCAAGAACCCCAACAGGGTAAAAAACCCAACCGTCAACACCATCATCAGAATGGCTGGTGTCCAATCCTTGGTCAGCGCTTCTCGTTCGCGCGCCGACCCCCGATCTTGCCGGGCGATTTCCTCGGCACTGAGATCCAGTTTTTTGAGGGTAATCTGAAAATCCTGATCCGCCTTTTTCAAGGCCAACAATTGATCGGGATTGGCCCCACGCACGGCCGCCGCAATTTCCTGCGGGTCGACCGTCTCGCCAAGCCCAAGCGCACCCGCAATCGTTTTCACCGCCACCCCACCGATGGGACCGCCGACGGCGGCCCCCAAAATCGGCGCAACCTTCCCCAATACACGCCCCGCTTCATCCCAAAAATCAGACATCGCTTCCCCCTATGCCCCGCCGACAATAATCCCGGATAAGATGATCGGCCCAATCCCACGGATCGGCCTTTCCAAACGCAAAACAGATCCAGGCTCCAGATTTCCCGCACAACCGGGTTCTGCCGCCGCGACCGCGACGATGCAAAAACCGATGATCGAAACATAACTCGGATCGATCACCCGATACCTTTGCCCCGATTGACTGATCAATCCCGCACCAAACGGGACAAGCACCCCAGGGATGCCCGACACCGCAACGGAACCCGCCGCATAGGACCGCCCCACGGCCCTTTCATAACAATGACAAAC
>DAISJD010000056.1:0-17995 GCA_036821645.1 Aliidongia sp.
ACCCATGGCCTCCCGCCGCCGCAACGGTTCGGACCCGTAATTGCGGTTTGCCGAAATAATATCCCTGACCATATCGAATACCAAGATGCATGGCCCCTTCCGCCTCGGCCTTGTTTTCAATCATTTCACCGATCGAGGCGCACTTCAATTCATGACAGAGCGAACACAGGGATCGAATGAGTGTCGCATCGCGGTGCGATGAAAGGGATGCCTTCAAGAAGGGACCATCCAATTTGACATAATCAACTTCAAACCGCCGCAGATAGGCATAGGCGGTAAATCCGGCTCCGAAATCGTCGAGACAGATCGGATGACCGCGCCGACGCAACATCTGGGCAAAATTGTTCGCTTCTTCCAAATTCTTGATGGCGGCGGATTCGGTAATTTCAAAAATCATACGCTTGGGATCGCGCACATCGCGGCGCAACATGGTCATTAACCGATCGAGAAAAGCCGGGCTTTGCAGGGATCGGCCGGAAATATTAATGGCGATATGTTCCGGCACGGCGGCGTTGCGCTGGGATTCGACAACCTTTGTGCAAACGGCCAAATCCAGTTCTTCAACCAATCCCACTTCTTCGGAGAATGTCACCAATTCGTACGGGCTCTGCCCAGCGGGAAACCGGGACAAGACTTCATAATGATGCAGATCGCCGGTGCTGAGATCGACGATCGGTTGATAGGCCAAATCAAAATTGGCCTCCCGCACCACCTGCCGCACGGATTCCACCTTGGCAATGGTTTGATTGACCATTTCCGAAAAGCCGGTTTTCAAGGAACTAAGCGAAAAACCCTCGCCCTTGGTTTCAGAAAACCGCTTGATGCAATAGGCCAGCGCCTGGCCTGCATCCTGATCGCGCATTTCATCGAGATCGAGGGCCACACTTGCCAACGTGACGCCCAAAGGCGGCTGATCCGGGGCCGCCGTTTCTGCCGCCTTGACCAATTGCACCTTGAGATTGCCGGTATCCGCATCGGCCCCCTGGACATAGGAAAAGGTGTTGGGGCCAACCTGTCCCGCCGCATCCCCACCGATCGAGGCACTGCGTAAAATACCGGCAATTTCAAGTCGCAATTCGCGACAAACGGCTTCGGGCAAGCTTTCCTGCAACCGATCCAACCCATCCAATTGCAACATGACCAAAGCATTGCCCCGAGGGTCGGCCGGCGAGGCGGCAAGGCGCAGGGCCGTTTCCCCGAAGGCTTCCGCAGAGAGAAGCCGGGTCTCGGGATCGCGTTCCTCATCTGCAACGGGAAATGCGGCGGCTTGGTGGGTAAAGGTCAGATAAGACTGGCTGGATGGCCCGGGAAAACGACAGGCCCCGAGAGAAACGCGGGTTTTTTTGCCGCTTTTATGCCGTAGCAGGACATTGACCGGCTCAATGCGACCGGCAATCACAAGACGCTCTAACATCCGCATCATAAATGTGCGTTCGGCAGGATCGAAAAAATCCATCACATCGCGATCAAGCATCAAACTAGCCGGCACGCCTAAAAGTGATTGCGCCGCACCTGAGGCGAAACTTATCCGGCGATCCGCCATAATTTGCACGAGCAAGTCGGCTGCAGCAAAGGCGAAGGCAACAAAACGATCCCGCTCGTCGCGTAACTCATCATTTCCCAATATCGCCCCCATACCTAAATCTTTAAAAAATCGTCCGACATATTTGACCGGCAATTGGTAAAAAAAGCCACAAACATAAGACTGTTAACCCCAAATTTTATGTTCAAAAATATGAATCAATCTATCAGGGTTTCTATAACAGTTTCATTTAAAATACTCTTACCACCCGCAGACAGATTCTCGACAATAACTTATTAATCAATTTATATATTTTTTTGAAATAAATTTTGTGTATTTTAAAGATCAAGCTCAAGAGAGCATTTTGTTTTTATTATGAATGGGCAAGAAACATGACGGAACAACGCCTCTTTCCCTGTTTATCATACGATAAGGCACCGGCGGCGATCGACTTTCTCTGCCAAGCCTTTGGTTTCAAGAAACATGCGATCTATGCGCATCCAGACGACCCAACCCAGATTCTGCATGCACAATTATTGCTGGATGGCACGATGCTGATGCTGGGATCGGCAATACGGGGGGAAAAACGGACCGCCTATAAAATTTTGACGCCCCAAGAGGCCGGCGGGGTCACGGCCTGCCTCTGCGTCTATGTTGCCGACCCCGATGCGCATTATGCCAATGCCGTGGCGCACGGTGCCGAAATCGTCACCCATCCCCATGATAATGATGGATATCCCGGACGATCCTACGATGCCCGCGATCCGGAGGGAAACCTCTGGAATTTCAGCAGCTATAATCCCTGGGTCAGTTTTTGACCGCCGGGTGTCGGCCGCGCTTAAATATCCAAGGTTTCTTTGACTTTAACGACAAGCTGTTTCAGTGAGAAGGGCTTCGCCAAAAAATGGATGCCCTCCTCATGATCCAACCGACGCCTGAATGTGTCCTCCGTATAGCCTGAAATGAATATCACCTTGAGATCGGGCTTCGTTTCGCGCATCACCCGCACCAGGGTTGGACCGTCCATGCGCGGCATGACGACATCGGTGATCATTAAATCGATGACGGTCTCGCCATCATCCAGAATCTTCAAGGCCGCTTCGCCGCTCTTGGCTTCGTGGACGACATAGCCTTTGTTCCGCAAGGCCCTGGCACTGAACATCCGGACGGGATCTTCATCCTCTACCAACAATATCGTCCCGACCCCGGTCAAGTCCCGTGGGATCGCGGTATCGCCGGGTTCCTGCGTTTCGCCGGTTTCGGGCGCGGTGTTTTTCTTATCCGGCAACATCTGCGCATAGCGTGGCAGATAGATCGAAAATGTGGTCCCGATGTTGATCTGCGAATCAACAAAAATAAAACCGCCGGTTTGCTTCACGATGCCATAGACCGTTGACAAACCAAGCCCGGTTCCCGATCCCACTTCCTTTGTCGAAAAGAATGGCTCGAAAATACGCCCGATGATTTCTTTCGGTATCCCCGTTCCCGTGTCGGATACTTGAACGAGAATGTAAGATCCGGCGGGAATCAATTCCATATCCCGTTGCAGCGGCTCCTCGACATCGATGCTTTGCGTATGGATCGTCACAACCCCGCCACCGGGCATGGCATCGCGGGCATTGACGGCGAGATTGATGATGACCTGCTCCAATTGCCCCTGATCGACCTTGACCCGGCCTAAATCACGGGATTTGACGACCTGCAACTCGACATTCTCGCCCAGCAACCTATTCAACAAGTGGCTGAGTTCAGACAGAACGTCGCCAATATCGATAATTTTTGGTTGTAGCGTTTGCTGCCTCGAAAAGGCTAAAAGCTGACGCACGAGGTTTGCCGCACGATTTGCATTTTGCTTGATTTGCATAATATCGGCAAAAGACTGATCGCCCGGCCTAAAGCGCAGCAGCAAGAGATCGCAAAAACCAATCATTGCCGTCAAAAGATTATTGAAATCATGGGCAACACCCCCGGCCAATTGCCCGACGGCTTGCATTTTTTGCGATTGAGCAAACTGTAATTCAAGATTTTTTTGTTCGGTCAAATCAATGAAGTGCAAAATATACCCGACCAGAGTCCCATCGGCCTCGTCCAACCGGCTGACGAAAAGGGCGACGGTCTTTTCATGGGGCACCTTGAGCCGCACTTCAATCGGACGTCCGATCACCTCGCCTGCTGCAACGGCGGCAAGCCGTGAGGCAACCTCATCGCGATAATCATCTTGAATAAAATCATTGAGCAAACGCCCGGCAATGGGCATCGACGTCCCATTCAACAACAGATCGAAGGACCGATTGGTTTCCTGAAACCGGCACCCCTCATCGACCAGGGCAATGCCGACCGGGGCGATTTCAAAAAATCGCTGAAACCGCCTGCGCGATAGACCATCTTCGCGTTCCGGGGGCAAAAGTCGCATCATAGTTGCCGTCTGAAGCCCCTGACCGTTCTGCGACACGGCTTGGGACAAGGCGACGCTGAACCCCTTGCCGGTTTTACCCCTCAGACTGAGATCGATGCCCTCATAGGCAATTTTGGGATCGAACCTAAGGGCGGAGCCCGGACCCGGCATGATCAAATCATCGAAGAGGACCTGTTGATCGGTAAAGGCTTGCTGGGGTCGCCCGAACCATTCGGCAAAGGTCTTATTGGCTAACCGAAACGCCCCAGCCTCGTCCAACGAACAAAGGCCAACCGGCAATGTATCCAAAAACATCTGCAATTGGTTATTCTGCGCCAAGAGGATCTGATGGATCTGATCTGTTTGCGTATGATCTTCAAACCGCCAAATCATGCGTCCCGACGCGCCTGCAATCGGGTCAAGCCTAATGATCATCTGGCGCAGGGGACCCGACACGGCCTGACGCAGGCGACAGGCGAGCCTGCCGCGCGCGCCGGTACGGCAGGCCCGACGCAAGGCTTCGAGTGTGGCGAAGTCGGTTTTGTCCTCATCCGTGCGCATCAGCGGCTCGATGGCATCGAACAAGGAATGGCCGGTAAAGATTTGCGCAGCCGCCGGGTTCATATCGCAGATGACCCCGGATCGATCCGTCACGACTTGAGGGCATTCATCATTGGCAAAAACGAAAACCCGGTCCAGCACGCGGCTCAACCGGATGACGTCCAACGATAACACCACGATCAAGGTCGCCGACAGCACACAGACGAACGCCCACCCATCCCCATCCTGGTCGAGACCGGCATGGAGCACGAGATTGACGAGACCCCAAGCCAACAAGACGAGAGAGGCAACAAACGCCGTCGCGATGAAGGCCCAGTGAAGTTGGCGATTGATGATTAACATGGGATCAATCTAATCATAGTCAGGATCGATGAAGCATAATTTCATATAATATAACGAGAATTTCAAACTTTTATCATCGGGCAGGCAGAAAAACGGTTCCCTATCGGGTAAGAACCGCACCCCCGTCACACCGGTCGGGTAAAACTGCTGAAGACCGCATCGAACATGCCCATGAACCACAGGATGCTGGCCGGGATCGTGACGGCCAACATCGCAATCCCACCCAAAATCTGAAGCGGCAAGGCCACGTAAAAAATTTGAATTTGCGGCATGACCCGCCCCAACAACCCTAAAACGACATAGAAGATTGTCCCGAGGATGAGATACGGGGCCGAGATCTGCATACCGATCGTAAAACCCCGCGATACGAGACGGACCATCGCATCGGTCAAATCCCCCATCGGCGGCATCGCACCGGCCGGAAAGGCCATATAGCTATCGACGACGGCGCTCAAGATCAGATGATGCAGATCCGTCGAAAACAGCAAGACCAACCCAAGAGCCCCCAAAAGCCCGGCGGGTAGGGTCTGTCCCTGCAAGGCGCCCGGATTGAAGACGATGGCACTCGACAAGCTCGCCTGCTGGGCAATCACGCCGCCCGCCGTTTCAAGCGAGGCGAGCAGCGTGCGCGCAAATAACCCAAGAAAGGCACCGATCATGAGTTCGGCCGAAATCAGTGCGGCCAACATCATAGGATTTTCCGGCATCGGCGGCAGTCGGTCGGCCAAGACCGGCGACAAGACGAAGGCCATCGCCACCGCCAAAACCAACCGCACCCGGACCGGAACGTAAGTATCGCCGATGCCGGGCATAAAACCGATCGCAGCCCCGGCCCGACACAAAATCAACATCGGCACGAAAACATTCGCCGGTAGAAGTTGCGGCAAGGCATAGGTCGCCATCTCAGGCCCTTTCCTGCCGGATCAAACGGATTTCATTGAATGGCGATGATACGATCGATGAGATCATGGGTAAAGCTCACCATCGTCTCGATCATAAACGGCAAAAGCAACAGCATCGCCGCAAAAATGACTACGATTTTCGGCATGAATGTCAGGGTCATTTCCTGAATCTGGGTTAAGGCCTGAAACACCGAAATCGCCACCCCGACGATCAAGGCCAAGACCATGATCGGCCCCCCGATCTTGAGAACGACAAGCAGGGTTTCCCGGGTGACATCCAAGATTTGGGTTTCATTCATCGATCAGGCCCCTTATCGAGGGCCGCTTTAGATCTGCATATGGAGGATTTCCTGATATGCCCCCAACACTTTGTCGCGCACGGCGACCACCGTTTGCAGGGTCAATTCGGCATTGGTCACGGCGGCGACCACCGAATTCAAATCGGCCTTACCCGCCGCCGCACTGACGGTCGCCGTCTCGCTTTTCTGTTGCGTGTCGACGACATCCTTCATGGCGTCCTTCAACAAATCGGCAAAACCCGTTCCGGTTCCCTTGACATCGCCTGGCGCCTCGACGGACGCGGACTTGGCCAATTGCTTGGCAGCATTGGCATAGGCGGATGCCCCACTCGCAAAATTGACCGTCATTCCCCGATTCCTTTATGAACGCAAGAGGTCAATCGTGCGGCTCAACATCGTGCGGGCCACATCGATCACGTCAACATTCGCCTGATAACTACGTTGCGCTTCTTTAAGATCCGTTAACTCGATCACCGGATTCACATTGGGAAACTTAACATAGCCATTGCTGTCCGCCGCCGGATGGCCGGGAATATATTTCGACTCGAACGGTGCCGCATCGGGCAGGATCCGATCGGCCTGGACCCGGTTATCCCCCGTTTCCCGGTCGAGGACATTGCGAAACGTGACAAGCTTGCGCCGATAAGGATCGCCCCCCGGCGTGGTTGCCGTCGAGCCGGAATTCGCCAGATTTTCCGCAATGGTGCGCAGGCGCACGGTCTGAGCCGTCATTGCCGACGCTGAAATTTTCAAGGCATCATCAAACGCCATGATCTACTCCCGCGATTAACTGCCGCCGCGGCCAATCGCTTCTTTTAGGATGCCGACCTGCTTGCGATAGAGATTCGTCATCAATTGGTAATCCGCCGCCGTTTGCGATACTTTCAGCATTTCATCTTCGATCGACACGGTATTGCCGTCGAGATTGCGCGCTTCTTCGGTCGGTTTCGTTTCAAGCCGGGCCTCGGTCGAGACGAGGGTCCCCGTCAAATGCCGGGGATCCGTGGTTACGGGTTGGAGGCGCGTCTGGGTCGATGCCAATTCTTGCCGAAAATCTAACGGCCGCAGATCGGACGCCTTATAATTCGGGGTATTCACGTTCGCGACATTTTCAGCCAGGACTTTTTCACGCGCCGTCAACCAGTTCATTTTCCGCGTCAGCGCGCCGAACAGAGGCAGTTTGGCGAGATCCATGATAATGCTCAATCGTGCGAAAGTGACTTACAGTCTCATCATCATCCGCCCGGCCTATTAAAATCCGCTTAAGATTATCGGCGCGATCGCATGCCTATCCCGCACCCAAAAAGAAACGACTCGAAACCAACGCCCCATATCGGATACAGGAAGCGACAAACATCAATAATCTTGCATATAAGATGCCTTAAAATCCAAAGAGTTGTCTTTCATTCTTAAAAAGTAATTTTCGCCTGTCCTTTTCATTTGTTAGACAAGAAATCAAATCTTTCCAGTTCCTTGCGCAGAGTGGGCTGCTTGGCCGGCCATGACAAGGTGCTTCTCGGCCCCCCCCCTTCTATGAGGAAAACGCCACGACGCGGGGCGCGACCGCAGCCGCCACCAGGATAAACCGGCACCGATTTTTCGCCCCTTGCCCGCAAACAAACGCCACAAACATCGATAAAAGTGCCGAGACTTCCCAAAACTTTAATTAATTTTAACTAAATCTCGTGACACTTGGGAAAGTTCATCGGTTTTTCGACTTGGAATTAATCCAATCAAGGTGGACGTTATGTCGCATCGCCCGACACAAGACACGGCAAGACCCGACAGCCCGGATTCCAGCGGTGCCGCGTCTCTGGCCGTTGCCCTTTCCGTCGATCCGATCGATCCGGCGATCCCCACGATCGTCGCATCGGGTCAGGGGGCGGTTGCGCGCGAAATCGTCGACCTTGCCTTTGCCAATGGTATCCATGTGCGCCAGGATCAAGATCTGGTTGAAATCCTGTCGACCTTGAAGGTGGGGGATACCATCCCCGTCGTCTCTTTCGTCGCCGTTGCCGAAATCCTCGCGCACATTTATCGGTGGGACGTGCAAGATCGCCCGCCGTCCCCTCCTGCACCATCGGTAGTTCCATGACCGTCATATCGCTCGATAGCCTGATCATCGATACGGAAACACAACTCGGCAGTGCCATCGATGCAGTGATCGGCGGCGATATGGTGGATCTTACCAATCTCGCACCACAACTTGAACGCTTGTGCGAAATGGCCATCCTTGAAAAGGCGCGCAATGCGGCCGAACGCTTGGCCCGCCTCATTGCCCAGCTCGACGCGCTCGAACGGTTGTTGCGCGAACGGATCGCCGCGACTGCAAGCCCGCGACCGGACGCAAAACGGGCGACCCAACTCTATCGCAGCAACACGCCGTCACCCGACGCCGACCGCGCTCCCCCCATCGGTCAGGAACAAGACGCATTATGAGCGACGGCGATTATGCGATCCGGTTTTTCCTGGCCCTTCTGCTGGTTTTCGGGCTGTTGGGGCTGATGGCCTTCTGTCTGCGCCGGTTCGGGGCGATCAAAGGGCGGCAAGACACACAGAAACGGCTCGGCATCGTCGAGACGGTTTTCCTTGATCCCAAACGGCGCTTGGTCTTGATCAGGCGCGACCAAGTCGAACATCTTCTCCTTATCGGCGGGCCAAGCGACCTCGTCATCGAAACGACGATCGCCCCCACCCCTTCCTTTGCCGACCATATCCAGGCGGGCCAGCCATGAAACGCCATGTTCTGACTTCCTGGCCGTCTCGCCTCGTGCTGGCCGGGTTCCTCTGTTTGCTGCTATTCGTCGGCCCCGCGCTCGCACAAAGTTTTTCCGTCGATTTCGGCGACGTCAATGGCGGTTCGGCCACCGGGCGGATCATTCAATTGATCGTGGTCATGACCGTGCTCAGCGTCGTGCCCGGCCTTTTGGTGACGGTGACATCCTTTACCCGCATCATCATCGTGCTCAGTTTTCTGCGCACGGCCATGGGGGTACAGGGCTCGCCCCCCAATACCGTCTTACTCAGTCTTGCCTTATTTTTGAGCGCCTTCGTGATGCAGCCGACCCTAGAAAAGGCCTATCATGATGGGGTCGAACCGCTCATCGCGGAAAAAATCAATGAAACCGAGGCGTTTCAGCGTACGGTGGCCCCGTTTCATCGATTCATGGTCCTGCATGTCCGTGATCAGGATTTGCGGCTTTTCATGAATCTGGGCAAAATCGATGCGGTGGCAAAACCCGAAGACACCCCACTGCGCGCCCTCATTCCCGGATTTATGATCAGCGAGTTGCGCCGAGCCTTTGAAATAGGATTTTTGCTGTATCTGCCGTTTCTCGTCATCGATATCGTCGTTGCCTCTCTGATCATGTCCATGGGCATGGCCTCCCTGCCGCCCAGCATTATTTCTCTTCCCTTTAAATTGATCTTCTTTGTCTTGATCGACGGTTGGTATCTCGTCTGCGGCGCTTTGGTGCAAAGTTTCGGTCCCGGATAATCTTCCCCTATCGTTTCTGCGTCCGGTCGCTTAAAGTCGCCCGCAACGGGCGCTTGCACTGACGGTCCGGATCGCAAAAAAGGGGGGGGAGGACTTATGGAACGGTTCGACTATGTTATTGTCGGCGGCGGTTCAGCCGGGTGCGTGCTGGCCGGGCGTCTCACGGAAGATCCGAAAATCACCGTTTGCCTGATCGAAACCGGCGGCCGCGATCAGAGCCAAGTCGTGCAATGCCCCATCGGCACTGTCGCGATGTTGCCGACCAAACTGAATAACTGGGCCTTCGAAACCATCCCGCAACCCGGCCTGAACGGCAGGCGCGGCTACCAACCGCGCGGCAAAGTTTTGGGCGGATCAAGCTCGATCAATGCCATGATCTATATTCGCGGGCATCGGGCCGATTACGATCAATGGGCGGCACTCGGCAATCCCGGATGGTCCTACGCGGATATCTTGCCCTATTTCCGCAAAGCCGAGCGCAACGAGCAATTCGTCGATCAGTATCACGGCGGCAATGGGCCGCTCAATGTCGCGGCAAACCGCACCGACAGCCGGTTTCCCGATATTTTTATCAAGGCGGCCCAAGAACGCGGCTATAAGCGGACCCCCGATTTCAACGGCGAAGACCAAGAGGGGGTCGGCCTCTATCAATTGACCCAGAAAAACGGCGAACGTTTTTCCGCCGCCAAAGGGTATCTCACCCCCAATCTCGGCCGTCCCAATTTGACGGTTCTGACCAAGGCGCTTGCGACCAAGATCCGCTTCGAAGGCAAACGCGCCGTCGGGATCGACATCGCCGTCGATGGCACGACCAAGAGCCTGACGGCCACGCGCGAGGTGATTTTATCGGCCGGTGCCTTCGGGTCGCCGCAATTGCTGCAATTATCCGGCGTCGGCGATGGGGAGCACTTAAAAAAACTGGGCATTCCAGTCCTGCATCACCTGCCCGGCGTCGGGCAGAACCTGCAAGACCATATTGATTACGTGTTTGGCGTCACGTCCAAGGCATCCGACTTGTTCGGGGTCTCGCTGGGTGGCTTACCCGGCCTCGTCAAAGGCTTTATGAACTATCGCAGCAAAGGCACCGGCCCCCTGACCAGCAATTTTGCCGAAGCGGGCGGCTTCATCAAAAGCGATCCCTCAGAACCGATCCCGGATCTGCAATGGCACTTCGTCACCGCCATCGTCGACGACCATGCCCGTAAATTCCATCTCAGCCACGGCTACAGCCTGCATGTCTGTCTGTTGCGCCCCAAAAGCCGGGGCAGCGTGATGATCAAGAGCAACAATCCCAAGGATGCCCCGCTCATCGATCCGAATTTCTATGGCGATCGCGATGACGTGGATCGTATGATCAAGGGGTTCAAACTGACCCGCGCCGTCCTCGACAGCGATGCGTTCAAACCGTTCAAGGTCAAGGAACTTTATACCGCCGACCTCAAGACGGATGCCGAAATCGAACACAGCATCCGGGACAAGTCCGACACGGTTTATCACCCGGTCGGCACCTGCAAAATGGGCACGGACGACGATCCGCTGGCCGTGGTCGATGCGACCCTCAAGGTCCGCGGCCTCGACGGATTGCGGGTCATCGATGCCTCGATCATGCCGACCCTGGTCGGCGGCAACACCAATGCCCCCACCATCATGATCGCGGAACGGGCCGTCGATTTCGTCAAAAGCGCCCAGCACGGCTAAGCGACGAAAATCCGCGCGAAAGCAAGACGGACCGGGCGCACAATCGCCCGGTCTGTTTTGCATAAACGCCGTGCATCATTTTGCAAGGCGATGGCACCGATCCGCTATCGGCCAAGTTTACTGAGCAAGGCCCGGCCCGCCCGCGCATTGTTGGGCCGCCCCAACTCAGCACTGATCCAGGCCCCGGTCTCTGCCACGGCGACGGCATCGACCCCCGTCTCGATCCCGAGGCCCGCCATCAGGAACAGGACATCTTCGGTCGCGACATTGCCGGTGGCACCGACCGCATAGGGGCAACCGCCCAAGCCCGCAACCGAACTGTCGAACACCGTGATCCCCTCATCGAGACCGGCCAACACATTGGCAACCCCCTGACCATAGGTGTCGTGGCAATGGAGGGCGATCTGGTGCCGGGGAATGCGGTCCGCCACATGGGCGATGAGACGGCGCACGCCATCTCCGGTGCCGACGCCGATCGTATCGCCGAGCGACACTTCATAGCATCCGGCCTCCATCAAAGGTGCACTCATCGCCAGGACGCGATCCGGTGCCACAGGACCGTCATAGGGACAGGCAATCACGCAGGAGACATAGCCCCGCACCTGAAGTCCGGCCGCACGGGCAGCCACGATCACCGGCAGAACCCGTGCCAGACTTTCCGCCGTAGAACAGGCGATATTGCGCTGACTGAAGCCCTCGGACGCTGCGACGAAAACCGCGACCTCTTCGACGCCGACGGCGAGTGCCGCCTCCAATCCTTTGAGATTGGGCACCAGGGCCGGATAGGCAATGCCGGGCCTGCGCACCATCGTGCGATAAATCTCGGCTGAATCGGCCATTTGCGGGACCCACCGGGGCGATACGAACGACCCCGCCTCGATCGCAGGCAAGCCCGCCCTGCCCAAGCGATCGATCAAGTCCAGCTTGATCGCTGAGGCAATCGGGGTCGGTTCGTTCTGCAACCCGTCGCGCGGGCCGACTTCGACGAGTTTGACGCGGGCCGGGCGATGCATGCTCAACCCTCCGCCGCGTCGAAAGTCAACAGTGCGGCCCCGTCATCGACGAGGGTGCCGACCGCATAATGGAACCGGGTGACGGTGCCATCGGCGGGGGCGCGCAAGGTATGTTCCATCTTCATCGCCTCCATCACGATCAAGGGCTGACCTTTGACGACCTTGGCCCCCGGTTCGACCAACAGGGCGGTAATGGTGCCCGGCATGGGGGCCGCAACCCCGCCCGCCGCCCCATCTGCGGTTTCCGATGGCAACGGATCGACGATGGTGACCCGATGGCTGACCCCGTCGGCAAACAGGGTGACAAGGCCGCCGCGATGGACATAGCCTGCCCGAGTGACCCGCCCGCCGATCCGGGCGTTAAGGCGCCCGTCGGCGGACAAGGTGCCCGTGGCCTCGATCGGACCGCCCGGACAATGAAACCGATAGCCCTTACCGACATAGGTAAAGGTCAAGAAGAGGTCATCCTCCCCCTGGCGCAGATGAATCGTCCCCTCGGCCTCTTCGTTCAAGCGCCACCCATCGGTCGCAGCCCACGGGCTATAGGGATCCCCCGACCGGCGTGCGGCAGCCTCCGCCTCTAGGCGGCGTTCCAACAAGATGCCGAGCCCGACCAAGGCCAAGACCCCATCGGCCATCGGGGCGGGCGGCGCGAAAAGGGTTTCGTGATGCCGGGCGATGAACCCGGTATCGAGATCGGCCGCCGCAAAGGCCGGATGGGCGGCCAGCGCCGACAGGAACGCGACGTTGGTGGCAAGACCCACGATTTCCGTTGCCGCAAGGGCTGTGCGCAGGCGGCGAACGGCCCCGGCCCGATCGGTATCCCACACGATCAGTTTCGCGATCATCGGGTCGTAATGCACGCTGATCCGGTCGCCCGCCCGCACGCCGCTATCCAAACGGATATGGTCATTCGCGTCGGGAAAACGCAGATGGTCCAACACCCCGGTCGCCGGCAGAAAATCCCGGTCAGGATCTTCGGCATAGACCCGCACCTCGATCGCATGGCCCGAAAGCCGGACCTGATCCTGGGTCAAGGGCAAGGCTTCGCCCGAAGCGACGCGCAATTGCCACTCGACCAGATCAAGGCCGGTTATATATTCGGTTACCGGGTGTTCGACCTGAAGGCGCGTATTCATTTCCATGAAATAGAAATGCCCGTCGGGATCGAGCAGGAACTCGACGGTCCCCGCCCCTTGGTATGCAATCGCCTTGGCCGCCGCGACCGCCGCCGCCCCCATCCGGGCCCGCACGGCAGGGTCCATGCCGGGGGCCGGGGCCTCTTCCAAGACTTTTTGATGCCGCCGCTGGATCGAACAATCTCGTTCGAACAAAAACAGGGCGTTACCGTGAGAGTCGGCGAAGACCTGAATTTCGACATGGCGCGGGCGGGCCAGATATTTTTCGATCAAAACCCGATCGTTGCCGAAGGATGCCGCCGCCTCGCGCTTTGCCCCAGCCAATTGCGCCGCAAACTCGGCCGGGTCCGTCACGACGCGCATCCCCTTGCCGCCGCCACCCGCCGAGGCCTTGATCAATACCGGATAGCCGATCTCGGCGGCAGCATCGGCCAGAACCGTCGGTGACTGGTCCGTCCCGTGATAACCGGGTACCAGCGGCACGGACGCCGCCGCCATCAGGGCTTTTGCCTCGCTCTTGCCGCCCATCGCCCGGATGGCGGCGGGTGGCGGACCGATGAACACGATCCCGGCCACCGCGCAGGCTTCGGCAAAATCGGCATTTTCCGACAGGAACCCATAGCCCGGATGGATGGCCTCGGCCCCGGAGGCCCGCGCCACTGCAATGATCGCATCGCCCTTGAGATAGGATTCGCGCGACGCCGCAGGGCCGATCCGATAGGCCTCATCGGCCAAGGCGACATGGGCGGCCCCGGCATCGGCATCGGAATAAACCGCCACCGTCGCAATGCCGAGCCTGCGCGCCGTGCGGATGACCCGACAGGCGATTTCACCCCGGTTCGCGATCAGAATTTTCGAGAACATCAGATTCTTCCTATCCCCGGCCTTACATCCGGAAAATGCCAAACGACGTCCGGTCGATCGGCGCATTCAAGGCCGCGGAGAGGCCGAGCCCCAACACCATCCGTGTATCGGCCGGGTCGATGATGCCGTCATCCCACAGCCGGGCACTGGCATAATAGGGATGGCCTTGGGTTTCGTATTGCGCCCTGATCGGGGCCTTGAAGGCGGCTTCGTCCTCGCTCGACCAGGATTTGCCCTGCGCCTCCAACCCGTCGCGCCGGACCTGGGCCAGAACGGCGGCGGCCTGATCGCCGCCCATCACGGAAATCCGGGCATTGGGCCACATCCACATCAGGCGCGGGGAATAGGCCCGACCGCACATGCCGTAATTGCCCGCCCCGAAACTGCCGCCGATCACGACCGTGAATTTCGGCACCTTGGCACAGGCAACCGCCGTCACCAGCTTTGCGCCATCCTTGGCAATTCCCCCAGACTCATATTTGCGCCCCACCATGAACCCAGTGATATTCTGCAAGAAAATCAAGGGAATGCCCCGTTGGGCGCAAAGCTCTACGAAATGTGCGCCTTTGAGTGCGGATTCGGAAAATAAAATCCCGTTATTGGCGACGATCCCGACCGGATAGCCGAAAATATGGGCAAAGCCGGTGACGAGCGTGGTGCCATAAAGTTGCTTGAACTCATCGAACACCGACCCATCCACAAGCCGCGCAATCACCTCGCGCACGTCGAACGGTTTGCGCGGGTCGGACGGGATGATGCCGTAGAGGTCGCTTGCCGGATAGAGCGGGTCTTGCGGCACCCTGATTTCCACGCCGACGGGCTTCGGTCGGTTCAAGCCCCCCACCACCCGGCGCGCGATCGCCAAGGCATGGGCATCGTTCTGGGCATAATGGTCGGTGACGCCGGAGGTGCGGCTATGGACATCGGCCCCACCCAGATCTTCTGCCGACACGACTTCGCCGGTTGCAGCCTTGACCAGGGGTGGGCCACCCAAAAAGATCGTGCCCTGATTGCGCACGATGATCGATTGATCGCTCATGGCCGGCACATAGGCCCCACCGGCGGTACAACTGCCCATCACCACGGCGATCTGGGGAATGCCATCCGCCGACATGGTTGCCTGATTGAAGAAAATCCGCCCGAAATGGTCCCGATCCGGGAACACCTCGTCTTGATTGGGCAAATTCGCCCCCCCCGAATCCACCAAATAGATGCAGGGCAGGCGGTTTTCCTTGGCAATTTCCTGGGCGCGCAGGTGTTTCTTCACGGTGATCGGGTAATAGGTTCCCCCCTTCACCGTCGCATCGTTGGCGATAATCACGCATTCCCGGCCCGCCACCCGGCCGATCCCGGTGATGATCCCGGCCGCATTGATCGTCTCGGCATAGACGCCGTCGGCCGCCAATTGGGAAAATTCCAAAAACGGCGTGCCGGGGTCTAGCAAAGTCGCCACCCGGTCGCGCGGCAACAGCTTGCCGCGCGCCAGATGCTTTTGCCGCGCGGCATCCCCGCCGCCCAGCTTGATCGCACTGACCTTCGCCCGCAGATCTGCGACGAGGGCGCGCATCGCCGCCGCGTTGGCTTCAAAGGTCGGATCTTCACGCACCAAAGACGAGGTCAGAATCATGACAGAACTTTCAACAACCAACGAGCGAGAGGCGGACAGGCAATCATTGCAGGAAACAGCCGGTCACGCCGTTTCTTTGAACAATTCGCGACCGATCAACATGCGCCGGATCTCACTGGTCCCGGCCCCGATTTCGTATAGTTTCGCATCGCGCAACAGACGACCGGCAGGATATTCATTAATATAACCGTTGCCGCCCAGGATCTGAATCGCGTCCAACGCCACCTTCGTCGCCCGTTCCGCCGAATAAAGAATGGCCCCTGCCGCATCCTGGCGCGTGGTGCGCCCGCGATCGCAGGCCCGCGCCACGGCATAGACATAGGCGCGCGAGGCGTTCATGTCCGTATACATATCCGCGATTTTCGCCTGGATCAGTTGAAACTCGCCGATCGCCTGACCGAATTGATGGCGTTCGTGAATATAGGGCAAGGCCAGATCCAGGGCCGCCTGCATGATGCCGAGGGGGCCGCCCGACAGAACGACCCGCTCGTAGTCGAGGCCGCTCATCAAAACCTTTACCCCTTCATTCAAGGTGCCCAGAATGTTTTCCGCCGGAACCGCACAATCCTCGAACACCAATTCCGAGGTCGGCGAACCGCGCATGCCGAGCTTGTCCAGCTTTTGCGCAGGCGTGAAGCCCTTCATGCCTTTTTCGATCAAAAATGCCGTGATGCCGCGCGGCCCCGCCGCCGGTTCGGTCTTGGCATAGACCACGAGCGTATCGGCATAATGGCCGTTCGTGATCCACATTTTCGACCCGTTGAGGATATAGACCCCCCCCCGCTCTTCTGCGCGCAGGCGCATGGACACGACGTCGGACCCGGCCCCAGGCTCGCTCATGGCAAGAGAGCCCACATGCTCGCCCGAGACGAGTTTCGGCAAATATTTCGCCTTCTGTGCCGCCGTACCCCAGCGATGGATCTGATTGATGCAAAGATTGGAATGGGCACCGTAAGAAAGACCGACCGAGGCCGACGCGCGGCTCACCTCTTCCATGGCGATGCAATGGGCGAGATAGCCCATCCCGGCACCGCCATATTCGGATGATACCGTAATGCCGTGGAGGCCCAAGGCCCCCATTTGTGGCCAAAGATCGCGTGGAAATTCATCGTTGCGATCGATCTCGGCCGCGCGCGGGGCGATCTCGGCCTCGGCAAAGGCACGCACGCTTTCGCGCAGCATATCGATCTCTTCGCCAAGACCGAAATCGAAAAGGGTGGCAAGATCCTGGGCCATGATGCTCTCCGCTCCATCATCAATAAAAACGAGCATACGTTCTTTTAATCGCCATGCAAGCCATTTTTGGGCTAAGATCGGCATGCAATCGGGATATCAAGACGACGCAGGACACGGAAAGACGGACGAGCATGGCGCGCACCACCGGATCGAACGGCACGAAAACCTTGGAGGCGATCAACAAGGCGGGCTTGCGTCTGATTTACGAACAGGGCTACGCCGCGATGAGCCTGCGCCATCTGGCCGCCGAAGTCGGCATTCAAGTGGGCTCTCTCTATAACCATATCAGCACGAAGCAAGACCTTCTCTTCGGCCTGCTCTCGTCCCACATGGAAGAACTGTTGCGCCAGTTGGACGCGGTCCTGGCCCCGGTCGTGGGGCCTGAGGCGCGCCTCAAAGCTTTTGCCAGCTTTCACGTCCATTATCATATCGCCCGGCGGCGCGAAGTCTTTATCTGCTATTCCGAACTGCGCAGCCTCGACCCGGATCATTACGAAACCATCGTCGGTTTGCGCCGCGACTATGAACAACGCCTGATCGAGATCATCGAAGCCGGCATCAAAGACGGCATCTTCGCCCCTATCGATGCCCCGGTCGCCGCCTATGGCATTCTGGCCATGTTGACCGGCGTTTGTTCCTGGTATCGCCCCAAGGGGCGTCTCAAAGCCGACGCGGTTGTCGCCCTCTATCTCGATATGGCCCTGAAATCGATTAGGTTCACGCCATAATACCGTGATCACGAGATTTTGTTCTCCACGCAATCGCTAAAAAACCTATTTTGTTCTTTACAAATCTTTTTTGTTCCGCAATGTTCTTCCGATGATGCGCCGTTTCTGGCGCTTTGGAGGAGAACATGCCCTCGATTGAGCCATTGTTACGAACATGGGACGAACAAAAAAGA
>DAISJD010000057.1:0-17839 GCA_036821645.1 Aliidongia sp.
GCTCGTTGCAGAAATCCGACCGACGATCATTCTCGCCCTGGGCGAGGCGGGCGGGCGGGCCGATCTTTCTCTCGAACGGGTAGCGATCAATCTGCAAGATGCGAGCATTCCCGATAATGACGGGACGCAACCGATCGACCAACCCGTGATCGCGGGCGGTCCCGTCGCCTATTTTACGACACTACCCGCCAAAGCGATCGTGACCACGTTGCGGGACAGGGGATTGCCAGCCTCGCTCTCGCATACGGCGGGCACGTTCGTCTGCAATCATCTCTTCTATCATCTCTGTCATCTGGCCGCGACGACGGACCTCGGTCTCAAAACCGGCTTCTTGCACCTGCCCTACCTGCCGCAACAAGCCGTAGGGCATAAGGGTGCCCCCTCGATGGCCTTAGAGACGATGATAGAAGGGGTCGTCCAGACTCTGCTGACGACGGCGAGCGTCGGGTGACCGGGCACCGACCGGTCGTGGCCGGGGTGGGTCGCGGCGTCAATACCATGACCCACCCTTTCACGCCAATTGCAAGCCCCTCTGACGGCGGTGCCCCGCCCTCACCCTAAGCTTCCAAATAACGCCGCCGCAAATGGGCCTTGAACGCCGTCGTCTCAAGACGTGAACCGGTTGCGTCCTTCAAAAGAGTTTCCGCCGAAACGGACGCCGCCCGGCCATGGATATTCTGGCGGAGCCACCCCATCAGCGGTGCGAAATCCCCCCGTTCGAGACCCGGCAGGATCTCCGGATCTTGATCGGTCGCCGCTGCAAACAATTGGGCCGCCGTCATCGCCCCCAGGGTATAGGTCGGGAAATAGCCGAACGATCCCGAATACCAATGGATATCCTGCAAGCAGCCATAGCGATCGTTGGGCGGCGTGATCCCGACCAGGGCCTGCATCCCGTCATTCCACGCCCCCGGCAGATCGTCCAGACTGAGATCGCCCTCGATCATCGCCTTTTCCAGGCGATAGCGCAGGATGACATGGGCCGGATAGGTTGCTTCGTCGGCATCAACCCGGATCAGACTGCGTTTGACGCGGGTATTGTACCGATAGAGATTATCCGCTTGATAGGCCGGTCCCGTCCCGCCAAAAGTTTCGGCAATCACCGGGGCCGCAAATTCCATGAAGGACCGCGACCGACAGGCCTGCATTTCAATCAGCAGGGATTGGCTTTCATGGAGGCTCATGCCACGCGCATGCCCGACCGGTTGACGACGCCAGGCGGCGGGCAGACCGCGTTCATACATGGCATGCCCGGTTTCATGGAGGACCCCCATGAGTGCGCGAGAAAAATTATCTTCTTCATAGCGGGTCGTGATCCGCACATCGTCGGGCGTGCCGCCGCAGAACGGGTGCAGGCTGACATCGAGACGACCATGCTCGAAATCGAACCCGATCGCCGCCATCATGCGCAGGCCCAATTGCCGCTGCGCCTCGATCGGAAAGGGGCCTTGCGGCTCCAGCGGGGCGGGCAGGCTTGCCTGATGCTCGATGATCGCAGCGATGGTTTCCGGTAGGAATCCGCACAGATCATCGAACAACCGATCGATCTCGGCACTCTTGCCGTCCGGCTCATATTGGTCGAGCAGCGCGTCATAGCGGCTCACCCCAAATTTTTCCGCCTTGGCCACCGCAATTTCCCGGGTGAGATCCAGAGTCTTTTGCAGGGCCGGTTTCACGGCGGCAAAATCATTGGCAGGGCGCGCCTCTCGCCAGATCATCTCGCATTCAAGGCTTGCCCGCACATGGGCTTCGACGAGGGAAGCCGGGACCGCCGTCGCATGCAGCCATGCCCGATGCATTTCGCGCAGATTGGCCCGTTGCCAAGGATCCAGTTCATTTTGGGATTGGGCCCGGTCCAACAACGCACCGAGATCGGGCATCGTCACCATCTCGTGCGCGATCCCTTCCAGCGTCGTGATCTGCGCCTGGCGATCGCCGGCCCCGCCTGTCGGCATAACCGTGGCATTATCCCAATAAAGCACCGACATGGCTTCTTTGACGGCACCTTGTCGGGCAAACCGTGCTTCCAGATCTTGATAGGCCGTCATCTGTTGGATTCCTCCGATCCTGGTTTGCGGTAATGATAGATGAAATAAATCACAAGCAAGGTCAGTGCCGTCAGAAACCATGTGATCGCATATTGCAAATGATCATTGGGCAGCGCGATTCTGGTTTGTCCCCCGATCGGAAAGCGGGCCGGGGTGGCCGCGATATCCGCCTCGATGAAATAGGGCATGACCTGATCGACGGCCTTGGTTTCTGCCATCGCGGCAATATTGACATAGAACCAAAAATTGGATCCGGGTCTGTTTTTCGGGATGATCCACCCGGTCGGCGGCGCGTCGAGGCGCAGGATGCCGGTCACGGTCACGGTACCCGTGGTCTGTCCTTCTTCACGGGTTTTCGGGTCTTTATTGTCGAACGGAACCCACCCCCGGTTAATCAGCAAGTGGCGACCATCTTCAAGGCGAAGGGGTGTCACGATTTGGAAACCGGAAAATCCCCGCGCATCATAAGCCCCGATATAGAGTTCCTTATCATGCTCGAACACCCCCGCGACCCGCACCCGATGAAAATCGAGGGGCTTTGCCGCCTCTAGCGTGTCAGGGGCCGGAACTGGGGCCGCGACCAAGGCGGCATTGCGGCTCTCGATCAGGGCGTTTTTCCACACCATCCGCTCGACCTGCCAAAAGCCGAGCCCAATCATCACCAAAACGGCCGGAACGGTGAAGAGCGTCGGCCATAAGGTAAATCGAAAAGAGCGTTTGATCGACCGCATGTGCGTTAGTGCCTCCACCCGTGAGCCGCGTCGGCGGCATGACCCGGGCCTATCCTAAGGCCGGGGGTCAAGTCTCGAAAACAAAAAACGGGGCTGGGCAGACAAGCCGCCACAGCCCCGATTACCCTTAGGTCAACCGGTTTTGTTATTCGCCGACAACCGCGTCGGAGAACCCGCCACCCCAGCAATAAACGCAGACATAGAGGAACAACCAGACCACGTCGACGAAATGCCAATACCAGGCGGCAGCTTCGAAACCGAAATGATGATCGGGCTTGAAATGTCCCTTATAGGCCCGCAGCCAGCAAACCGCGAGGAAGGTCGTGCCGACCATCACATGGAAACCATGGAAACCGGTCGCCATGAAGAAGGTCGCCCCATAGATATTTCCGCTGAACGAAAAGGCGGCTTCGCCATATTCGATCGCCTGGAAAAACGTAAAGGACAGGCCCAACAACACGGTAAGCCCAAGCCCGCGCAGCATCCCCTTGCGATCGCCCTCGATCAACGCGTGATGGGCCCAAGTGACCGTGGTGCCTGAAAGCAACAGAATCAAGGTATTGAGCAGCGGCAGATGGAACGGATCGAAGACATGGATGCCCTTCGGCGGCCAAACCCCACCCGTCGCTGCGCGCGGATAAATCGAGGTATCGAGAAAGGCCCAGAAAAACGCGACGAAGAACATCACTTCAGAGGCGATGAACAAAATCATGCCGTAACGCAGGCCGATTTGAACGATCGGCGTGTGATGGCCTTGGAACGTGGCTTCCTTCACCACATCCCGCCACCAAGAAAACATGCAAAACAGCAACAACAGGATACCGGCAATCGCCACATACCATCCTGCATGATGCATCCCCATGACCGTTCCACCGGTCAAGAGACCCGCCGCAAGCGAGGTGATAAGGGGCCACGGGCTTGGATCGACCAGATGATACTGGTGGCCGCGATGGCCGTGATGGGATTCGCTCATCGGGAAGACTCTCTCTTAGCGACGGTTGGAAACTGAAGCGGATGCGCCACCATCCGACCCGGACGGCTGATCTGGACGCAGATCCGCCGTCTGTTTCGGTTGATTTTTGGCACGGAAAAACGTGTAGGACAGGGTGATCTCATCGATGCTGCGGGTGTTTTTATCATCGAACATCGCAGGATCGACAAAAAAACTGACCGGCATTTCGACGCTCTCGCCCGGATCGAGAGTTTGCTCGGTAAAACAAAAACAGGCAATTTTATTGAAATAGGCCCCAACGATTTGAGGCGTGACGTTATAGGTCGCCGTTCCGGTTATTCTGTCTTTGGTTTTGTTCGTCGCGCGATAGCTCACCAACGTTTCTTCACCCGGATGAACGCGAACCGATTTTTCGACGGGCTGAAATGACCACGCCAGTTCGGGGGCGATATCGGCGTTGAACCGGACGGTAACCCAACGATCCGTGACGGCACCCGGCGCCGCTTGCGCCCGATGCGTCGTCCCGGCAAACCCGGTCGCCTCGCAAAAAATCTTATAAAGGGGTACTGAGGCATAGGCGAGACCGCCCATGCCGACCGCCACCGCGATCAGCATGGCCATGACCCGACCATTATGACGCTGCATTCCCGGCCGCATCACGGTTTCATACTCATCTTGACGATGGTAATGGCATAAATGAGGGCGACAAAACCAACCAACAGCAGCAAGACAACGAGGTTGCGGCTTTTGCGGCGACGGTCGATTTCTTTACGATCTGACATTTTCTGACAACCAAAACCCGCCGGTCGCACGATCGAGGATCAATAGCGCAAACAAGAGGAAAAGATAGAGGATGGAAAAACCAAACATTTGCTTTGCCGAACGGTCGGTTTCATCAAACCAGACCCGCACCGCCGCTGCCGTGAAAAGGCCGGATAAAATCACCGATGCAGCCAGATAAACCGGGCCCGCAAGACCAATCAATGCCGGTCCAACCGCAAACGGCCAAAGAACCAGCGTATAGAGCAACATCTGTTTCTTGGTTTCGCGGGCACCATGGACCACGGGCATCATCGGAACCCCGGCATTGGCGTAATCGCCGGACCGAAACAAAGACAGGGCCCAAAAATGCGGCGGGGTCCATAAGAAGATCAACCCAAACAACAGCAACGATGGCAGGCCGATATCACCGGTCACGGCACTCCACCCGATCACGGGGGGCAAGGCGCCGGACGCCCCACCGATCACAATGTTTTGCGGCGTCCTCCGCTTGAGCCACATCGTATAGACGAAAACATAAAAACCAATGGTCACAGCCAACAGGGCCGCCGCCACCGGATTGACGGCAAGGCCCATCAAAATAATCGAAGCCGCGCTTAAAAAAACACCAAAGCTCAAGGCCTCGTCAGGATGAACGCGACCGGCGGGGATCGGTCGATCGATCGTGCGTTTCATCACCGCATCAATATCGCGGTCATACCACATGTTGATGGCCCCGGAAGCCCCGGCACCGACGGCGATACACAGAATAGCCACCGCAGCAAGCAGCGGATGCAAATGACCGGGGGCCAACCAAAGCCCGACAAAGCCGGTAAACACGACAAGCGACATGACGCGTGGCTTCAACAAGGCCCAATAATCGCTTGCCAGCGCCTCATTGAATTCCGGACGATCCCCTAACTCTGCCTGGGTTACATCACTCACAGTCGCAATACCCGTTCATCTTTTGCAAAAAACGGCAAGGTGCCGCCGAAAACCCAAATAAACCAACCCGGATCAAGACCTGTCGGTTCAGATGTTGATCCAAACCGACAGGTCGAGGCTCGGTTAATGCGCGGCTTCGTCGCCGATAACCGGCAGTTCATCGAACGTATGGAATGGCGGCGGCGAACTCACCGTCCATTCGAGGGTGGTTGCCCCCGGACCCCACGGATTATCCGCCACCTTCGCCCCATGGCGCAGGGTGTGATAGACGATCCAAATGAAGAACAGGAAGGATGCATAGGCGATGATCGCACCCACCGTGCACACCATATTCCAACCATTGAACTCATCGGGATAGTCCGCATACCGACGCGGCATCCCGGCAAGGCCAAGGAAATGCATCGGGAAGAACGCCAAGTTGACGCCGATGAAGGTGGTCCAGAAATGCACTTGGCCTGCCCACTCGGGATATTGGCGACCGGACATTTTGCCGAGCCAATAGTAGAACCCGGCGAAAATCGCAAAAACGGCACCAAGGCTCAGCACATAGTGGAAATGGCCGATCACATAATAGGTATTGTGCAAGGCCACATCGACACCGGCATTCGACAGGACCACACCGGTGACCCCACCGACCGTGAAGAGGAAGATGAACCCAACCGCAAACAACATGGGGGTCTTGAACTCGATGGAACCGCCCCACATCGTGGCAATCCACGAGAAGATCTTAATCCCGGTCGGAACCGCGATCACCATCGTGGCGGCGGTGAAATAGGCCCGGGTATCCGGTTCCAAACCGACCGTGTACATATGGTGCGCCCACACCACGAAACCGACGACGCCAATCGCAACCATGGCATAGGCCATGCCGAGATAGCCGAAGATGGGCTTGCGCGAGAAAGTCGAGATGATGTGACTGATCATGCCGAAACCCGGCAGGATCATGATGTACACTTCAGGATGACCAAAGAACCAGAAAAGATGCAGGAACAGGACCGGATCGCCACCGCCATCGGGTTCGAAGAACGTGGTCCCGAAATTGCGGTCCGTCAGCAGCATGGTGATGGCACCGCCCAACACCGGCAACGACAACAACAGAAGGAACGCCGTCACAAGCACCGACCAAGCGAACAGCGGCATCTTATGCATCGTCATGCCAGGGGCGCGCATGTTGAAAATGGTCGTGATGAAGTTGATCGCACCCAAAATGGACGACGCCCCGCCGAGATGCAGCGAGAAAATCGCCATATCGACTGCAGGGCCCGGATGGAATTTTGCATTGGAAAGCGGCGGATACGCCGTCCAACCGATCCCAGCACCGCCCCCGATCACCGATGATCCGAGCAGCAAGAGGAAGGCCGGAACCAACAACCAGAAACTGATGTTGTTGAGACGCGGAAACGCCATATCCGGCGCCCCGATCATCAAAGGCACAAACCAATTGCCGAACCCGCCGATCACAGCCGGCATAACCACGAAGAACACCATGATCAAACCATGGGCCGTCGTAATCACATTGTAGAGCTGGTGATTTTCGCCAAAGAGCGGCGACCCTGAATGCGCCAAATTAAGGCGCATCAAAACCGAGAAGCCGCCACCGATTACGGCGGCGATCACCGAAAAAATCAGATAAAGCGTACCAATGTCCTTATGATTGGTGGACATTAGCCAACGCTGTACAAAGCCTGGATGGCCGTGCTCGTCATGAGCCGTGCTTGCATGCGCCATTTGCTTGCCCTTCGGTGCGTCGTCTAGACATCGACTTACGAATAAAACCCGGCTCCATCCCATCAACCGACGGGATGGAGCCTACTGAACGCCTTACTGTGCGGCAGCCGTCTGCTGAACTGCGGGGCTACCATCGTCGCGTGCGAATTTCTTCTGCGCCTCGGCAACCCAAGCAGCAAAGGCTTCCTTGGAAACGACCCGGACCTTAATCGGCATGAAAGAGTGATTGATGCCGCAGATCTGATTGCATTCACCGTAATAGACGCCTTCTTTTTCCGGCTGGAGCCAGACTTCGTTCAAGCGCCCGACCACGGCATATTTCTGCACCCCGAAGGCGGGGATGAACCAGCTATGCATGACGTCGTTGCCCGCGATCAGTACCTTGACCACTGCCCCGACCGGCAAGACAACCTCGTTATCCACATCCAGCAGGGCGCGCTTGCCTTGAGCTTTGGCAGTTTCACGATCGATGCCGTTGCTGTCGAAACCAAACCCGCCTTGATCCGGATATGTATAATGCCAATACCATTGCAGGCCGGTGACCTTCAATGTGAGATCGGCCTTCGGCGTCCGTTCCTGCGCATAAAGCAGCTTGAACGACGGCACGGCAATGATCAACAGGATCAAAACCGGGATCAAAGTCCACAGAATTTCAATCGTCGTGTTATGCGACGTCGTCGAGGGAACCGGATTGGCCGATGCGCGATATCGCACGCACACATAGACCAAGAGGGCCAGCACGAACAAAGCGATGGCGATGATGATATAAAGCAACAAATTATGCAGGCTGTTGATTTGCTCGGCGATCGGGGTCGCCGGGGCCTGCATGCCCATTTGCCATTGATGCGGCACGTCTGCCAATGCCGCACCGGAAGTCACGGCCAGAGCCACGAGTGCCAAAAGGCTATAGAAGAATTTTCCGACCGTTCGTTTCATTATTCTCTTCCTGCCCGCAAGGTAGGTGCGCCTGTCATTCATCCCAACCGCGATCCGGCAACCCATCATCTCCAGGGATCATCGGCCGCAATCCTTTATTCGCGGTGAACACGCGACAGGGACGGGCCGCACCCTAGCGCAAGCTTGTCGGGTCGACAACACCCGTAACTGTCGCATCACCCCGGAAAAGTGATTTCCCAAGATGGATTTCACCCAAATGCCTTATTCCCGTCTTGACGAAGCCATTCTATGCTGTTTCCTGGGATAGTGCACTTTTTGTCATGAATGCGTATCCTTCTTCTCCCATTCTGGTCATGGCCCCGGCCCTGGCCGATGATGGGTCTCTCTCTTGGATCATTTCGATTGGAATCGCCTGATGACGGATCTTTCTACGACCGACTCGCTGTTTTACGGCCGAACCGGCATGGACCCGTCGCGGGTGGAAACCCTTGTCCGCGACAGTCTGGATGGGATGGACGATGGGGAATTATTCCTCGAATACAGCCTATCGGAATCCCTTGGATTCGACGATGGCAGACTGAAATCGGCATCGTTCGATACGGCACAAGGCTTTGGTTTAAGGGCGATTTCCGGTGACGTTACCGGATTTGCGCATTCGGGCATTCTCGATGAAGCGGCAATCCGTCGCGCCGGTGAGACGGTGCGCGCCGTCCGCCAGGGCCATGGCGGCACCCTTGCGGATGCCCCTCAAGGCACGAATCGGGCGCTTTATACCGATGCCAATCCGTTAAGTGCCGTTCCCTTCGAGCAAAAGGTTGCCCTTCTGGCTGAAATCGACGCCTTTGCCCGCGGACGCGACCCAAGGGTTCGTCAGGTCATGGTGTCTCTGACGGGGGAATGGCGGGCGGTTCAGATCGTCCGACCCGACGGGGTCCGCCTCGGCGATATTCGGCCCCTCGTGCGGCTAAATGTCTCGGTCGTCGTCGGCGATGGCGACCGCCAGGAATCGGCGAGTGCCGGTTCCGGCGGGCGCAGCCTGTACGATCTTTATCTCGACCCCGGTCATTGGCGGGCCCAGGTGGACGAGGCCCTGCGTCAGGCCCTGGTCAATCTCGATTCCGTCCCGGCACCGGCTGGGGAAATGACCGTGGTCTTGGGGTCCGGTTGGCCGGGCATCATGCTTCATGAGGCGATCGGCCATGGGTTGGAGGGGGACTTCAACCGTAAGGGAACCTCGACATTCACCAATCGCATCGGGGCCCGGATTGCGGCCCCCGGCGTGACCGTGGTCGATGACGGCACCTTGCCGGGACGACGCGGGTCTCTCACCATCGATGACGAGGGAACCCCGACCAGCCAAACCGTGCTCATCGAAGACGGGATTCTGGTCGGCTATCTTCAAGATCGTCTGAATGCCCGCCTTATGGGTATGAAGCCGACGGGCAATGGGCGGCGGCAAAGTTTTGCCCATCACCCGTTGCCACGCATGACCAATACGTTCATGCGCGCCGGAACCCATGCGCCCGAAGAGATTATCCGGTCGGTCAAACGCGGTCTTTATGCCGTAAATTTCGGCGGCGGTCAGGTCGACATTACCAGCGGCAAATTCGTCTTTTCCGCCTCGGAGGCCTATCTCATCGAAGATGGCAAACTCGGCCCCGCCGTCAAAGGGGCAACCTTGATCGGTAACGGTCCCGACGCTCTTAAAACCATCAGTATGATCGGCACGGATCTTAAATTGGACGATGGGATCGGAACTTGCGGCAAGGACGGTCAAGGCGTTCCTGTCGGGGTTGGACAGCCGACCTTGCGCATGGATGGGTTGACGGTCGGCGGCACGGCAACCTGATCCAGGCGATCCGCCCGGTCCATATCATACGTTCGCGCTTCAATCTTTCGAGTTTCAATGTCGCTTTCAACACATCATTTTGCGCGCGCGGCCCGTCATCGGACCGCCCTCATCACACTCTGCGTCGCGGTGCTCGTCGACGGCCTGATCGGCGGTGCGGTTGCCCGTGCGGATGCGGGACCGCCTTGCCGCCTCGAGACGACGCAGAATAATCGGTGGTCCCTGCGCACGGAACAGGGCAGTCTTTGGCTCGTCACCCCGTGCGGGGATCGGTTTTTTTCGACCGGCGTCAATGTCCTCGATGGCGGCTATCCGGCGCGCGAGCGGCTCGGCAAGATCTGGTACAGTTGGCCCGCCTTTGCCCCGACGCTGGATGCGTGGATCGCCGAAACCAACCTGCGTCTGAAAGAGTGGGGCTTCAACAGTGCGGGCGGCTGGTCCTTGCCGCCCGATCGCCTGCGCCTGCCCGAAATCGCCAATCTTGAATTGGGGCGTTATGCCCGATTCCATTGGTTCGACCCGTTTTCTCCAGCCACCGAAACCGCCATGATGGAGGCGGCCCAGCGGCTCGTCGCCCCCTATCGCAGCAGCCCCTATCGAATCGGGTATTTTTCCGACAATGAGGTGGGATGGTGGAATGGTGCTCTGTTTGTTTTTTACAGTCAGCAACCGCCGGAAACGGCAACCAAACAACGCTGGCTGCGTCATATCCGACAAAGCTACGCCGACGACTGGCAGGGTTTTACGGCAGATTTCGTCCCGCCAGCCGGTGCCGTGGATTGGGCATCCCTCGCCAAAAGTCGCGAGATCACGCGGCTGCGTCCGGGTGGCAAGGGCATCGCCGTCGTGCGCGCTTGGACCGGCCTCATCACTGAACGCTATTATACCCTGGTGGAAAAGGCGATTCGCACTGCCGACCCCAATGCCCTGATTTTCGGCGATCGTCTGCCGATTTATTACGACCCGATTGCCGTGCGCGCCGCCGCGCGTCATGTGGACGTCATCGCCACCAATTACAATGTCGACAGTCCAGATGGCTGGGTTGCCCGATATTTTTTCGACGGCCTGCATCAACTGACCAACGGCAAACCGGTTCTGGTCAGCGAATGGTTCTATGCAGCCACCGAAAATCGCACGGGCAATATCAATAACGGCCATCTCATGACCGTCAAAACCCAAACGGAACGGGCGGCCGGGGCGGCGCGGGCGATCGGGGATTTTTCTCGGATTGCCGATCTCGTAGGCTTGCATTGGTTTCAATATGCCGATCATCCAAAGGGCGGACGCGACGACGGAGAGGATTATAATTTCGGCCTCGTCGACATCAATAATCGCCCCTACGAAGCCTTGACCGAAGCCATAGCGCCAGTCCTGAAATCCCTGCCCGAGCATCATCTCAATCCAAAGCGATTTCCGGATCGGTTGAACGATCGCAAGGATCTCGCCATTCCCTATGCAGCGCTCAATTTCGACGATCAATCTCTGGCCGATTGGCCGAAAATGGCCGCCCTGCTGCCGAGCCTCATTCCGTCGGCCGGTGAGGTTCCGTTTGGCGAGGCCTATCTCGCCTGGAATAAACAGGGATTGGCCTTGGCCACCATCGGCCAGGATTATGTCGATCTCGATCTCCTCGCCTATGACGGACCCTTCCCCTTGACCGAAGCCTACCGGGTCACCCTGTCCGTCGATGGCGGTGCTGGGCCCCATACGGTCACCCTGTTTTTCATTCCCCCCAAGACCAAGGTCAAAGATCACCCCCCAATGACCGCTTTGCTTTGTCAGGGAACGCCGCCCGCCGCAACCGATCTCGATCATCCTTGCGTCCCGGTCGCCGGTGCGCTCACCCGCTATTTCGGGGCGGATCAACCGCGGATCACCGCAGAAATGCTCCTGCCCTGGTCGGCTCTCGGGCTTGATGCACCACCGGCAACGGGACAAATTCGCGTCGACATCACGGTCGGTGCGTGGCACCGATCCCGATCGATGTCGCTTTCCGGGATGAACCCGGCTGAATCAGCGGTCAAGCCCCATCGCTGGCTTTCTGCGCGCCTTGGTCCGGTCAGTTAGGCATGGCCGATCCCGTGCGTGCATATCCGGTTATTTTACAAACCGATCAATTGGTTCTCACGCTGGCCGTCCCAGAGGCCGCCCCCCGGGTCGTCGCCTTTTATCGGCGCAATTGGGAATTCCTGGCACCTTGGAGTCCGCCCCTGTCCCACGAGGTTCTGTCGGTCGCCCAGTGTCGGCGCACCTTGGAGCAGTGGCGCGACGAAGAAGCCGCAGGCAAATCCCTGCGCCTTGACCTTTTCCCCCGCGACGATGCGCGGGGACCGCTCTTGGGCCGTATCGGTTTCACCCCCGTGATGCGCGGGCCATTTCAAGCCTGTTTTCTCGGATTCATGCTGGACCACCAGATGGAGGGCCGCGGTCTGATGCGCGAAGCCCTCGAAACCGCAATTCCTTTCCTCTTTCGCGACTATGGTCTGCACAGGATTCAAGCGGCCCATCTCCCCCATAACCTGCGCAGTGCCCGGTTGTTGAAACATCTCGGCTTCATTCCCGAAGGTTATGCGCGCGATTACCTCTATATTGACGGTGCATGGCGCGACCATGTCTTAACCGCCCTCACCAATCCCCATCCACAACCGCCCGGATCATGAGCGGTTCCGACTATTGGCAACCGCCTCCACCGGATCGGCGCAGCGATGCGGCGTTGCTGATCCTGTTGGATCGGGCGATTACAGAGGGTCGCATTACCCTCGCCCTCGATCGCCGCAAATTGTCGAGCGCCGACTTCCCGCTGTCGCTTGAGTCGGAATCCAACCTCTGGGTTTACCCCTTGCTGATCTTAGTCGGCATTGCAGCCTATTATGGCGGGATTTATGGCGGGCTTGCGGGATTTATCGGCGCGTTTTTTCTATTTCAACGAGTGGCGCGCCCCTGGATTGCCCGTCGGATCGAAACCCGGATCCGGTCTCGTGCATTAAAGGAGATCGAGACCTGGCGCAAGCTTTGGCGGTTTGGCGGGGTCATTCTGACCCGTACCGACACGGGCGAAACAGTCCAAGGCCCGGACGGGCATTGGACCGTTCTGATCCGCACGCTGAGCCAAGACGCCGGGGCATCCCCTTCATGAGGGCCTCGTCTTAACAAAACCGCCCGCGCGATCTTGGCGATCGGCGGGCGGTCTCTTCTACGCTGTTTTTACCGGTCTTGATTAAGGCTTGACGATGATGCGCACCTGATCGACCGCATTGCCGAACCGGGCTTCGATCACCGCTTCGCCAGCGTGCAAGGCACGGACCAAGCCGGTGGGTTCAAGGCCAACCACGGCAGCACCCGAGCTGGAGACAACACGGTAACGCACGGCGCCCGCGTCAAGCATCATGGTGCCCTTGATCCCATCATAGCGTGCTTGCGGCCGCAACATGCCCATCGGCTGATCGGCACTGAGGCTCAACACCATGATCGGCAAACCATCCGCCTTGAAGGCGGTCGGGACTGCCTTCGGGGCCGTAACAGCAACCTGCGTGGTCTGGGACGCAATGCCGCCATCGGCAAACGCGGCGGTCACCGTGTATTTGACGGTGCCCATCACCTGCGGCATCACCCGGATATAGGCCGTATCGCCCACGACGCGGCTAACCGGCACCACCTCAACCTCGGAATGACCCAGGGAATTTTCCTGATAGACGGTGACTTGTTTCAACTGGCCAATGTTCGCCAGTCTCACCGGCATCTCGCTTGCCGCACCGGCAACCATCGTCTGATTGGCGGACAGCGTCATCCGGTCCACGAATTTTGCCGCATCGAGACTGACGACCGGGGTCGTGCTCTTCTTGACACCGTTCGTGCGCTTGGCAGCCGAGGTCACAAAACAAGCGGTCGACCCGGCGGTCTTCAACCAACAGCCGGTTTGTGCATTGACGAGACCCGACGTATCGTTGGTGACACTGTCATTGTCGAACCCGAACAGGGGGTAGAGGATGCTGAGGAACCCGCCGGGCAACGAGGTGTGCGACAGGTTGGAATATTGCACGCCCTGGCTTGAACTCGTGATGCCGGCAAACTGACTGGGGATCGTCACGATCGCGTCGTTCGACGGGTTTTGCAGGATCGAGTTGATCGTCGGTGTCGACGGGTCCGTCGGGCTGCTATAGGTCGCGGCGATCAGGCTGCCGACCCCGAAATAAAGGGCGCTGTTGCTGGGAGCCGTGGCCCCGATCGCCCGCCAGGTCGCCCCGGTCACGTTCGGCCCGGAGAGGGCCGGATTGGCAAGGCTGGTGGCACCGGGCACGAGGGAGAACACGGCCCCGGTATTGACCGGCTGGCCCGGACCCGCGATCGGCATGCCGCGATCATTGAAGCAGGTTGCCAGCGATTTCGACCCGCAAACCCCTTCCCAAACCAAACCGGCCTTGGTGAAAAGCGAGGCTTGCCGGGTCGCATTGACGTTATTGATCAGATAGGGGGCCAGGGTCGATCCGGTCTCGGGCGTATCGAGGGTCACGATCACGTGGAACTGCCCTTGCATCCGATCCTGCGTCGAGCGATATCCGGTCTGCGAGGCGAAATTGCGGATGACGAGACCGCCCATACTGTGTCCGACGACATCGACCCGACCCGTGACGACATGATTGGCATTCTGGGTCGCGATCAAGGACGCGATTTTTGTCTGCGTCGCCGATTTCGACGTGAATTCACAGGGATCGGTCCCGTTGGTCAGGGGATCGGACTTCGCATCGAAAGTCAGGAATTTGGAATAGCACAGTGCCTGCACCGGGGCATTCTTCGCCCAGGGTGCCGTGGCGTTCAGGTAATCCGACGTCGATTGCAGGCTGCCAGCATCGCCCCACAGACCATGGATGAGGGCAACCGGCGGCGGGACGAGTTTCAGGCTCGACTGACCCGACACGGAACCTTGGCTGGCCGTGACGGTGACGGCCGCGGTGAAGGACGGGGCGGCACCCAGCGGGCTCTGCACCAGAACCGGCGCGTAATAAAGGGCCCCGACCTTAACCAAACTCGCCGCCTTGACGGTGATGCTCGTTGCCCCGGTTGTTGGGGCCTTGGTCAGATAGGCCGGATCGTAGGCCAGCAGCGTCACGCCGTTATTGCTGGTAAAGGTTACATCGCCCGGCGTCGCCGTGGCCCAAAGCCCGATCCCGGCGGACACGCCGTCGACCGTCAAGCCCGTGGCCGAAGCCGCCGTCACGTCGCCGATCGCACCCACGACCGAGGCGACGGTCAGATTATTCTGCGCCACCCCCGACAAGGCGAAAGGATTGATCACATGAAAACTATTGGCCGTCACCGCAGCATTGCGCACAACCGTCGCCTTCGCCCCGGTCGCAGCATCGGCATCGGGTACCATCAAGGCGGCACAAAGACCGAAAACCGACACGCGCGCCAGCAAGCCAAGACCGAAGCGCGCCGAGATGGATTGAGTTTTCCCCAAATTTTTCATTATTTTTATCCTTAACAATTCCTCACCGATGCTCTTAATATGCGATATTCAAGAGATGGTCAATATGATTATAATTGTAGATAAATTCTCGATTGCGGGAAAATGTCTCGCAAAACTTGAAGACATGTCTTAACCTTGTCCGTTCATATATTTCATACCGACATCTAATATATTTTATATTTTTATTTCTTAAATCAAAATTAATTTATAATTAATATCGAAAATATCGATTCTCTTATCGAGCATTGACCACACCACTCACAATTTCTTTATCTAAAATGCGCGTCATTGCGCATCGCACCAACCATATGCTCGATAAAGGCACGCACACGGTCGGGGACGATGCCCGCACCGTGAAGGGCGTGGATCTCTTCGAGATCGCCCGGATTATAAGCCTCCAAGAGTGTGACGAGGGTCCCCTGCGCGATATCGTCAGCCACATGCCAGTGACCGAGACGGGCAATCCCCTGCCCAGCAAGCGCCATAAAGCGTAAGCTTTCCCCGTTATTGACCCGGATCCGCCCCCCAACCTGAACCGAGAACGCACGGTCCTTTTCAATGAAGGGCCACCCGATCGACCGCGGTCGAAAGGTAAAACCAAGACAATCATGGTCCAATAAATCGTGCGGATGGGCGGGAATCCCGTGGTGCGCCAGATAGGTTGGGGCCGCACAGACGACCCGCCGCGCCGCGCCCAATTTACGGGCCATAAGACCGCTATCGGGCAAAGCCCCAACCCGAAACGCGATATCGGCCCGATGGGTCAGAAGATTGATCACATCGTCGTTCAAGCTGATATCCAGAGTTAGTTCGGGAAATTTCCGCATAAAATCAGGGATCGTCGGCAGGACATAACGGGTTCCGAATGGGACGGAGGCATTAATCGACACATGCCCCCGGACCAATCCCCGGCTGACGGCATCGTCGGCGGCATCAAGGGCCGCCAACACGTCCCGCCCCGCGCGCAGATAGGTCTCACCCTCTTGGGTCAGGGTTAAAACCCGCGTGGTCCGGGCCAAGAGCCGCACACCGAGCCGCGCCTCCAACCGCGCAATGGCTTTGCTCACAGCCGACGGCGCCATGTTCAAACTGCGAGCGGCAGCCGAAAACCCACCCAAATCGACCACACGGACGAAAATCTCGATTTCCCCGGATCGGTCCATGGCAAGGTGCCGCATTCTTTCCTCAAAAGAAAAAATATTATTCTTTTTTACCGCTTAATCATCTGGATCGCCAGGGATATGTTGGTCCCAACTTTTGACACGGGGATCATCATGGACTTAAAACTCATCGGATCGCGCGCCTTGGTTACGGGATCCACCGCTGGGATTGGCTTTGAAATCGCCAAAAAACTCGCTACCGAAGGGGCCCATGTCACGATTTGCGGGCGCGATGCGCGCAAATGCGCAGACGCCGTCACGGCGATTCACCAAGCCGGCGGCAGCGAAATCGGCGTCATCGTGACCGACATCACACACCCGGACGGCATGGCCTATTTGCTGAACCAAGTGCCCGAGATCGATATTTTGGTGAATAATCTCGGCATCTATGAAAGCAAGCCCTTCGTCCAGATCACCGATGCCGATTGGACGCGCTATTTTGAGATCAACGTCATGAGCGGCGTTCGCCTGGCGCGGGCCTATTTCCCCGCCATGCTGACCCGCGATCAGGGTAGGGTCATCTTCATCGCCAGTGAAACGGGTCTTGCGGTCGATCCGGACATGATCCATTACGCCATGACCAAAACCGCCCAGATCGCCATTGCGCGCGGTCTTGCCGGTTTGACGAAGGGTACCTCGGTCACGGTCAATAGCATCTTGCCGGGCCCCACCCGATCGGAAGGCATCGTCGATTTTCTGCGCAGCGTCGCCCCGGACCCATCGGCCGACGAAGCCACGATCGAAGCGGCCTTTTTCACCAAGGCCCGGGCCAACTCACTGTTGCAGCGCCTGATCGAGCCTGAGGAAATCGCCAATCTGGTAGCCTTCCTCGCAAGCCCACTCTCATCCGCCACCAACGGCGCCGCCATCCGGATCGAAGGCGGATTGATCAATAGCATATAGCTCGGGGGGCGCTGATCGGTCAGAGTACCGCCGTGACCTGTTCCCCGCAAATGTACGCGCTTTGAGGTCGAGTCCGTTCCATCGGGGAGACGGACTTATGAAGCGCAGTCGGTTTAAGGAAGTGCAGATCATCGGCATTTTGAAGGCGCAGGAAGCTGGTGCGAAGACGGCGGATGTTTGCCGTAAGCACGGGGTTTGCGAGGCGACGTTCTACAAATGGAAGGCGAAGTACGGCGGCGTGGAGGCGTCGGAGGCCAAGCGGCCTTCCTGGCCTGCACGAAGGACTCTTGTTTGGGGCCGATTGTGAAACAAAAACGGCTTAGAGGTTTTATTCTCTAAGCCGTTGATATTTTTGGATGCGGGGGCCAGATTTGAACTGACGACCTTCAGGTTATGAGCC
>DAISJD010000058.1:0-17759 GCA_036821645.1 Aliidongia sp.
ATATTCCAGGCTGGCGGCAGAAGCACGCTCGGTAAATTCGGGATTGCAAGGTCGAGGAAGAACCATCCGATCCCCCCCCGCCCATTCATGAGACCGGCCGTGTCGAGGCCCCCCGTGCCGGGCCAAGCCATGGCCTCGTCGCCATAACGGGTGAGAGCCTGTTCTGCAAAGACCGCCGCCGCCTCAATCAGCCCGGCATCGCCCCGACGTCGGCCGACGGCCAGCACGAGGCTTGCGGCCCCGGTGGCCCCGTCGGCGATCGACATGTCTTTCAAAGAGTCCGGATTTGCGATGAAGGCGGCGGCGGCGGCGATGGCGCGGTCTAATTCTTGGTTGCGGACAGGATCATGCGGGGCATAGAGATCGTGGGCGAGACGGGCGGCCGCAATCCCCACGAGCCCATGGGCCCAATTCATCGGATAATGCAAGGCGGCACCGGGCTTGGCATGGTCGGGGGTCCAAGCGCGGAGATCAGGCCAGAACCCATGACCCGGTGCGGCCCAGGCCCGTTCATAGGCCAGGGCCCCGTTCAAGGTTTTCTCGATCCCCTCTTGCGGTGCCGTCGCCGCAAGAATGGCCAAGGCCAGGGCGATACCCGCCGTACCTTGGGCAAGCCCGATCCAAGGTGGCGAGGCGGCGGTTTGGCCGGACTGCCGCCAACCGCATCCGAGCGACAGGGGGATTGCCTGGTGGATGAGCCTGTTGCCATGGTCGCAGGCCAGAGCGTGCAGACGCGCTCTCATGGCCGGTATCGGGGTCTCCTGGCTGGCAGCCAGCAGGGCGGGGATGAGGCCTGCACTACCGTTCAACAGGTCGACGGCGTCGGGGGCCGCCGCTGCCGCCCCATCTGCGAGGGCGCTTGTCCCGGTGGCGATGAGGTCGGGCCGATCCAAAAGCCGCCCGATGGCGACCAAGGCCCCGGCGAGCGCCGTGCGACCGTGATAAAGCCCGCTCTGGGCAGGCTCGTCCGTGTCGAGCGAACGGGTGATGGCCGCAATGGCCCCCGCACACAGGCGGGTCAAGACGGGATCGGGACAATGCCGGGTCAGGGCCGCCAGAAACAAGGCAATGCCAGGCGTACCATAGAGGAAAGATGTTGTCTGAAGGCCATAGATCGGCACGACCCGACCATCGTTGAGGCCCGGAGCCCAGGTCGGCCAAACGCAGATGCCATCATACCACAGGGCATCGCGCAACAGGCCCCGCCCAATCTCGGCGGCGCAGGCGAGAAACCGGGCTTGCCGGGCGGCCGTGATCGGTTGCGACCCCCCGGTGGAAAGAAAATCCGTCATGGTTGGGCGTCCGCCATATCGTAGCGATTGGTCAGGGGGGCCTGAACGTAAGGGGCCGCAAGCGACAGGCCGGCGCGCTGAAAGAAATCGGCTGCCGCTTTCAACCGATCGGCGGTGGCGTGGCGCCCGGCTAGAGCCTCTGTCAGCAGCGCTTCGGCCAGAAGGCGGCACCGGGATTGACCGAAACTCTCGCCATTGCCCGGATCGTCGGCAAGGCCGATCCCCGGCATCAGGGTTTTCGTGAAGAGGGGTTCGCCCGCACAAAGCCACGGGGCGAGCGCCTCGGCCCCGGTTTCGAGGATTAGGATCAAAGCCTGTAGGTAACGCCGGGCGAGATAGAGGACGATCGCATCCGTACGGTGGTAGTCGTCCGGGTTTGAGGCACATTTCAATTGAAAGGGGATATCGAATGCCGTCAGCCGTGCCGTGATCCAGCCGAGCAGTGCTGGGGCGTGATCGGCCCTTGTGTGGAAATAGCATCGGCTAATTTCCACTTGGTCGAAATCGCTGACCGGGGTGCGGCTGAAAAAATGATAGAAACCGGGCTGTAGATCGAAACGGGCGGTCGTCACCTGAATTGCGACCCGGTCGCCGACGGCCGCGTCCCGATCCGCATCTCGATCAGCGTCCTGGCGGAACTGGCCCGGCGTGACCTTTTGATAGAGGCCCCGTTTGCGGACATGCAGGGTACCGTCTGGATCGACCTGATAGATCCGCCATCCGACATTCCAACACAGGTCCGTCCGATAAGCTGCCGCAAGTGCTGCGCGCAATCCGGCGTCTCCCTCGGTGTGGTGGCTTGCGGCAATGGGGGGGCCACCGGCGTAAACCGTGGCATATCCCTGCCAATAGAGCAGGTCGCCCAAGGGATTGATCAAGCGGGGGAGGGTTGCCGCATCGAGCCTGATGCCGGTTTCGAGCAGGGGTGTGTCGCCCAGGGTAAAGCCCCCGATCGCCGTGATCCCGATCGCCCCGATCAAGGTTTCAAGCCGCCTGCGCAGGGCCCCGGTCGGCAAGGGGGAAGAGGCGTCCGTTTGGCGGGGCGGTGCCGTCTCGTCCTGCGCCGTCACCGGCGCTGTCGGTTCCGCTCTGTCGTCGATTGTCGCAATGTCGTCGATCCCGAAAAGCAACCGGGCGGTGTCGGCGCGATCCGCGACCAGCCGTTCGGCGCAGAGCAGGGCGAGATCCGCATAGATTTGGGCGTGAGGCAGGGTCGCCATCTGCGTTTGGCCCGGTGTCAGGCGCGGCAAAACTTCGTAGCCCAAAAGGACGAGACGGGCGGCGGCAAAGGCGAGGACGCGCGCTAAGAACTGGGCCGCCGTTTCATCGTCCCACCCGCGCGCGCCGCGATAGTGGGCCCAAAAGTCCCGGACGGCGCCATGGGTTGCGATCAGGGTTGCCTGACCTGTCGCCAAGAGGGAGGGGAGGGGGATCTCGGGGCCTTGTTTATAAATCCAATCGATCAACCAGCCGACGAGACCGAAGGCGACGTCCCAGGCCGGATCGCCGAGATCGGCCAATTCCCAATCGACGAGGCGCACCGGGGCATCGGGGTGGATCTCATCGGGGACGAGCAGATTATCCCATTTGACATCGCCATGGATCAGGGTCGTGACCGACCAGGCCGCATTCATGGCGTCGAGGGCGGCCAATAGGGCCGGGCGCGCTGCAAGGGCGGCCCCCATGGTGACGGCCCCGGTGCCCATTTGGGCGGCGGCTTGTTCCGGTGCCCTGATCATGGTGAAAAGCCAATGGCGCTTGCGGGCGAACAGGCTTGCCGCCGGATCCCCGATCAGCCCTTCGCCAAGGCGGTGCAACAGGGCCAAGCGCGCCCCCAGTGCTGCGGCGAACCCGGGGGGCATCGTTCCGGTTTTGTGCCGATAATCGAGCGGGGATAGATGATCGTCCAACAGGTCGCAGACCAGGACATGGCGGCGTGTATCGTGGCGATGTAACGGAACCATCATCGCGGTGAGTCCCGCGAGAGCCGGATGGTGCTGGGCGAGGTGATGGACGATCGCCTCGCGTTTGATCGCCTCGGTCAATTCAGGGTGGATGAACGAGGCTTGTTTGATGAAAAGGCCCCCGCCGCCGCGACGACGGAGTTTAAAGTTCCGGTTGCGCCGCCCGACTTCCTGGATCGCGATGTCGCGGGCCGTCAAATCCTCGCGAACCAAGTGGCCGTGATCGAGGAGATAGGGCAACAAATTGGATAAGGTCAGATACATGCCACCACCCCCGCCGCATAAGGCCTGACCCGGTCCGATCGAGGCGGATCGCGCGGCACAGTCTCTTGAGTGTGGTCTTATCGTATTTCGCGTTGAAGATGAAGCTGGAAATTCGTCCAAAGCCGATCCTTATCGGCAATAGGATCGGCCTTGAACGGGACCCCATCGCCCGTATGGGCCATGTCGGCCAGGAACGCAATGGGGTCCGCGTCAGCGCAACAGAGCCGATCAGAACATGTCGGGATCTATCCCGAGAATGGTCCGACCGCTTTCGAGGCTGCCGAGCAAGGCCGGAACCTGGGTCAGATATTGTTCGGCATAGAACCGGGCGGTCATGATTTTGGTCTCAAAGAACCGGGCATCGCCGATCCGATCTGCGAGTTTGCTTTGGGCAGCCGCCGCTTCTTTCGCCATGACCCAGCCACCGGCGGTGAGCGAGAACAAGGTCATGAACGGCACCGCGATCGCCTGTGCCGCAGGGGCATCCTGTTTCAGCAGGCTCAGTAAGAAACCCACCCCCGTTTCGAGCGTATCGATCGCGGCACTTAAGGTGCGGCGGATCAGGGCAAGATCGTCCCCCGGCAATGCCGACAGGGTTTCGTCGAGACTGCGCATGGTGGCGATGAAGCGTGTGGCCTCCGCCCCCTGGTCGCGCCCGATTTTGCGTCCGATGAGATCGAGGGCTTGGATCCCGTTCGTGCCTTCATAGATGGCGGCGATCCGGGCGTCGCGATAATGTTGGGCGACGCCGGTTTCTTCGATGAAGCCCATGCCGCCATGGACCTGGACGGCAAGAGAACTGTTTTCGATGCCAAGATCGGTGGACCAGCCCTTGACGATCGGAATCAACAGATCGACCCGCGCTTGGGCTTCGGCCCGTGCTGCGGCGTCGGGCAGACGGTGGGCGCGGTCGATCATGCCGGCGGCGTAATAGGCAAGGCCACGAGCGGCTTCGATGCGGGCGCGCATGGCGAGCAGCATGCGCCGGACATCGCCGTGATGGATGATCGGCAGAGGGCCGTCGCCCTTGACCCCGGCGGGTTTGCCTTGCACGCGGGTTTTGGCATAGTCGCGCGCTTGTTGATAGGCGCGTTCGCCGATCGCGATGCCTTGCACGCCGACATTGATCCGGGCGGAATTCATCATGGTGAACATGCATTCCATGCCGCGATTTTCTGCGCCGATCATGTAGCCGATCGCCCCGTCATGATCGCCGAAGGCCAGCACCGCCGTCGGGCTTGCATGAATGCCGAGCTTATGTTCCAGGCTGACCGTACGGATATCGTTGCGTTCGCCAAGGCTGCCATCGTCGTTGACTAGGAATTTCGGCACGAGGAACAGCGAGATCCCCTTGGTGCCGGCCGGTGCGTCGGGGGTACGGGCCAGGACGAGATGGATGATATTGTCGGTGAAATCGTGATCGCCATAGGTAATGAAGATCTTCTGACCCGAAATCCGCCAATGGTCGCCGTCCGGCACCGCCTTGGTGCGCAAGGCGCCGACATCGGAGCCTGCATGCGGTTCGGTCAGATTCATGGTTCCGGTCCATTCCCCGCTGACCAGTTTCGGCAGATACCGATCTTTCAGCGCATCGGTTCCATGCAGCTCCAGCGCTTCGATCGCACCCACCGTCAGCATCGGACAGAGCGCAAAGCCCATATTGGCCGCATTCCACATTTCCGACACGACGAGACCGACCGAAGCGGGCAGACCCTGACCGCCCCAAGCCTCGTCGAAGGGCAGCGAGTTCCAGCCGCCTTCGACATAGGTTTGATAGGCGGCTTTGAACCCGTCCGGCGTGCGCACGGCCCCATTTTCCAATTGGCTGCCGACACGGTCGCCAAGGGTATTCAAGGGGGCAAGGACGTCGCGGGCGAGCTTGGCCGCTTCGTCGAGAACCGCATCGACCGTATCCTGATCGGCATGGTCATAGCCGGGCAGGGTGGCGATCTCGGCGATGCCCGCCAGTTCTTCGAGGGCAAAGCGCATATCGGCGAGGGGGGGCGAATAAGGGATCATGGCCGCAGTCTCGTGGGTTGGGAAGAAGGAAACAAGCTTATGCCGTGCGTTGTGGCGCGTCACAAGGGAACAAAACGCCGGGATTGAGATGATATGTCGGATCGAAGGCCGCTTTGATCCGGCGCATCAAGTCGAGATCGAGCGGGTCTTTCAGACGGGCAAGCTCGCCTCGTTTCAGGCGGCCGATCCCGTGTTCGGCGCTGATCGTGCCATCAAACCGTATGACGATATCATGCACGAGGCGATTGATCTCATCCCACCGGGCCAGAAAGGCAGTTTTGTCGGCCCCTTCCGGCTGGGTTAGATTGAAATGGATGTTGCCGTCGCCCAAATGCCCGAAGGCAATCGGACGCACCCCTGGGATCGCGGCCGCGACGGCGGCGAACGCAACGTCGAGAAAGGCCGGAACCGACGAGACCGGCACGGCGATATCGTGTTTGATGCTGCCGCCTGCAAAGCGTTGGGCTTCGACCAGGGCTTCGCGCAGACGCCACAGGGCCTTCGTCTGGGTGAGGGTGGCGGCGAGGGTGGCATCTTGGATGAGCCCGTCGCCCGCCGCCGCGCCGAGGACGGTTGCCAAGGCATCGTTGAGATCGGCATCGGCCCGCGAACTCGACCCTTCGATCAGGGCATAAACCGGATGCGGGGCGGCCAGCGGATCGATCAAGCCGGGTATGTGGCGAAACGCAAGATCGAGCCCGATGCGCGGCATGACCTCGAAGGCGGTCAATTGATCGCCGCTTGCGATGCGCACGCGGTTGAAGAGGGTGAGGCAATCGGCGTAGCTCTTGAGCCCGACCAGGGCCGTCGCGCGCACGCGCGGTTTCGGATAGAGTTTAAGGGTCGCCGCCGTAATGATGCCGAGCGTGCCTTCCGATCCGATGAAAAGCTGTTTTAAATCGTAGCCCGTATTGTCTTTGCGCAAGCCCCTCAAGCCGTGCCAGACCCTGCCATCGGCCAGAACGACTTCAAGACCCAGAACCTGATCGCGCATCGAGCCGTAATGCAGAACCTGGATCCCGCCGGCATTGGTTGCGATGTTGCCGCCGATGGTGCAACTGCCTTCGGCGCCGAGGCTGATCGGAAAGAATCGGTCGATGCCGTCGGCGATGGTCTGAACCTCAGCCAGAACGGCCCCCGCATCGACGGTCAGGGTGAAATTCTCGGGGTCAAGGGCTCTCACCCGGTTCATGCGGGTCAAGGATAGCAGGATGTTGCGGCCGTCGGACGGGGCGGCAGTACCACCCACGAGGCCGGTATTGCCGCCCTGAGGAATGAGCGGCACCTGGGCTTCGGCCGTGAGCCGGACGATTTCAGAGACTTGTTCGGTACTGGCCGGACGCACGACCAGGGCTGTCTTGCCCTGATAAAGGCCCCGCATCTCGGCGAGATACGGGGCCGTATCGTCCGGTCCGTCGAACCATCCCGCCGGACCGACGCAGGCCTTGATCCGCTCTAAGAGTGCCTGCACCGTCGCACCTCTCTGATTGCTGGTCGGGTTTGATGAACAAGCGAGCGCCCCATCCGAAAATGGTCTTTGCCCGACGTGATCATGCCGCGGGCCTCTGCCCACGTCACGCGCAAAACGGTCCCTATAATGTCGGTTGATTTAATATAAGAATTTACTAAAAGCCAACGATTAAATGTGTGGGCGGGGTTGGATTGGACCGGGTTTTGGGTCAGGGCAATCGGGGGGCGGCGTCGATCGGTATCGAGCGGTCCTGCGCCGGGCGCGGGGCGGCGGCCCGACGCAGGCGATCGTTTACCGCGCGGCCAAGGCCGGTTTGCGGTATCGGCATGACGGCGATCGCCCGAAACGGGGGACGATCCAAAGACCGCAAGACGGCAAACAGAGCCGCTGCCGCTTCGTCGACATCGCCCTGCGCCGATAGTTGGGCGGCGACCGGCACGCCGGGCGGCGGCGGGCCAAAGGCGACGAAAGCCTCGCCCGCTTCTGCATCGATGGCATCGAGGCGGACGGGCAGGCGCGGGGCGTAGTGGCTCGCCATCAAGCCGGGGCTCGATCGAGCGACGCGATCTTCGATCGTGGGGGCGGCGGTCAGCGGGCCGATGCGTGCCGCCAACGCTTCCTCTGTGATGCCGCCTGGCCGCAGCAGGCGGGGCGACGGGGATGTGAGGTCGAGTACGGTCGATTCTACCCCGACGGCACATGGGCCGCCATCGAGAATGAGGGCGACCCGATCGCCCAGCTCCTCGCGGACATCCTGCGCCCGGGTCGGGCTGATCCGTCCAGATCGGTTCGCACTGGGGGCGGCAACGGGGCACTGGGCCGCCGCGAGCAAGGCCAAGGCGCAGGGGTGGGCGGGAATACGGATAGCGATCGTATCGAGCCCGGCGCTGGCCAGTAAACTGACCGGACAATCGGTGCGACGGCGCAGCACCAACGTCAAGGGACCGGGCCAGAAACGATCGGCAAGGCTAAGGGCAAGGGGGGTAAAGTCGGCGAGCCGCCGGGCTGCAGCCAGGGTATCGACATGGATGATCAGGGGATTGAAATCCGGCCTGCCCTTGGCGGCAAAAATGGCGGCGACCGCCCGGTCGTTGGTGGCGTCGGCACCGAGGCCGTAAACGGTCTCGGTTGCAAAGGCGACGAGGGAACCCGCCTGCAATGCTGCCCCGGCACGGGCCACGGCGTCGGGTGACGCGCCATTAAGGATGTCGGGTGACGCGGCATTAAGGATGTCGGGTGACGATGCCGAGAGGATGAGGGGGGATTGGGGCATTTTGATGGGCCGGACGGACGAGGTCAAGCGTCTATCGATTTAGTCAACCGCAACCTGTTCGACCAAGGCTTTCAATTGATCCTTGAGGGCCATGAAATCGACCGGTTTCAGCATAAAGCCGGTGGCCCCGTATTTTTGCGCCGTCAGTTGGCGCTCGCTATCCCCATAGGCGGTCACCATGATCACGGGCAAGGACGGGAATTTTTCCTTGATCCGGGCCAAGAGTTCCAAGCCATCCATGCCGGGCATATTGATGTCGGAGAGGACGCAGAACGGTTGCTTGTCGGCGGCGGCACAAATTTTTTCAATCGCTTCTTGGCCGGAATGGGCAAAGGTCAATTCATATTGCCCGTTGCGGGTTTCCCGCCGGAACGCTTGACGAAACATATCCACGACGTCGCGCTCGTCATCAACGATCATCAGGCTCTGCGCGTTCATCCTTACCGCCCCTCATATCGATCCAGGCCGCGTCATGACCGGACCCTTCTCATGCAACTTCGGCGACGATGAGGATTTTCCTCACCACGAAGCCAAAGAGATCGACCCCAATACGCAATCAAACCCCTTGTACAGGTATTTGATCTCTAACGAAAGAAGAACTATCATCGTCTTCAGCCGGTTTTTTCATTGATTTCAACTTTTTGATGAGGGAATTTTCCTTTAAGTTTTGTTGTTTTTCAAGTGAATAAGAAAAAAATAGGATAAAGGAATGCAACCTTCGCATGGTAGTTTGTCGGGCCGGTGATGGTGAACGGATACGTGGTATGTTGATCCTGATTTGGGCGGCAGTAGAATTTTACAGCGTAGACCTAAGTCGAATACGCCCTGGCATGCGAAATTGACTGAATAATCACGCGACAAATGGGATAGAATCGGACCAGCCTCTTACCGCATTTGCAAGGATATGTGAAGGAAAATGTTGAAATCATTAACCCTTCTCGTGGTATTTCAATTGATCGGTGAGGTGATCGCCCGTGGGGCGGGCTTGCCGTTGCCGGGGCCCGTTTTGGGGCTGGTCTTGTTTTTGCTGTTTCTGATCGCAAAGCGCGGGCCCGATCCGGCCCTGGAACAGACATCGCGCGGCCTGTTGAACCATTTACCGTTATTGTTCGTACCGGCCGGGGTCGGGGTCGTCACCCAATTGGATACGGTCGGGCGGGAATTCGTGCCGATCCTGGCTGCCCTCGTCCTATCGACCGCCCTTAGCATTGCCGTGACGGCGCTTGTTATGGTGGTCTTGCTGAAACGCGCACCCGCATCGGGGACCGATCTCGCAAAAGGGGACGCGCCATGATGACGCTCGCCCATCTGTGGGTCTATCTCGAAACGACGCCGCTTTTGGGGTTGAGTGCGACGCTGCTGGCGTATCAATTCGGGCTTTGGTGCGAGACGCATAGTCAAATTTTGGGGCGGTTTCAGGCGATCGCCAATCCGTTTTTGATTGCCATCGTCAGTTTGGTCGCCTTGTTGCTGGTCACGCAAACACCTTATGCCGCGTTTTTCGACGGGGCGAAGTTCGTGCATTTCCTCTTAGGCCCGGCGACCGTTGCCCTTGCCATTCCCATGTATGCCAATCTCAGTCATATCCGGGCGACGGCGCGGGCCTTGATTCCGGCGATCATCGCAGGTTCCCTGACCGCATCGGCGAGTGCGATCGTCATTGCCCAATGGCTTGGTGCCACCCCGCGCGTGGTCTTGTCCCTGGCCCCGAAATCGGTGACGACCCCGATTGCGATGGGGGTGGCCGAACAGATCGGCGGCGACCCCTCGTTGACGGCGGTTTTCGTCTTGATGACGGGATTGACGGGGGCGACGATCATGGGGGCGGTCATCCGTCTTATCCGGGTCCGGGATATTCGCGCCTTTGGCCTTGCGGGGGGGACGGCGGGTCATGGGTTTGCAACCGCGCAATTGTTGCGGATCAGCGAGACGGCGGGGGCCTTCGGCGGTCTTGCCATCGGGTTGAACGGGTTGATCACCGCCATCACCCTGCCGCTCATTGCCGGTTGGCTGGTCACGCATCTTTAGCGATGGGTGTTTGGCGGACAGCGCCCTTGGATCAGTTCGGGTCTCTAAACCGTCCGAGCCGCACGGCGGTTTGCCCCGGTGCAAGGCGGCGCGACGGCATGATCAGGACGCAGTTGGGATAGGGGGTGACGATGGTCTCTGGCCCGTCATGGGCGATGACCGTCCCGGCTTCGGGGATGATTTCCATGCCGTAAAACGGCGTGCAGAAATGAAACTGTTTCGTTTTGATCGTGATCGGATCCGTCACCTCGATCACCCGTGCGGGCGTTTCGAGGGCCGGAACCGGGAACTGGGCCCGTTGATCCGGGTGGATGAGGCCCAGATGATCCAAGAACCGCAGGGTGGTTTGATCGGCGATCGTGGCGGAGGCCGCCGCCCAATGTTGGCCGCATTCGGCCAAGAGTGCGGTTGCAGGGTCGGACGGATCGGCAAAACGACCGTAATCGCGCAGCCGCCTGCCGGCCTGATGGCCGCCATCGGCAACGATAAGGTCGGGGATGGCAACCGCTTGTGCCAGCGCAATGCCTTTTTCGGTCAGGCCCGACAGCATGAGGGGGGCCGTCGCGTGCTGCATCGAATGGAGATCGAGCAGGTAATCGACCGTATCGACGAGCGGGCGGAGCGCACGGGCGCGGGCGCATTCCACACTCTGGCGCGGGCCGTCCAGGGTGGCCGTATCCCACACGCGATTGAGATCCTCGTCGATGAACCGCGAGGCCGTGGGCTTTGTCGCATCGAAGCGATGATAGGCATCCACATTCGCAAAACCGAGCAACAGCGTGCCGCGCGCCGGCTGAAAACCGTCTCGCAGCAAGCGGCTGACCGTATGGGCACCGCAGATCTCGTTGCCATGGGTGAGGGCCATGACCATCACCGTCGGCCCCGGCACGGCACTCGTCAAGCGGGTGACATAGGGAACCCCGGTATTGCCTTGACGCCAGGGCGATAAGTCCGGGGCGGTGAGTTCGACCGGATAAGTATCGTCATCAGGGCGGTGTGCAATCGTCACGCGGGGTTCCCCTTGGTTGTGGGCGAGGCGGGCTTTAGGCCGCCGCGCGCATGGCGTGGTCGCTCAAACGGGCGATGAAGTTTTCGCACGCATCGATCTGATCCAGCGCAATCCATTCATCGGGCTTATGGGCCTGCTCGATCGAGCCCGGCCCGCAGATGATGGTCGGAATGCCCGCATGTTGGAACAAGCCACCTTCGGTGCCGAAACTGACCTTGCCGGTGCCGTTCGCCCCCGATACTTGTTGTACGAGACGGGTGAGCGGATGATCGTCCGGCATATTCAAGCCGTCAAAGCCGGACAATTCTTCGAATTGAAAACCGGTATCCGGCGAAATCCGCTGCATTTCGGGCAAGAGGCTGTTGGCATAGGCCACGACTTCGGCAAAGAGCGTTTGCGAACTCTCGCCCGGCAGATAACGGAACTCAAAATCGAACACGCAATCTTTCGGCACGATGTTGAGGGCGGTACCGCCATTGATCTTGCCCGTATGCACCGTCGTATAGGGGGGTGTAAAGGCGGTATCGAACGGGCCGTTATCCCTATGCCGCCGGGCCATGCCTTTGAGATAGGCGATGAGTTCGGCGGCCGCCTCGACGGCGTTCACGCCTTCATGGGCGAGGGCGGAATGGCATTCGACCCCATGCACGTGACAGCGCACGGATTTCTTGCCCTTGTGAGCGGTCACCGGGGTCATCAAGGTCGGTTCGCCGATGATGCAGGCGCGCGGGTGAATGTCGCGGGCGGCGAGATCGGCGAGGAGGGTGCGGGCACCCAAGCATCCCACTTCTTCGTCATAGGTGAAGGCCAAGTGGATCGGGGTTTTGAGATCCCGCGTCACGAGGTCGGGCACGGCGGCAAGGGCCACCGCGATAAAGCTTTTCATATCGGACGTGCCGCGCCCGACCAAGGTGTCGTTCAGGGTTCTGACCGTGAACGGATCGGCGGTCCAGGGTTGACCGTCGACCGGGACCACGTCCGTATGGCCCGACAACACGATGCCGCCCCGATCGTTGGGGCCGATCGTGGCGAACAAATTGGCCTTGCGGCCGGTTTCATCGAAACTGAGATAAGAATCGATCCGATAGGAGGATAGATAGTCGCGCACGAAATCGATGAGCGCCAGATTACTGTCGCGGCTGGTCGTGTCGTAGCTGATCAGTTTGGTGATGAGATCAAGACTGGCTGGCGCCGGCATTGCGGATACTCGCTGCTGAAAAGTTGCTATTTTGCGACAGTATCGCCGAGGTGCGACGGAATGACCAGATAAACCTTTAACCACGCTGCAATTGTGTCTTATCCCGCAAATTGCTCTTTTAAGACCCGTTCGGACAGGTCGTGTTCCTGATCGAACAGGATAGTGAGTTCGATTTCCTGATTTTCCCGGATCTCGACGCTGACCACATCGCGCACTTCGCTGGAATCGGCCCCGGCACTCACCGGGCGTTTTTGCGTTTCCAACATGTCGAAGCGCACGCGCGCACCGCGCGGCAAGATCGCCCCGCGCCAGCGACGCGGCCGAAACGCACTGATGGGGGTAAGGGCCAGCACCTCGGAGCCGAGCGGCAGGATCGGACCATGGGCCGACAGATTATAGGCGGTCGATCCGGCGGGGGTTGCCAGCATAATCCCGTCGCACATCAATTCTTCGAGGCGGCAGACGCCGTCGATTTCGATACGGATCTTCGCCATTTGCTGGGTTTGGCGCAAAAGCGCCACCTCGTTGATGGCAATGGCGCGATGATCGGTCCCATTGGCATCGCGTGCGCGCATTTCGAGTGGATTGAGCCGGACTGCCTTTGCGGTGCTGAGCCGTTCCAACAACCCATCCGGCCGATAGGCATTCATCAAAAAACCGACGCTGCCGCGATGCATGCCAAAGATCGGCAAGTGGTCGTCGATGAAGCGGTGCATCGTTTGCAGCATGAACCCGTCGCCGCCCAAGGCGACGATGACGTCGGCCTCCTCGGTCGATACGGTTTCATAGCGATCTGTCAATTCTCGCAAGGCGGCCTGGGCCGCTTGGGTCGGGGACGCGACAATGGCGAGATTGGGATGGGGATTATCAGCCGTCATACCCTGTCATCATCCTGATCTAAGTGGCAGTTCGGGTGATTTTGCGATGGGGGTTCCAACCTTGTGCCGCCATAAGCCGGGCGCATTGCGGTGCGGCATCATGGTGCATCGACGGATCGGCTGGCAAGGTTCATCAGTGGTCCTGGCGATGATTTTCACACGAGGTTGCCAATTTTTTTGACCCGCATTGATATTTGGAATTTTCATTTTCGAGAATAATTCCCAATAAAACAGAAAAATTACCTTGATAGTAAATGCATTGTAAAAAATAGATCATTTTTTGATAGGCAATGGAAAGTGTTTTTCGCAAAATAAAATATAATAGGATGCATTCTCATCATTAAATTTTATGAATCACCCGTTTTTTTGTATGATCCTGATGCATTGATTTATATAAGACAGTGTCTGCTTTCAAAGTTTATGGATTTATTGTACAAGGGCGCTTGAAAATTTTACGATCAGATGAAGGTGATGGTTGATCACGCTCGTACATAAAATTGCCATGACGGTCCAGGGGGGGCGGGCGACGCTTGCCGCCCTCAATCGGCCGATTTGGCGTATCACGGGTCTCCTTGTGCTGATTGCCGTGTTGGCGTTGGGGCTGCGCCTTTATATGGGACGCGAGGCCGAGGATCGGTTGCTCGATCAGGATATTGTCGTTTTCCAGTCGGATATCGGCGGTTCCGTGCCTGGAATGATGCGGTTTTTTGCCTGCCCGATCCACTATTGCGGGCAAAATCCCGATATGCGCAGTCCGGTCTATGACGTGTCTTGGGAACGGTTGCGCGATGCATGGTCCGAAATGATCGCCCGAGAAAAACGCGTCAAGCTGTTGGCTGGGGATGATAATCTGAAGAAAATTTCCTATATCCAGCATACGAAATACTTGAAATTTCCCGATATTATCACGGTGGAATTTATCCCGCTCGGCGAAAAACAGGCGACCTTGGCGATCGAGAGCCATTCGCGCTACGGTTCTTATGATTTTGGTGCCAATGGGATCCGGATTCGCGATTGGTTGAAAAAGCTGGATCGCGTGATGGCCGATGCCGGTGGGCGCTAGGCGATCGGGTTGCGCCAAGCTTAGTCAGCCGCGCCCGCACTTATCTCAGAAAAAACGCGCCGTAAATCAACAGGCCACCGATCACGATCAAGGATGCGGGCAGGGAAACCTGATGGAGACGCCAACGCCATGTTGGCCGATTGTCGTTTGCCGCCTTGGGCGGGGATGAAATGGGGGAAACCACCCTGGAACCCCGTCGAGGGTTCCAGGGTGGCGTGCCCGGTTCATGACCGGAAAATCCAGAACGGCGTCCGGCCATGTTGCGCGTCTTAGCCGCGGTCGTTCAGCAAGACGTAGTCCCGCTGCGGGCTGCCGGTATAGAGCTGACGCGGGCGACCGATCTTTTGACCGGCATCGCTGATCATTTCGTTCCATTGCGCAACCCAGCCAACGGTCCGGGCGACGGCAAACAGGACGGTGAACATGGAAACCGGGAAGCCGATTGCCTTCAGGATGATGCCTGAATAGAAATCGACGTTCGGATAGAGTTTCTTTTCGATGAAATACGGATCGGTGAGTGCGATCTGTTCCAGTTCCATCGCCAATTCCAACAAATCGTCTTGAATGCCGAGGGCACCCAACACTTCGTGGCAGGTCTGGCGCATGACCTTGGCGCGGGGATCGAGGTTTTTGTAGACGCGGTGCCCGAAGCCCATCAGGCGGAACGGATCGTCCTTGGTCTTGGCGCGTTGGATGAATTCGGGGATCCGGCTCTTGTGCCCGATCTCGTTCAACATCTTCAACACGGCTTCGTTCGCACCGCCATGAGCGGGACCCCAGAGCGAGGCGATGCCAGCGGCGATACAGGCGAAGGGATTGGCCCCCGACGACGAGGCCAAGCGCACGGTCGAGGTCGAGGCATTTTGTTCGTGATCGGCATGGAGCACGAAGATCCGGTCGATCGCCTTGGCGATGATCGGGTTGACCTCATACTCTTCGCACGGCACGCCGAAGCACATGCGCAGGAAATTCTCAGAATAGTTCAGAGAATTCTTGGGCATCATGAACGGTTGGCCGATCGAATATTTATAGGCCATGGCGGCAAGCGTCGGCATCTTGGCGATCAGGCGATGCGAGGCGATCAGGCGTTGGCGCGGATCATGGACATCGGTCGAATCGTGGTAGAAGGCCGACAAAGCCCCGACGACGCCGCACATCACAGCCATCGGGTGGGCATCCCGGCGGAAACCCCGGAAGAAGGTCGCGATCTGTTCGTGCACCATCGTGTGCATGGTAATGTCGCGCTCGAACTTCTTCTTTTCTGCGGCGTTCGGCAATTCGCCGGACAGAAGCAGCGAGCAGACTTCCATGAAGTCGCTATGTTCGGCCAATTGTTCGATCGGATAGCCGCGATACAGCAAGACACCGGCATCGCCGTCGATGTAGGTGATCTTGGATTCGCAGGAACCGGTCGAGGTATAACCCGGATCGTAGGTGAAGAATCCGGTATCCGAATAAAGCTTGCGGATATCAATCACCTTCGGCCCAACAGAGCCCGAAAGGACCGGGTAGGTATATTGCTGGCCGGTTGCATTATCGGTCAGTGTGACGGTCGATGGGGCGGTTGATTTGCTGTCCATGCGCGTATTTCCCCTGTTGGGATGGCGAAAAATGCAAGCGACGGGTAGGGCCCATGCTGTGACGATGCCCTATACCATAAAAAAGCGCCGATGGTGCGACGGTAATGCGCAATTGTGCGCCATCGGCGCTTCTACTTCAACAGACGGGATCGTGCAACCCCGCGATGAATGGCAGGGCGAACATCGTGAACGGGCACGCCATCACGGGGTGCCGACCGATCCATCGGCAAAGTCTCGGATCCGGGCCAGGGTTTCGTCAGGGCCTAAGACCCGCATGATCTCAAAAATACCGGGCGATGTCGTAGCCCCGGTGAGGGCAGCGCGCAAAGGCTGTGCGATTGCACCCATTTTCAGTGATTTTTCTTCGGCAAATCGGCGCAGGCATGCCTCCAGCGTCGCCTCGTCCCAGGGGGTTGCGTTCGCGAAGGATGCACCGACCGCGCCGACCAAGGCGCGGGCCTCAGGCGTGGCCAAAACGGCGGCTTTGGCATCGAGCGGCAAGGGGCGGGCCCGCGTATAAAAACGGGCATTGTCGGCGAGTTCGACCAGGTTTTTCGCCCGCGCCTTCAAGCCGGGCATGCCGTCCCGAACGAGGGCCAGCCCCGAATCGTCCAATCCCACGCCAAGGGCCGGGGCGATCAGGCGGGTGAGCCGTTCATCGTCGGCTTCGCGCAGATAATGGCCGTTCAAATTGTCGAGTTTGGCAAAATCGAACCGGGCGGGCGAGCGCCCGACGCCCGGCAGGTCGAACCACGCGATGGCCTCCTCGGTCGAGATGATTTCGTGATCGCCGTGTCCCCAGCCAAGACGCAAAAGATAATTGCGCAAGGCTTCGGGCAAATAGCCCATATCGCGATAGGCTTCGACGCCGAGCGCCCCGTGGCGTTTCGACAATTTAGCCCCATCGGCCCCGTGAATGAGGGGGATATGGCTGAAATGGGGCACATCCCAGCCGAGACCGCGATAAATCTGGGTCTGACGGAAGGCATTGGTGAGATGATCGTCGCCCCGGATCACATGGGTAATGTTCATATCGTGATCGTCCACGACCACGGACAGCATATAGGTCGGCGTTCCGTCCGCCCGCAGCAGGATGAGATCGTCCAATTGTTCGTTGGCGACTCGAACGACGCCCTGCACGCCGTCATCGATGACGGTTTCGCCGGTTTGCGGGGCCTTGAGGCGGATGACCGGCTTCACACCGGCGGGCGCATCGGACGGGTCGCGGTCGCGCCAAATCCCCTCGTAGCGCATCGGGCGGCCTTCGGCCTTTTGCCGGGCGCGCATCGCCTCCAACTCTTCCGGGCTGCAATAGCACCGATAGGCCGTTCCTGCGGCGAGCATGGTTTCCACGACTTCGGCATGGCGTGCGATCCGTTCGGACTGCATGACGAGTGTGTCGTCCCATGTCAAACCGAGCCATTCGAGCCCGTCGATGATGGCGGCGATCGCCTCCTTGGTTGATCGTTGACGGTCGGTATCTTCGATCCGCAGCAAGAAACGACCGCCGTGATGACGGGCAAAAAGCCAGTTGAACAAGGCGGTTCTGGCCCCTCCGATATGGAGATAGCCGGTGGGCGACGGGGCAAAACGGACGGTGACGCTCATAGGATGCGGTGGCTCGCTCTTTCAAAAAGGGGAAATGGAACGGGGTTGAATGATCGGGAATGGAGTCTTGAGCGGGTGGTGGTTTTTTGCTTCCATGCGGTTCGTTTCCATG
>DAISJD010000059.1:0-17508 GCA_036821645.1 Aliidongia sp.
CGTAACGGGGGGCCTGCGCGGGGTCGATCAGCGCCAGGTTCCGGCCGTCATGCATGAATTCAACGAGATCCGCATCGGGTCCGGGGCTTTTTCAAAACCGGAAGTGCCGGTCGCCTCTTTGTATTTGGATCGCGAAGGCATCGCCGAGATGGTTTTGGGAGCTGATTTTTTTGTCCATAATCGGGTCTTTATCGCCTACCATAGCAAGACGATCTTTGTGCGCGATTACGGGCTTGGTTATCATGGTTGAAGCAAGAAACGCGGGGCGCATCGGTTTTTGGGCGTTCGGGATGTTCTGTGCTGCCGTGTTTGGTATGGAACCGGCGGCGGCACGATGCACGGTGATGAAAATCGCCGAGGTGCCGCTCGTCACGCTTGGGCGCAGTGTGTCCGTGTCCGTTACCATCGCGAATATCAAGACCTTGATGATTTTGGATACGGGGGCGTCGACCGCCACGATCAGTCCAGGCTTTGCCGAACGCATGCGGGTGCCCGAAGGGGCGAACAAGGCACCGGTCCTTGGCACCGGCGGCGTCGTGAAAGCCGATAGCGTCGACGACACGATCATTGAAATGGGATCGGTTCGGCTGCCCGCGCGCACGATGCGGGTCGTCAAAATGCCATTCAACAAACGGGAGGTGGCCGGTTTGTTGGGGGGGGAGGTTTTTGCCGCCTACGATCTTGAAATCGATATTCCCGGCGGTCGATTGGCACTCTATGACCCCAATCATTGCGCCGACGGCTTTCTCCCTTGGTCGACCGATGCCGCCCCTATTGCCTTTAGCGAACAGGCAGGGCACCTCATCCTGGTCCGTCCCACCATCAATGGCAAGCCGGTGTCGGCGATCCTCGATACCGGGGCGGAGGTGACGACCATGAAGATATCGACGGCCCGCGCCCTCGGTCTTGATGTCGAAAAAATCTTCAAGGAACAAACGGCACAGCATTTCGGCGTCGGCGTTGGCGGTGAACTGATCCCGACGGCGCTCGCCCGCATCAAGGAACTGCGTCTCGGGTCGATCGTTCATGCCAATGTCGATGTGTCGATCGGCGGTCTCAGCGAGAAAGTCGGGTCCGGTTTCGATATGTTGCTGGGTTTCGATTTTCTGCAAACCAACAAGCTGTGGATCTCCCATCGGCTGGGTCAGGTTTTTCTCGCCCCAAGCGGTCAGCGCCCGCCGCTCGCCGGGCAGGGAACGGCCGTTTCGGTCGGCGCGCCGCCGCCGTCACCCGCAACCGGCATCCGGGTCGTGCCTTTGCAATAAACAGATCAATGAGTTTTACGGGCGACGCCGCGAACAACCCCCTTTTTACGGGTGGATGCTGTATGGTGCCGGTGGCATGCTTTGCGTCTGGGCATGATCTGTCCCAAGGCCTGTCAACAAAAAACGACGCTCGGGATCGTTCAGGGGGGAAAAAGAGATGATCGACGCGTTATTGCAGATGGTGGACGCACGGGGTGTTGCCACCCTGACGCTCAATAGACCGCAATTGCACAATGCCTTCGACGATCGATTGATCGCCGATCTCACACGCATCTTGGAACAGTGCGGGGCCGATCCTGCCGTGCGGGTCGTCGTGCTGCGCGGGGCGGGGCGCAGTTTTTCCGCCGGGGCCGATCTCGATTGGATGCGCCGCATGGCATCGTACGGGTTCGATGAAAATCTGCGCGATGCGGCTGGGCTTGCGCGCTTGATGCAGGTCTTGGATCGCTTGCCCAAGCCGACGATTGCCGTGGTGCAAGGGGCGGCCTATGGCGGCGGTGTCGGACTCGTCGCCTGCTGCGATATTGCGATTGCAGCCGACTCGGCCTGTTTTTGTCTTTCCGAAGTGAAACTCGGTCTGATCCCGGCTGTTATCAGCCCCTATGTCGTGGCCGCGATCGGTTTGCGTCAGGCGCGGCGCTATGCGCTGACTGCCGAGGTGATGACGGCGGCGAAGGCCGAGGCGATCGGTCTCGTCCATGAACGGTGTGCCGCCGACCACCTCGAAGCGGCCGTCTCTGCCATGATCGACGCCTTGCTGTTGGGGGGGCCTGACGCCCAGAAGGAAACGAAGGACCTGTTGCACCATGTCGCGTTCAAGCCCGTAGACGATGTTTTGGTCGCCGAAACGGGCCGCCGGATCGCGGTGCGGCGGTCGAGCGACGAGGGGCGCGACGGGATCATGGCGTTTTTGGATAAACGCCTGCCATCCTGGCGGGTTCCGCCGTCATAGAGCGGGTTTTAGCGCGATGCATCTCGTCAAACTCTGTGTTGGGTGCCCCACGGTCGAGACCTTGGAGGCGTGGGTGGCCGGGCGTGTGGCCGATGGCGTGCCGCTCGTCCATGTCACGCGCAATATGCCGAAGCAAGCGGCGGACATCTTGGACGGCGGGTCGCTCTATTGGATCATCAAGGGCCATATCCGGGCGCGGCAGCGGATTCTGGCGCTCGAAGCGGTGACGACGGAACAGGGCAAAGCCGGGTGTGGCATTCATCTCGATCCCAAGGTGGTGCGAACGGTGCCGAAACCCCATTATATCATGCAAGGGTGGCGCTATTTGGCAGATGATGCGATTGCGGCGGATCTTGCGGTTGGGTATGTTGACGAAACGGATCAAATGCCGACCGCAATGCAGCGCGAACTGCGTGCCTTGGGCTTGCTGTAGGGGCTTGCTGTAGGGGCTTGCTGTAGGGGCCTGCCCTAGCAGACGGTTCAGGGCGTGATCATTCGCGCACATGAAGCGGTCAGGTACTGGATATGTTGATCGCGGGCAGGTATAAGCAATTCGGTAGCCGGGTTTCTTGCCTTCCATCCGGTGAATTTTTTGTTTTATGGGTTTGTGCTGCGGGTGATCGGATGCGCAAAACTGTAAACGATTGTCGCGTGGGCATCGGCACGCTTTGAAGTGAGATCGCATCAAAGCGTGCGGCTCTCGTTTTCCTTAATGTCGAGTAATATCGCATGAGCCTTGGGACACGTCTTTATACTTGGTGGCGCGGCGAGCTTGTCGGGACGGATCAGTACGGCAACCAGTATTTTCGCGAAAAAGGCCAAAAGCCCTTGGTTAAGGGTGGCGGTATGGAAAGCCGGGAACGGCGTTGGGTGATCTATCGCGGGATCCCTGAGGCCAGTAAGGTGCCGCCGCAATGGCATGGGTGGCTTCACCACAGCGAGCGGCTTCCCCCCGATGAGGCCAGCCTGACCCAGCGCCAACCCTGGGAAAAGGAACATCTGCCCAATTTGACGGGTACCGTCTATGCGTATCATCCGGGCGGCTCCGTTCTGGCAGAGGGCGCGCGGGCGCCGGCTACGGGGGATTATGAGGCCTGGACCCCTGACGGGACAGGGTCGTGACGGATTGTAGCGGGATGCGCGGAAGAGAGTTGATCGGATGAATCGTAATATTCTTGAAATTGCGATGGGTGCCGTTGTCGTCGCTATCGCTGGTGTTTTCTTAGTGTTCGCCTATTCGACCGCCCAGATCCGGTCCGTCACCGGTTATGGCGTGACGGCCAAATTCGATCATATCGAAGGGATCAGAGAAGGCGGCGATGTCCGTATCAGCGGGATCAAGGTGGGATCGATCGTCAAACAATCCTTGGATCCTCTGACCTATCAGGCCATCGTCAAAATGAGCATCGCGAATGATGTCAAATTGCCGGTCGATACGGTTGCGACCATCACGTCTTCCGGGCTGTTGGGCGATAAATATCTGGCCCTGATCCCCGGTAACGACGACAAGCTGATCAATCCCGATGGCGTGATCAAGATCAGTCAATCCCCGGTCAGTCTGGAAGAGTTATTGGGGAAAGTCGTGTTTTCGGTCACCAATCAGCAAAAACCGGCTGATGGTCAGGCGGCGGCGTCACCAGCGGGCCAGCCAGCCCGGTGATTGGGGGGGGCGCTGGGCGATGTGTGGGGTTCGGCGTTGGACGGGGCCGGATCCAGCCCCGACGCCAAGCTCAGGCAAGCGCCGCTGTCGCAAACTGGTCCGGTCGATCTGATCCTGTGACTGCGGGCATTGCGCCCCCCGGTATCCGATGCCGAGGGGGCCATGTCCTGATCGCTGGACCCTATCGGCGCTGCGGTTGGCGGTACGGTCCGGTTCCAGGCGGCATTCACGCGGTATTGGGGGGCAGGCTTGCGATGACGAAGCCAGATTTTACGAAGATCCGGTGGCTGGAAGAAGGCGGTGAGCCGGTTGCCTGTATCGAAAAGCTGCGCGTGCTCAGCGAAAGCCTGACGGAATTGCAGCAACAGGCGCAAGATGCGTTTGAAGATGCCCTGGTGATCGGGTGCGCCGAACAGCAGGTCCGCGCGGTTCTGGCCGACCTCGTCTCTGGCCTCGATAATCCTTATCGCAAACGCCCTGTGGCGGAGTAAACCTGATGGTTTTTGGATCATTCCCGGTGCGACCCTGGTGTTGGGGCGTCTGTCTTGGTGCCCTGATCGTGGTTGGCGGTGTCGCTGCGGCCGGGGCCGCGCCGAAACCGGCCCCCACGGCAGAGCCAAGCCCCCAGGCCGTCCCGCCGGTAGCACTGGGCCCGATCGATGGGGCGATTTTGCAGGGGTTGGATAAAACCACCGCCCGGGTGAGCCGGTTTGAGGCCCCCCTCGGTAAAGCCGTGAAATTCGGTACCTTATCGATCACGGTGCGCGATTGTCGCAAACGCCCGCCGGAAGAATCGCCGGAAAGTGCCGCCTTTCTCGACATAACCGACCGCCGTCCGGGTCAGTTGGATGAGACGACGGTTTTTGGTGCCTGGGTCTTCGCATCAAGCCCGTCGGTCTCGGCGTTGGACCATCCGGTCTATGATGTCGTCTTGTTGGATTGCCGGACTGCGGCGACGCACGCTGAGACACCCCTGAAACCGGTAGGCAAATAGGTCTGGCGGTCAGGCGGCAGGGCTTGGCTCAAGAGCCCAGGTGACGACGTCGCCGTCGAGTTGGGCCTGAAATGCGCAAGGGATGGCGATCGCGTCGGCCAGCCTGCGGCGGTAATCGTCGCGCGGGATCTCGATCGCCCCGAAATGTGCCAGATGCTTGGTCACGAACTGCGTATCCAACAGGGTAAACCCCGCCTGTTTGAGGCGGGCGACCAAATGGACGAGGGCGACCTTACTGGCATCGCGTTTCAGGCTGAACATGCTCTCGCCAAAAAAGGCGCCGCCGATCGCGACCCCGTAAAGCCCCCCGACCAGACGATCCTCGTGATAGGTTTCGACCGAATGGGCGAACCCCTGCTGGAACAGAGCCGTGTAAAGCGCGATGATTTCAGGATTGATCCAGGTATTGGGCCGGTCCGGGGCCGGGGCGGCGCAGGCGCGTATGGTCGCACCGAACGCCTGATTGCAGCGGATGGTAAAGCCGCCTTGACGCACGGTGCGGCGCAGGCGTTTGCCGACATGAAATGCGCCGAGCGGGATGATCCCCCGCAGATCGGGATCGACCCAAAACAGCTCAGGATCGTCAGCCGATTGCGCCATGGGGAAAATCCCGGCGGCATAAGCGCGCAGCAAAAGCGCCGGGGTCAAGGAAAAACGGGTCGCCATTGCAGGGGTACGACCTTATAGAATTTTCGTGACCATCGTTTTCCAGGCCATGGTTTCTCTAACGATGCCTTTCCTAACGATCGCTGTGCAGCGGGACCCGTACGGCAGCGGTGCGATGCCAACGGATCCGGCATCAGCTTTCTGGCGTGTTGGAACGGGCGACGAACCGTTCAAGCCAATGAATATCGTAATTGCCGGTGATGAAATCTTCCTCAAGCATCAGGCGTTGATGCAGCGGAATATTGGTTTCGATCCCGGAAATGACATATTCGTGCAAGGCACGGCGCAGACGCATGATGCAATCCAACCGATCCTTACCCTTCACCACCAATTTCGAGACGAGACTGTCATATTGGCTCGGCACCGTATAGCCTTGATAGAGGGCCGAATCGATGCGCACGCCATAGCCGCCGGGCGCATGATAAGCCGTCACCTTACCCGGTGACGGCCTGAACGTATCGGGATTTTCGGCATTGATCCGGCATTCGATCGCATGGCCGGTGAGGGTGATCGCCGATTGGTCGTAACCAAGGGCCTCGCCCGACGCGATGCGGATCTGTTCCTGGACCAGATCGATGCCGGAAATCATTTCCGACACGGGATGTTCGACCTGGATGCGGGTATTCATTTCGATGAAGGCGAAATGACCGTCCTGATACAGAAATTCAAGGGTGCCGGCCCCGCGATAGCGCAGTTTCTTCATGGCCGCCACGGCCCGCTCGCCGATCGAGGCCCGTTCGGCGGGGGTGAGAATGGGAGACGGCGCTTCTTCGAGAATTTTTTGGTGGGAGCGTTGCAGGGAACAGTCCCGCTCGCCGAGATGGACGCATTCGCCTTGGCCATCGCCCAGAATCTGCATTTCGATATGGCGCGGCCGGTCGAGATAGCGTTCAAAATAGACTTCTTCGTTGCCGAAGAACGCCTTTGCTTCGGCCTGAGCCAGAGGGATTTGCTGACGCAATTCCTCGGCACTGCGGGCGACCTTCATGCCGCGCCCACCGCCGCCGCCCGATGCCTTGACCAGAACAGGATAACCGATCTCGTCGGCGCGGGCGACCGCCGCCTCGATATCGCCGATCGCCCCGTCGGATCCCGGCACGATGGGTAGGCCCAATTCGGTGGCGACGCGCTTGGCGATGACCTTATCGCCCATCATCCGAATATGGTCGGGTGTGGGGCCGATGAAGGTCAAGCCATGTTCTTCCACCATACTGGCGAAATTGGCATTTTCCGACAAAAAGCCCAAACCCGGATGAATGGCGTCGGCACCGGTGATCGATGCTGCGGTCAGGATTGCCGGAATATTGAGATAGCTGTCCCGCACGGAAGCGGGGCCGATGCACACGCTTTCGTCGGCTAGGCGGACATGCATGGCATGGGCGTCGGCTGTTGAATGAACGGCGACCGTGTGGATGCCCATCTCGCGGCAGGCCCGCAGGATGCGGAGCGCGATCTCGCCGCGATTGGCAATCAAAACCTTTTCGATCATGATCTGGGTATGCCTATTCGATCACGGCGACGACTTGCCCGAATTCGACGGGTGCACCGTCGGAAACGAGGAGTCTGGAGAGTTTTCCACCCCGGTCCGCCTTGATTTGGTTCATGACTTTCATGGCCTCGATGATGAGGATGGTCTGACCGGCGCTGACCGTGTCGCCAACCCGCACGAAGGGGGCAGCCCCAGGTTGCGGGGCGAGATAGGCCGTCCCGACCATCGGGGATTTGACGGCACCCGGATGGGCACCGAGATCGTCGACCGCAGGGGCGGCGGGGGCGGCGGGGGCGGCAGGTCCAGGCCCTGATCCACCCGATATCATCTGAACCGGAGCGGGATTGCGTACGACACGAATGCGGCGATCGCCGACGGCATATTCGATTTCCGTCAATTTCGTATCATCGAGGATGCCTGCGAGGGTGCGAATGATCTCACTGTCAAAGTCGGTCGATTGGGTCATAATGCTGTAATACTCATCCCATGGTTTTATGTGTGGTGCCGGTATTCGGGGCGGCCTTCGGTTCGGCGGACGAGGCGGGCGATGGCTTCCAGAGCGAGGGTATAACCATGCCCGCCCAAACCGACGATGACCCCCTGGGCAATGCCGGATATATAGGAATGGTGCCGAAACGCTTCGCGTCGGTGGATATTGCTGAGATGGACTTCGATCACGGGCAATGAGACGGCGCTCAAAGCATCGCGGAGCGCGATCGAGGTATGGGTGTAGGCGGCGGCGTTGATAATGATGCCCTCGGCCGTACCCCGTGCCGCCTGGACCCAGTCGATCAGAGCACCTTCATGATTGGATTGATGAAACGTGACGGTAAGACCGAGAATGGTCGCAGCGGCGTGGCACGCGGCCTCAATATCGGCAAGGGATTCGCGACCATAGATCTCAGGCTCGCGCGTGCCGAGTAAGTTGAGATTTGGACCATTCAAGACCAGGATATGCGGTGCCGCATCCCTATTCTGTGTGGTATGGTCAGCCAAAGCGATACCCCGTTGCGATCACGACCATTCCTATCGTGTGACGGGGTTATAGCACGCCCATCCATTACCACAAGCATGGGCGATGCACAAAAGCGCAATAAACGTGAAAAACGCCCCTCGTCCATCAGAATCCGGTCGGCAAGATCGGTTCCGATTTTTGATTTTTGGTAAAGGTGAGGGCGCTGATGTCTAAAAGACGCATCACCCGATCAAGATCGGCCCGATCCTGGGCGCTCAAGGGGGCGAGCAAGCGCTGTTCGATATCGAGCGCCAAGGGCGCGATCTCGCCGTGAACGGCGCGCCCTTTTTCCGACAGACGCAGGATCGTGCGGCGTCGGTCGGCATTGTCCGTGTCCCGATCGAGATAGCCTGATTCGAGCATGCGATGCACCGCGCGGCTGACACGCACCTTATCCATGGCACTGCGTTCGGCCACTTCATTGGCCGAGAGCGGGCCGAACCGTCCCAGAACCGCCATCAGACGCCATTCGGGGATGGTAAGACCGAAGCGACGCGAATAAACCCGTGCGATGGCATTGGAAACCCGGTTGGACAGAACCGACAGCCGATAGGGCAGGAAGGCTTCTAGGGCGAGGCGGTCGCGCTCTCCCAAACTGTCGCCGGTCGGTGTTGACGGTTCGGAGATGGGTGAAGAGGGTGCCTCGGTCGTCATGATGGGGCCTATCCGGTCTTTCCCGCGACAGGGTGCCAGAGGCGCGCCAAGCGGGAGATTTATGATTTTATTACCGATATTTTCTGACAAAATAACCGATTATTCCAAAAATAAAAGAAAAAGATCAGTCCTTCTGCGCAAGAGGCCGTTCCCAAAGGAAAAGCGGACCATCGTCGCCGGTTCTTGCTGCCGGACGATGGAATCCGTGATGGACGAGCACCTTGGCCGAGGCGACATTGTCTTGTTCGGTTTGTGCCGTCACGGTTGTGAGGAGGGGGATCAAAGCCGCCTCGTCCAACAGAAGACCGACCGCAGCAGTGGCATATCCGCGATTGCGGTGCAATGTTAGGATGCCGTACCCGATTTCGACGCGCCCCTCGATCGGCGGTCCTTTAAAGCTGCACAGGCCGACGATCGTGCGGTCGTCCAAGATCATAAACAGGCCCGACCGCCCGGTTGCCGCAGAAAACCGCAGGGCCGCCCCGAAAAGCCAGCGCAAGATGGCGGGTTCTTCGAGCGGGTCCGATGGGGCGATCAGTGCTGCACACGCGGCGGGGACCGGGGCCTCATGCAGCAGCCAAGCAAGAATGGCAGTGTCGATCGCCCAGAGCCTAACCGCCATTGGTCTTATCCCCTATGCCGTCTTGATGTGCGTTTTTACTGGTAAACGGTTTCATTTGCAACTATTATCCCCGCTTATTCTTTTTGGCTGAGGGTGATCATGGCACAGGCGGCAATGCAGCAACGGGTGGATTTGTGGGATAATCCGGTGGGAACCGACGGGTTTGAATTCATCGAGTTCACGGCACCCGATCCCGCGATGTTGGGGGCTTTGTTCGAACAATTGGGCTTCGTCAAAATTGCCCGGCACCGCTCCAAGGCTGTGTTTCTTTATCGTCAAGGCGATATTAATTTCATTTTGAACGAGGAAAAGGCGGGTCATCCGCAGCATTTTCGCGAGGGTCACGGGCCGTCGATCTGTGCCATGGCGTTTCGGGTTGCCGATGCGGCGGCGGCACTTGCCCGCTCGGTCGCGCTTGGGGCGAAATCGGTTACGGGAGCGGCGGGGCCAGGCGAGTTGACGATTCCGGCCATTGAAGGCATCGGCGGCAGTCTCCTTTATTTCGTCGATCGCTACGGCGATAAAGGCAGCATCTACGACGTCGATTTCGAAGCCTTGCCGGGTGTCGATCAGCATCCGGTCGGCGTCGGTCTGACGCTGATCGACCATCTTACCCACAATGTGTTCCAAGGGAAAATGGAAGAATGGGCCGATTTTTATACAAGGCTCTTCAATTTCCGTCAGATCCGGTATTTCGATATCGAAGGCAAGTTGACCGGCTTGAAATCGAAGGCCATGACGAGTCCCGATGGCAAGATCCGGATTCCGATCAATGAAAGCTCCGACGATAAGAGTCAGATCGTGGAATATCTCGAGGCGTATCGCGGCGAAGGTATCCAGCATGTCGCCCTTGGCACCCACGATATCTATACCACGGTCGAAGCCCTGCGCGACCGGTCGGTGCGATTCCTCCACACGCCCGACAGCTATTACGATTTGGTCGACAAGCGGTTGCCCGGTCATGGCGAAGATGTGCCGCGCCTTTGTGCCAACAAGATCCAAATCGACGGGGCACCGGGTGAGACCGGGGGGCGGTTGCTTCAGATTTTCACCGAAACCGTGATTGGCCCGATCTTCTTCGAAATCATTCAGCGCAAGGGCGATGAAGGGTTCGGCGAGGGCAATTTCAAGGCCCTGTTCGAGGCGATGGAACTGGACCAGATCCGGCGCGGCGTCTTGAAGGATGCATGACGGGCTTCATCCCTGCCGGGCGGCGGTGTCGCCGCCCGGCAGGGGGTGGAAAAGTCCCGCCTTTTTCGTGTGACGCTGATAGGGTGGCGCGCATTATCGGCTTTCGTGCGAGGACCTGATGAAACTGCATGATTATTTTCGCTCGTCAGCGGCATTTCGCGTCCGCATCGCCCTCAATCTGAAAAAGATCGGGTACGAGAGTATTGCCCATAAACTGTTGGACAACGAGCAACGGGCCCCGGACTATCTGGCGCTCAATCCCCAAGGACTGGTGCCAGCCTTGGAAGATGAGGGCGACGTGTTGATCCAATCCATGGCGATCGTCGAATATTTGGATGAAACCCACCCCAATCCACCCTTCCTGCCGGGTCATCCGGGCGACCGGGCGCGGGTGCGGGGATTGGCCCAGATCATTGCCGCCGATACCCATCCGCTTGGCAATCTGAGGGTCTTGCAGTATCTGCGCGGTCCTTTGGCCCAGCCGGAAGAGGCGGTTCAGACCTGGATCCGTCATTGGATCGGCGAAGGGTTCGATGCGGTCGAAGCCCTCTTGGTCGACGATGACCGCACGGGCCGGTTTTGTCACGGCGACACGCCCGGATTGGCCGATATCGCTTTGGTGCCCCAGGTGGTGAGTGCGATCCGCTTCAAGGTCGATCTCGACCCCTATCCGACGATCCGGCGGATTTACGAGACCTGCCTTGCCCTGCCCGCGGTCGAGCGTGCCTTGCCGCAGCATCAACCCGACGCCTTTTAGACGCGACCAAAACGTCCAATAAAAAACCCCGGCCCCGCTCTCAAGGGGGCCGGGGTTTTTTATTGGGGTGTTACCCGCTCGATCTCAGCCCGGCTTGCGGGCGGTTGCGATCATGGCATCCAATTGTTCGGGCGAGACGAGACCGGGGGCAATTTGCTTGCCGACGAAGAAGGCGGGGGTGCCGTTGACGCCGAGTTTTTTGGCCAAGGCGTAATTGTTTTTCAAGATGAGATCGATTTCAGGGGCATTCATCTCTTTTTTGACCATTGCGGGATCGAGACCGGCCGACTTTGCGACTTCAAGGGCGCTGTCCAGCGTGACTTTTCCCTTCATGCCCAACATGGCCGTATGGACTTGGGCATATTTATGATGGCGTTCGGCCACCAGGGCGACGCGGGCGGCGGCGACGGACTCATCGCCCAACACGGGCAATTCCTTATAGACGATGCGGATTTTATTGTCCTTTTGGATCAGGTTTTCCATCGTCGCGGCAACCCCCTTGCAATAGGGACAGCGATAATCGAAAAACTCGACCAAGGTCACGTCGCCCTTTGGGTTGCCCAGAACGGGGGAGGTGGGGTCCTGTTCCAATTCTTCGCGGAACTCGTCGATCTTGGATTGCTTGGCTTCGAGTTCTTCGGCCTTTTCCATTTCCTCGGCATGTTGCAAAGCCTCGATCATGACTTTTGGGTTCTTCACGATATAGTCATGGATCATCCGGTTGAGGGCTTCGGTCTGTTCCGGGCTGAACGCGGCAGCGGGTGCCGGGTCGGCCGCCAAGGAGCGCGACACCGGCACGGCGGCAAGCGCGATGGCTGCAACGGAAAGGCCGAGGAGAAAAGAAAAACGCATCGCGTACTCGCTTGTTCGTGAAGATGAGGGGCGGATGTCGACCGCGGCTGGGGCAGAATAGGATAAAGAAGCGAAAAACCGTAGGGGAAAACCAACCAATGCCGGTTTTCTAAGGTATCTTGTTTCCTAAGGTATCTTAGGCGTCTTTGCCATGAAACGGCACAACGATAGGCGCGCCGCCGACCGCCCGCAAGTTACAGGTTTTTAAGACGAGGCGCTCATCGGTCGGTCACGGGGAGGTGATGGCGAGGTCATGGCGAGGGGCGGGCTTAGGGTTTCAGGGCATTGCGCGAATCGCGCTTGATGTCGTCGGCCCGGATCCAGCCCGGCGTGCCCCGAGGTAGAAGTTGGGTGGCGCGTGTGGCCTGTTCGACGGCAAGCCGATGATCGCCCACCACATTGCCTTCCTCGGCGAGCGCCAGGGCGGCGAGGCCCAGATTGCCGCTGCGCCCTTCGGCGATCGCCAATTGGTGCCAGCCATCGGCATTGGACGCATCGAGACGCACGGCCTCGTGTAGATGGGCGAGGGCATCTTTGGTGACGGCGGGATCTTCGCCGGTTTCAAGCTCGGCTTGGGCCAGTTCGATGCGCAGGAGCGCCGAATCGGGCAGGGCCTTGACGGCTTTTTGATAGGGCGGGACCGACTCGGCGACATGGCCGCTTTCGAACAGGATCTGACCGCGCAATTCCTGCACATAGGGATCGTCGGGTTTTTCGGCGACGAGACTATCGATTTCCGCCATGGCCTTCGGATGTTGATTCGTGCGGTGATAGACGACGGAGCGGGCGTAACGACCGTAAAAGCTTTTGTCGGTTTCGGGATAGGTTTTCAAAACTTGGTTGGGCGGTGCCAGAAACCCACGCAGCTTGGCCAGCATGCGTTGATGTTTGTCGATCATCTCGGGCGTATCTTGATTGGGGGACATTTTGGACTTTTGAACCCAGTCGCGCACGAAATCGACCCGCGTCCGGGTGAAGGGATGGGTGCGCAGATACGGGTCTTGGGAGGCGGGCAGCAGCAGTTCTTCTTTGGCCAGAATATCGAAAAATTCCAGCAATCCTTTGGCCGATTGGTTGCTGCGATCGAGAAAAGTGACCGCCGCCTGATCGGCGCGTTCTTCTTGACCGATGGAATAGGAGAACAGCGATTGCGTCCCGATGCCGCCGCCTGCGATGGAGCCGACGGCGGCGAGATCGCCCTTGCCGGTGGCGGCGGCGGCGGCGGCCCCGAGAATGAGACCGATGATATTCTGGGCCGAGGCGTTTTCGAACGCCTCTTGCGAGCGCACCAAATGGCCCCCGGCGATATGGCCGGTTTCATGGGCGATGACGCCGATGACGTTATTTGGACGATCGGCCTTGACCAACAAGCCCGTATTGATGAACAAACGTTGACCCCCGGCCACGAAGGCATTGATCTGGGGGCTATTGACCAGATAGATCTGGACGAAATCCGAATCAAGGCCGGCCGCCTTGAACAAGGGCGTGCTATAAGCGCGGATCGTGTTTTCGATTTCGGCATCGCGGATCAAGCCCGGTGCCGATTGGGCGAAGGCCGATCCCGCCGAAGCCAGAATCAGAGGCAGGGCAACTGTGAAGGTCCGGAAAAGCATGGCAGTAAGCACGAGCGGCATCCTTTCGAGATGCGGCATTTTTCAGCCGAATAGCCGGTTGCGTCAATCCGGCTTTTATCATCATCGCCATTTTATCCCGCAAAAATGGGAGAAAATAGGGCGTATCGGTGGGTTGGCGTGTCTGATGCTGCCCGCCTTGTCCGGCTGTTCGGCCTTGGACGGGCTGTTCGGCAAGAGTACGCCGGCCCCGATGGAACGGTTGGCCCTGCAATCCGACTATCTCGGATCGATCGTGGCTGACGACCCGCAGGCCGTCGATATTGCCAGAAGAATCTTGAGCGACGGCGGTGCTGCCGCCGATGCCGCGACCGGGCTTGCCCTTACCCTGTCGGTGACCTTGCCGTCCCGGGCCGGGCTTGACGGCGGCGGGGTCTGTCTCGTGCGCGATGCCAAGACGGGCCAGGTCGATGCGCTCGATTTCGTGCCGACGGATGTCGCCGGGACCGCACCCGTGCCCCATTTGGTGCGGGCCATGGCCGCCATTCAGGCGCGGTACGGCAAGCTGCGCTGGGCGCAGACGGTGGGGCCGGTCGAAAAATTGGCCTCGCTCGGTATCGTCGTGACCGGCCAATTGCTGGCCGATCTTGCGGCGGCGGGCATTGCCGCCGTGGGGCCGGGCGGCCAACCGCTCAAGGTCGGCGATATCCTGCCCCAGCGTGCGGTGGCGGAAACCCTGGGTCTGTTGCGCACCAACGGGCCGAACGATCTCTATACCGGCCAATTGGCAGGCCAACTCGTGACGAGCGGCATGGACGGTCAGCAACTGGCCCAATATGCCCCCCGGTGGGCGACCCCCCTGGACCGGCCGATCGGGACGGAAAAACTGTTCTTTGCGCCGGGCTATGGCGGTTCTCTCGCCGTGAATGCGTGGGATAATCTCGTCAAGACGAAATCGGATAAACCGGCCAATGACGATGCCCGCTTTGCGCTTGCCCGCCAGGCGATCGCCGGGGCCTTGGCCGGGCCTCTCGACGTTGCCCGGGCGACGACCGGCTTCATCGTGACCGACAAGGATGGCGGGGCGGTGAGCTGCGCCATCGGGATGGGCAAATTGTTTGGCACGGGGGCCATTCTCGAACCGCTCGGCATCTACGCTGCAACCCCGTTCGATGCCGAGACCCAGGCGGCCCTGGCGCCGTTGTTGAGCGGCAGCGGGCGGTCCAACCAGTTTTCCGGTGCCGTCGTCGGTGCGGGCAGTACGGCGGCCCCGGCGGATGCGGCGACGGCCGCCTATATCGGTCTCGTCGATAATCGCAGCATCGCGATCGCGACGGCGGCCCCGCGCAGCCGGGGCGAGTTGGACGGTGCCGGCCTTGCCGCCGCGCGCGTTCACGGCGTCGTCTGCGGCAGCGGCTTGCCGTTGCACCCCGAGACCTGTCTTGCGGCACGGGACTCGCGCGGGACCGGGTTCAGTCTCAATGCCGATAAGTTGGCGCGATAATGGCCGTGAAACTGGCGCGGCGGGGGACGGTTCCGTCCTTCATCGTGATGGATGTGCTGCGCGAAGCCAACCGGCTTCAGGCGGCGGGCCGCTCCATCCTGCATCTCGAAGTGGGTCAGCCGGGCACGGCAGCCCCGACGGCGGTGCGGGCGGCGGCGGCGCGCCTTGCCGGTGAGGCCCGGCTTGGCTATACCGACGCGCTCGGCATTCCGGCATTGCGCGCGCGGATTGCCGATCATTATCGCCAAACCTATGGCGCGGCGATCGATCCCGCCCGCGTGGTGATCACCAACGGGGCGTCCGGTGCCTTTAGCCTCGCCTTTCTCGCGTGTTTCGATGCGGGCGACCGGGTGGCACTGGCGGCACCCGGTTATCCGGCCTATCGCCATATCCTTGCCGCCCTCGATCTGGAACCTGTCTTGCTGCCCGCCGAGGCGGAAGATGGGTTTCAACCGACCCCCGCCCTTCTCGATCGGCTGGCCGGTCGGATCGACGGGCTGATCGTGGCCAATCCCGCCAATCCGACCGGGACGATGCTGACGCCCAACGCCTTAAAGGCGGTGGCCGATTGGTGCGACGGGGCTGGGGTGCGCCTCATTTCCGATGAAATCTACCATGGCATCACCTATGGCCCGCCCGCCGCAACGGCCCTCTCGGTCAGTGCCGACGGCTTGGTGATCAATAGTTTTTCCAAATATTTTTCCATGACCGGCTGGCGGCTCGGCTGGATGATCGTGCCGGAACCGTTGATCCGCCCGATCGAATGCCTGGCGCAAAACCTGGTGATTTGCCCGTCCAGCATCGCGCAGGAAGCCGCCGTGTTCGCGTTCGAATGCCACGATGAATTGCAGGCGAATGTCCGGTCTTACGCCCAGAACCGGGCCCTGTTGTTGGAAGAATTGCCGAAGGCGGGCTTTACCCGGTTTTCCCCGGCGGACGGGGCGTTTTACCTCTATGCCGATGTCGGCGATCTAACCCAAGACAGTCTCGGGTTCTGTCGCCGGATCCTGGCCGAAACCGGCGTGGCGCTGACCCCCGGCCTCGATTTCGACCCGGATCGGGGCCACCGCTTCATCCGCATCTCCTTCGCAGGGCCACCCGAAGACATCGCGGCGGCGGCGGCCCGGTTGGTGGCCTGGGCGGGACGGTAGGGTGGATTTGTAAGTTCGCAGTGGGTTCGTACCTAGGGCCAACGTTTAGTTGCTCGCTCCAAAAATACGCCTCTTTAATAAAATAATTCTTTGTAAATGCTCGAAAAAATTCATATTATTGAATTTTTATCAATAATCTATATTATTTTTTAAATAAACTACACTGATTCTTTGCGTTTTGCTAGTATAGAAACAATTTTTTCTGCGTTTATACCTCTTGCAAAATTACGATGAGGAGCTGCTTGATATGGAAAATTACTGCCGGATTTTTTCCAATCTAGTATCTGAACATCAATGACTTCAAACTCATTCGGCATGAACACATGCTTATCGTAGTCATCTTTAGCGTCTGATTTGATAAAATTTTCATCAAATTCAATATTCACTATTGCACGGTTAGCTAAATGTACCCACTGTACCGAAGGTTGGCATTTGGTTAACGTAAGCAGGATGTCTTCTACGTTCTCCCGGTATTTTTTTGGTTGTTCATTTATTGGTATATTTGTGGCGAGATGTTTCTCGTAGGTATTTGCGCTTGAACCCATGAGCCAACAAACGATGACCTCGGGCGTAAACTCTTTGATCGCATTTATGCACTCTGCCGATGGCTGGAAGATATCAGCCAGAACAATTTCAGCATTGGCACCTGCTGCTTGCAGCCGTGGTCGGGCCATTTCTACAAGATAGGGATTATTATCGATGGCGAGAATTTTTCGAGAGATTGACAATTCCAAAGTAGACAAGCCGTTCCCTGAGCCAATTTCCAAGACATTGCCACTGGGTGTGATACTGCCTAGTTCTTTATAGGTACCATTGTTAAAAAATAAATTTGATTCTTTATCCCAATGTTCCGCGTATGTTTTATCATCTGTCTTATCGAATTGAGATTTTTGCATTTATTTATACTTATTCTAATTTTACTTTTCTTTAAATATCTATCTTAAACAGGATTTATTAATTTATTATTTAAGTGCGTTTTTTAGCATATTGTATAATCTTGTGCCGCGAGAGTATCTCAACGAAATACCTCTTTTGTACATCCCTATCAAAACCTGGTCTCGGTTTTCACGCTGCACGCGCATCCCATAAAAAAACCCCCGACACGCGGTGATCGTGTCGGGGGTTTTGTCCTTGAACCCAAGGGCCTTGGGCCTATTTCCGCCAC
>DAISJD010000060.1:0-17448 GCA_036821645.1 Aliidongia sp.
ATAAGTTGGATGGAAAACAGAATAGGCCTCTGCGACTAACAGAAATAGGGCAGATTGCAGGACGGGCGGGTAGATATATGAATGATGGAACTGGTGGTATTACGGGAAAGTGTGATTAATTTATTTTTTTTTAAATAGATAAGCCACCCAAACATAAATCCCACCGTCTTATCGTCGGCGGCTTGAGATGTTTAAAAGAAAAGGCCCCCCGCCACTGCCCATGCCCGGTGTGATTGGAAAATTGCACCGTATGCAGGCCAAGCGCCGTGATCTTGAGCCGTTGCAAGAGGAAAAGGGCGGCACTATTGCCGACATAGCCCGACGTCACCCACGATTGTAGGCTTAAGACCCGGAACCGTTCTGCGGTTTGGGTATGGGGACATGCGTGTCGTTCCATCATCCGGCTTTCGTCTTGCTCGCCTCTACGCAAAAAAACAGATAAGATCATCCTGTTTTTTGATTTATCCGAAAAATCCAGGCTGCGGTCACGATAATAAAGTGCCGCAGGAAGCCGCAGGAACAAGGGACAGTCAGCGTGACCACGATAAGACCCCGTCGCTCCGTACTCTATATGCCGGGTTCCAACCCCCGCGCCCTCGACAAGGCGCGCAGTTTAGCAGCCGATGGGCTGATTTTCGACCTTGAAGATGCCGTGGCCCCCGATGCGAAGATCGCCGCGCGCGACACGATTGCAACGGCGCTCGCCGCTGGCGGCTATGGTGGGCGCGAATTGCTGGTCCGGGTCAATGGGCTCGACACGCCATGGGGGCATGACGATCTGGCGGCCGTCGCCGCCATGGGGGCCCATGGGGTTCTCCTACCCAAGGTTGAAAGCGCGGCCATGATCAAGCAGGCGACTGCGATTTTGGATCGGGCGGGTGCCTCTGGCGACCTTGCCATCTGGTGCATGATGGAAACGCCGCTCGGTCTGCTGCATGCCGAAGAGATCGCATCGGCACCCCGCGTTGCCGGCTTCGTCATGGGGACGTCCGATCTTGCCAAAGATCTGAAGGCGCGCCATACGCCGCTCCGCCTGCCCTTCATCACGGGCCTCGGCCTCGCCCTGCTGGCGGCACGGGCCTATGGGCTTGCGATTTTGGACGGGGTTCATCTCGATCTCGACGACGAGGCGGGTTTTGCCGATGCCTGCCGTCAGGGGGTCGAGCTTGGTTTCGACGGCAAGACCCTCATTCATCCCAAAACCATCGCCGTTGCCAATCGCAGCTTTGGGCCGACTGCCGATGAAATCGCCCAGGCGGAAAAACTGATCGCCGGATTCGAGGCGGCATCCGCGGCCGGTAAGGGCGTCGTCGTCATCGACGGCAAGCTGGTGGAAAATCTCCACGTCGCCAGTGCGCGAGACCGCCTCGCCCTTCATCGGCAAATCCTGGCCTTGGAGGCTGGTCTATGACGCAACCCAAGACCAATCCCGGCAATTTTTTTGAAGATTTTACCCTTGGTCAACGGATCGACCATGCAACGCCGCGCACGCTCACGCACGGCGATGCCGCAACCTATCTCGCCCTCACCGGCAGTCGCTTTGGGCTGCATTGCGCCGAACCTTTTGCATATGCGCTTGGTTATCCAGAAATCCCGCTCGACGATTGGCTCGTGTTTCACACCGTCTTCGGCAAGACCGTTCCCGATATCTCGCTGAATGCCGTCGCCAATTTGGGCTATGCCGCCGGTCGTTTTCTGGCTCCGGTCTATGCAGGCGACACGCTCTCTGCATCGAGCGAGGTGATCGGCCTCAAAGAAAATTCCAACCGGGAAACCGGCACCGTCTATGTCCGATCGATCGGCTACAATCAGCATGACGAGCCGGTTTTAGATTATTGCCGCTGGGTGATGGTGCGCAAGCGCGATAAGGCAAGTCCACCACCGACCCCCGTCATCCCGACGCTCGCGGATCATGTGCCACCAGACGAGATCGTCGTTCCAGACACGCTGACGGTCCAAGCCTATGATTGTGTCCAGAGCGGATCACCCCATCGATGGGGTGATTATCAGGTGGGCGAACGCATCGACCATGGCGACGGCATCACCATCGAGGAGGCCGAACACCAAATGGCGACCCGCCTCTATCAAAACACGGCACGGGTCCATTTCAACCAACACGCCGAAGGCCAAGGACGCTTTGGCCGTCGCCTCATCTATGGCGGGCATATCATCAGCCTTACCCGTGCCCTAACCTTCAACGGGCTCGCCAACGGTTTTCGGGTCGCAGCATTAAACGGCGGTCGCCACACGGCACCCTGTTTTGCGGGCGATACGATCTACGCCTGGAGCACGGTGTTGGAGTCCCACCCGCTACCGAACCGTCCCGATCTGGGGCTCTTGCGGGTGCGCACGATCGGGGTTAAAAATCAAGCCTGCACCCATTTCCCGCATCAATCGGAAGGAACCCTCGATCCATCCGTGGTCCTGGAATTGGATTACACGATCCTCATGCCCCGCTGAAGGCCGTCTTCCTGTGTATTGCAATCCACATCATGTCCCTTATCAACAGAAATTCGCCTAGGAACGTTGACACGGGCATCCTTGCCGTTCTATCTCTCATACGCTTTTATCGATGATCGTTGACTGAACAGGGCCATATCCTCCGTGGTCTCATTCCAAAGCGGTTCATCAACGGCACAGAAGGTGGGGAAATCCGGCCGATCGCCGGGTTTCTTGCTCAGGCTTTAGCGAAAACTGCGTGTTCGCGGGCAAAGAGAATCTGAAGGCTTACGTTTTCGAGGCATTCCTATTTCCGAGGCGTTCCTATGACGATCGCAAACCGTCCCTTGTCACCGCATTTGCAGGTGTACAAGCCGCAATTAACCTCGATCCTATCCATTTCGCACCGGGCAACCGGCATTGCCTTGGTAGGCGGCAGTCTTCTCCTGGTGATTCAGTTGCTGTCTGCGGCGTCCGGCCCCGAGGCATTTGCCTGTTTTCAGGGCTTCATCGGCTCCTGGTTCGGCCTCCTGCTGCTGTTCGGCTGGTCCGTTTCCCTGTTCTATCATCTCGCCAACGGCATTCGCCATCTCGTGTGGGATGCGGGCTACGGACTTGAGCTCGATGCCGCCTATCAATCGGGCAAAATGGTCGTATTCGCCACGGGCGGTCTTACCGTCCTGTCGTGGCTCATCGCCATCCTGTTCTTCTGGGGAGCGAAATAATGGCCGATCGTATGCGTTCGCCGCTTGGCCGGGTCTACGGCCTCGGCTCCGCCCGCGAAGGGGCGCGGGAATGGTGGGTGATGCGGCTTTCCTCGCTCGCCCTCGTTCCCCTGACGATTTGGTGGGTCGCCGCCGTCATCGGTCATGCCGGTGCCTCTTACGATCAATTCATCGCCTGGGTCGGTGAACCCGTCACCACGGTCTTGCTGTCGATCACCGTCTATACGGTGTTTCATCACAGCGCCCATGGCCTGCAAGTGGTTGTCGAAGATTACATCCATGATGAGCGTGCAAAACTTGCGGCCCTCATCGCGGTGAAATTCGGCTGTGTTTTCCTCGGCGTCGCCGGCATTTATTCAGTGCTGCGCATTGCCTTCGCCAGTTGAGATGAACCATGGCTGATTTGAAGATCATTGATCATACCTACGATGTGGTCGTCGTCGGGGCCGGTGGGGCCGGTCTGCGCGCCACCCTCGGCATGACGGCGGCAGGTCTCAAGACCGCCTGCGTCACGAAGGTGTTTCCGACCCGCAGCCATACGGTGGCGGCTCAGGGCGGTATCGGGGCCGCCCTCGCCAATATGGGCGAGGATTCCTGGCAGTTCCACATGTACGACACGGTCAAGGGGTCCGACTGGCTCGGAGACCAAGACGCGATCGAATATATGTGCCGCAACGCCATCCCGGCCGTGATCGAACTGGAACATTTCGGCGTCCCCTTTTCCCGGACACCCGACGGTAAAATCTATCAACGCCCGTTCGGCGGTCACACGACCAATTACGGCAGCCCCGTGATGGCGAAGCGCGCTTGCGCCGCCGCCGATAGAACCGGCCATGCGATCATCCATACCCTCTACCAGCAATGCCTGAAGCATAACGCCGAGTTCTTTGTCGAATATTTCGCCCTCGACCTCATTATGGACGAGGATGGTGCCTGCCGCGGTCTGGTCGCCTGGGATCTTGCGACCGGCACGCTGCACCGTTTTCGCGCCCACATGGTCGTCTTGGCGACCGGCGGCTATGGTCGCGCCTTCTTCTCCTGTACCTCCGCCCATACCTGTACGGGCGACGGCAATGCCATGGTCCTGCGCGCCGGACTGCCGTTGCAGGATATGGAATTCATTCAATTCCATCCGACGGGCATCTACGGTTCCGGCTGTCTCATCACCGAAGGGGCGCGCGGCGAAGGCGGCTACCTCACCAATTCCGAGGGTGAGCGGTTCATGGAACGCTACGCCCCTTCGGCCAAGGATTTGGCGTCGCGCGACGTGGTCAGCCGGTCCATGACCATGGAAATCCGCGAAGGGCGCGGCTGCGGTCCAGATAAGGATCACATCCTGCTGCATCTCGAACATCTCGACCCGGAAGTCCTGCATCAGCGCCTGCCCGGCATTTCCGAGACGGCAAAGATTTTCGCAGGCGTCGACGTCACGAAGGAACCGATCCCGGTTCTGCCGACGGTTCATTACAATATGGGCGGGATTCCAACGAATTATCACGCCGAAGTCCTGCGCCCGACCCCAGAAAATCCCGATGCCGTCGTGCCGGGCTTGATGGCGATCGGCGAAGCTGCCTGCGTTTCCGTTCATGGGGCCAACCGGCTTGGCACCAATTCGCTGCTCGACATCGTCGTATTCGGCCGGGCCGCCGCCATTCGCGCCAGCGAGGTGGTGAAACCCGGAACCGTGCATAAACCCCTCCCCAAGGATGCGGGGCAAGCTGCGATCGATCGGTTCGAACGGTTGCGCAACGCCAATGGCGGCACGAAGGCTGCCGATATCCGTCTCGCCATGCAGCGCACGATGCAGAATAACTGCGCCGTGTTCCGCACCGACGAGGTCTTGAACGAAGGCGTTACGAAGATCCACCAGGTAACCGATATGATGGCCGATCTGTCGGTCACCGATCGTTCCCTCGTTTGGAACTCCGATCTCGTCGAAGCCCTTGAGCTCGACAATCTTCTGGGTCAAGCCATCGTCACCCTCCATTCTGCGGCCAACCGTAAGGAAAGCCGGGGTGCCCATGCGCACGAAGATTATCCGAACCGGGATGACGAAACCTGGATGAAGCATACGGCCGCGTGGCTCTCGACCGATCTTAGCAGTGTGAAGATCAATTATCGCCCCGTCCATCTCTATACGCTCACCAACGAGATCGAACCCTTCCCGCCGAAGGCGCGCGTCTACTAAGTTGGTCCGTATTGCCCTTGATTTGTTCGATGTTCCCTCCTGCTTCGCCAGGAGGGGGCGCCACGGAGGATTGAAGTCCCATGGCTGAATTTACGCTACCCGCCAACTCCAAGGTGCGCGAAGGCCGGACCTTCCGCGCGGCGCAAGGGGCGAAGAAACCCAAGAATTTTAAGATCTATCGGTGGAACCCCGATGATGGTCAGAACCCGCGCGTCGACACGTATGAGGTCGATCTCGGCAGTTGCGGGCCGATGGTGCTGGACGCCCTGATCAAGATCAAGAATGAAACCGATACCACCTTGACGTTCCGTCGTTCCTGCCGCGAAGGTATTTGCGGCTCGTGCGCCATGAATATCGATGGGACCAATACGCTTGCCTGTCTGAAGCCGATCGATGAAGTCAAAGGCGACGTGCGGATTTATCCCTTGCCCCACATGCCGGTGATCAAAGATCTGGTTCCGGATCTCACCCATATTTATGCCCAATATGCCTCGGTCAAACCCTGGCTACAGGCTGATTCGGCCCCGCCGCCGGATTCTGAACGCCGTCAATCGGTTGAAGAGCGCGATCAGCTCGAAGGTTTGTGGGAATGCATCCTGTGCTTCTCCTGCTCGACCAGTTGCCCCAGCTATTGGTGGAATGGCGATCGGTACTTGGGCCCGGCCGTCCTGCTGCAAGCCTATCGCTGGATTGCCGATAGCCGGGACGAGCGGACGGGTGAACGGCTTGACGCCCTTGAAGATCCATTCCGGCTTTATCGCTGTCACACGATCATGAATTGCACCAAGACCTGTCCCAAAGGGTTGAACCCGGCAAAGGCAATTGCAGAAATTAAAAAACTGATGGTCGCTCGTAAAGTTGCCTGATATTATGCCCATGCCTTAAAAAGGGGCGGTTATTCCGCCCCTTTTTATTGAGTTATATTTTCTTATTTTCTTAATATTTTTTTTAAATCTAACGAATAAAGATCAATACTGAAATCAGAAAAATCATTACAAATTTAAATCATCTATTTTCATTGCATTCAATAATATGCTGCACTGCAATATGCAGCATATTATTTTATATTATCATTACAATAATATAATTACGCCACATCATTCTCAATATTTTTTTAACAAAAAAAATTCACAATGAATAAAACAGTAACTAATAATATTGTGCATTGGGAGCAGGAAATGAAGATTTCGTTAACACATAGTTTTACGCTTATTTTTTCAATTTTTTTGCTAATCATTATCGGACTCCTCTCGTCACAGACGTTGTCATCATGGCAAGCCGTCAATAAAGCCCAATATGCGCTTGATCTCGCCGCAGCAGACCGGATCGTCTTTGAAAAACAAACGCCGTTGCGTCTGAAACGCGGCCCGATGCAGGATAGTTTCGCCAACGCCGACGATCCAAGAGCTGAACTTGAAACAATCTTTGCCGCCAATCGTGACGATATGAACCAAACGGTGCGGGCGCTCGAACAGATCAGGGCACCGGGCACCGACATGGCGCTTGCTGATTTACGGTCACGGATCGAGCCGATAGAGGCCTCATACCGCCAAGTGCTGGCCGAAGCCGCCAAACCAAAAGGCCAACGCGATAAAAAAGCACCGGAACAGACCTATGGGTTGCTTGGTGATTTCGTCGATAAAATGGCCGGCGTTTCTCTGTTGATGGGAAACGTGGTACGGATGACCGACCCTGAAGTCGGTGAACTCATCACCTTGCGTCAACTCGCCTGGAACATGCGGGATTATTTCGGGCGCGATTGTCCCGTTGGCCGCCCCAATATGGCATCGGGCCAAAAATTAAGCCCTGCCCAGCTCAAAACCAAGGAAACGAACCGCAATTACACGGCCTATGCCCAACGCATACTCATGGATTTTGGGGGCAGAGCGGGCCTTACGCCCGCCGTGCAGAATGCGGTCCAACGGTCAGAACAGGTTATGAAGGCCGGATGGACAGAATTGGACGCGGCGTTCGATAAGCTGGATGACGGCGGCAAGCCGATCATGACGCCGGGGGAATGGACCAAACTCTGCACGAGCCGCGTCCCTGCCATCGTGGAAATTGCCAGCCTTTCCCTCGATGCCGTGAAGGCCAAACTACAACAGAGCTATAACGACAATAAAACCGCCTTATATCTCTCGCTCGTCGCCGTCTGTACGGCGATCGGGTTCGGATTTATCGTCCTGCGTCTGCTGCGCAACCGCTTTAGCCAACCGATGAAGGACTTGATCGGGGCAATAGACCAACTGGGTCGTCGGGATTACGAAACCGCGATCATCCCCAGTGGACACGCGGATGAACTGCATCAAATGGCGGTAGCACTCGATAGTTTGCGCAGCACAGCCGCAGAGGCCCAGATGCTTCAAGACGAAGCAAGACAAGCCGAACAAGGGCGCGAACAACGGCGGATCGCGATCGAAACCAGCATCCAAGACTTCGATCGCACGATGCGCACCGTCATCGACGATCTGCACCAATCGACCCGTGGGCTCGATCAGTTTGTCGGCACTCTTACTAAGGCCGTCACCACGACCCTGCATGAAATCGGCGAAACGGGCGGCGCATCGCGCGCCGCTTCGGAAAATGTTCAAACCGTCGCCGCTGCCGCTCAGGAACTGTCGGCCACCATCGGGGAAATCGGTCGACAGATGGATGAATCGACCAGCCTGTCGCGCAGTGCCGTCGATCAGGCGGTCGCGACGGTTAAAACCATCGAAACCTTGTCCGAAGTCTCGGCCAAGATCGGTGCCGTGGTCGATCTCATCAACACCATCGCCGGTCAAACCAATCTCTTGGCCCTGAACGCCACGATCGAGGCGGCACGGGCGGGGGATGCCGGCAAGGGCTTTGCAGTGGTCGCAAGCGAGGTGAAGGCGCTGGCCGGACAGACGGCACGCGCAACCGGAGAAATCGCCCAACAAGTCGCCGCCATTCAACAACAAACCGGGATGGCCGCCACAGCCGTGGGTGAAATCAGCGAAACCATCCAACGCGTCAACAGCAGCACGGCCGCCGTCGCCTCCGCCCTTACCCAACAAAATGCGGCCACGATCGAAATCGCACAAAGTGCTGAAGAGGCCGCTCAAAGTGTCGAACGGGTCGATCGTGGGCTTGCCACCGTGCGTCTTGAAGCCGATAAAAACCGCCAAGGGGCCGATGCCATCGCCCAAATGACCGGCACCATGAATAGTCTTGCCAAAACCATCGAACAGGAAATGCAGCGCCTGTTTGCCGCCGTCAAATAGGGCATGACATAAATGTAATCCCAACCGAGGCGATTTCGTCGCATCACAAGCCGTAGAAGACTTGATGTCGCCCCGTCCGATCCCCACACTAAGAAATGGGGCAAAGAACGGGGCGAGATCGAGATTGTGACAGATGCGAAAACCGGAATTTGGTCGGACCTCGTCACGCTGATCGAAACCAAGGCCGACACCGTCGTAAAACGGGCACGGGACGCGTTTTTCGAACAGGTGAATGAAACCACGGTCCGCCTTGCGGTAACGGGATTGAGCCGTGCCGGCAAAACCGTGTTCATCACCGCCCTCATTCACAATCTCATGGCGCAGGCGCGCGGCCACGGCGTGCTACCGGATTTCGTGCGCGACGGCATTGCCGAACGCTTGCGCCGGGTCGAGATCCTGCCCCACCCGGATGGGGACGGTCCCGAGGCCTTTCCCTATGCAACCATGCTGACCGCCATGGCCGCCAGCCCGCCCCACTGGCCGGAACGGACCCAGGAACTGGCCATCTTGCGCCTGCGTTTGGTCCTGGAACGGCGCTCCGCCATGGCCGGGGCCTTGCTGGGCGAACGGGCGGTCATTCTGGAACTCATGGATTATCCGGGGGAATGGCTGCTCGATCTACCGCTGTTGCAACAAGATTATCGCACCTGGTCCGATCAAACCCTGGCCGATTGGCAAAGCCCCGCCAAAGCCGCCATGATGGCCCCCTTTTTGGCGGCCCTTGCGGCCCATGATCCGAGATCGGCCAGCAATTTAGAAACGGCAACACGGCTCATCACCCTCTATCGCGATGGGCTGCGCATGGCACAGAGTCAGGGGGGGTTCAGTTTCCTGCAACCGGCGGCCCTCATCGCCCCTGGCCCCCAGGATCCAGCCGATTTTTTCTGCCCTGTGCCCCCCGGCCCCTTGGCGGCCACGATGGCCGAACAATTTACCGCCTATCAGACGCGGGTTCGCACCCGGTTCGCCGACCCCCACATGCGTCGCGTCGACCGGCAAGTGATCCTGGTCGATCTGCTGGGGGCACTGAGTGCCGGCGAAGCCGCCTTTAACGATCTCACCCGATCGCTGGCGGCGGTGGCCGATACGTTTCGTTATGCCGATGGGTGGCTGGATCGGCTCTGGGGTGGCCGGATCCTGCGGGTTGCCGTCGCAGCGACCAAGGCCGATTACGTCCCGGCCCGACAACGCGACGCCCTGCCCGTCTTGCTGGATCACCTGCTGTTCGGCACGACACCGCGCAAGGCCGCCCGGGCGCGCGGCGACATGAATTTCTTCGCCTTGGCTGCCACCCGGTGTACCCGCGACGATGTGGCGGAATTGGGCGGCCATCCGGTCCAGGTCGTCTGCGGCCTGCCCATGGACCAGGATCAACCGGTCAAATTCTACCCCGGCGAAATCCCCTTGCGCCCACCCGGCCCAGAATTTTGGCAACGGCCTTTTTTTCGCTTGCCGATTTTTCAACCGCCGGTCCTCGACCCGACCGGGCATCATGGGGTGCCGCATCTCGGCATTGACGATGTTCTGGGTTTCCTTTTGGGAGATTGCTTGTGAGTGACCCGATCCGCCTGCGCACGGCAGAGCCTGCGACGGAAACCGCCCCCCTCTTCAATCCCTTGGAAAAACCGGCGGATACGGGCCATGGGCTCGATCTCTCGCTGCCGCAGATCATCGCCGACCCAACGGCAGAGCCCGGCAGGATCGATCCGCATTGGGCAGAGACGGTGGCGTCGCCCCAACGCAACCGCCCGAAATCCGGGTTTTTTGGGCCGATCACCGGCGGCATCGCCCTCTTGGCCGGGGGCTGGACCCTCCTGTCGTTGATCGAATTTATCGCCGATGCCTTTGCGCGCGGTCCCATGATCGGCGGGGTCGCCCTTGGTGTTCTGGGTACTGGGGTTGGGGCCATCGCCTGGGGAATATATCGTGAAATCAAAGGATTGCGTAGTCTCGATCGCGCCGAGGATGTGCGCGCCGCCCTCGATGATGGCGATCACCGGCCCCTTGCCGCCGTTCGCACATTGGCGATTGCGTGGCTGCGGCAGTTACCGGATTTTCCGCGCCTATCCTTGCCCGAGGTGATCGGAAACATCGATGCGGCCCCCGACCGGGCGCACATACGCGGCGTCCTTGCCGAGGCTGTCTTGCCCATGGTGGACCGCCAATGTGCAACCGCGATCGACCGGGCCAGCCGCGATATCATCACGCTCGCCGCGATCACCCCATCCGGCCTCTTGGATGCCGGGATGTTTTTGTGGCGAGCGAGCCGCCTCGTCGGCGATATCGCCCGCTATCACGGGCTACGCCCCAGTCTTGCCGGTTCCTGGTTGATCCTGCGCCGGATCTTTGCCGATGCCTCGCTCGTCGCCGCCGCCGAAATGGGCGGCAATCTTGCGGCACAAGCAGCCCTTACCAACCCAATCCTGAAACATCTGGCCGGGGATGCGGCAGCGGCCGGCGTTGCAGGATGGCGGATGACCCGGCTTGGCAACGCGGCCGTCGCGATTTGCCGCATCATTGATCGCCCCTGACCTCAAACACCCGACATAAAGGCGTGCCTCGCCGGAACAATCTCAATCGGTTCCCCCTTGACCCCGCTCATAGCGTGCGATCACGCGCCGGGCGCGCTCAACTACGGCCATACGCAAGGTTTCTGGCGCCAAAACAACAAGCGTTTCACCAAAACCCATAACCTGCTCAGCGCCATGGGCAATATTCTCAATCCAAATTATTGCATCGCGGATACCCTCTTCATCCGGGGTAGCCCGTCGAATAATCTCGGCGTTGCGGCTGCCCAGCCGATCCACCCCATCCAATGCAGCGGGGAAAACCCGCACACGGGCTTCTATGCGTCGCAAATCAGCCTCAAATCGGTCAACGGCCCTTTGCCAATAAGCCGCAAGATCGAAATCCTGGGGACGCTCAACCGGATCAGTCAAGGTTTCAACATCGATGAATTTTTCAATCTTATATGTTCGAACCGTGCCGCCAACCGCCCCCGCAAGATACCATTTTCCTGCTTTTAGAATGAGACCAAGAGGATCAATCATACGATCGACGATCCCTGACCACCGGATATATCGGACGGAGACACGTTTTCCATCCCAGACCGCCCGCGCAATGACCGGTAAATGAGGCGGTGGCACCTCTTGCCGATACCAGTCATGGGGGTCGAGATGGAATCGATTGCCGATCCGTAACGCCGCCGCACTACGGGTCGGGTCGATCGCCGCCAATAATTTAAGGCGCATCAATCGGGCCTGCTCTTCCAAACCAAGATCGGCAAGCGGTACCGACAATCCAATCATCAAGAGCGTCTCGGCTTCTGCCTCGGTCAACCCCGTAAGCCGTGTGCGATAGCCATCCAGGAGTTGAAATCCGCCACCAGGCCCCCTGTCCGCATAGACCGGAACACCTGCGGCACTGAGCGCATCGATGTCGCGATAGATCGTGCGTACGCTGACCCCTGTTTCTTCACCCAACCATTCAGCCGTCACACGGCCGCGCAGTTGCAGATGGATCAGAATAGAGAGTAGTCGGCTTGCCCGCATTTTTTATCCGATGCAAAAATATCCTGACATATTCTGTCAGGATATTAGCCGTATCATCGCCATCTTCCTACCAATCACTACGGCCTATACCCATCATGTCCTTACTTTTTTCCAACAATCCAACGGACGATAGTACCGATGGACGTCATGATTTTGATTTCTTTCACGGTTCATGGCATGTCCGCCATCGTCGCCTGCGCCACCGTCTTGTCGATGAAACGCAATGGGATGAATTTGACGGTACGGCGCAAAACCAGCCGATTATCGGCGGACTTGGCAATATCGACGACAATCTCCTCGCTTTACCGAGCGGGACTTATCGGGCGGCGACCATCCGGCTTTTCGATCCGACACAGGCCTCTTGGTCGATTTGGTGGATTGATGGACGTCGGATGGGGTTAGAGCCCCCGGTCACGGGTCGATTTATGGGGGGTATCGGCACATTTTTCGGTGACGATGTCCATCAGGACATTCCCGTCAAGGTCCGCTTCGTTTGGTCAAATATCGGCCCGCACTCAGCCCAGTGGGAACAAGCCTTTTCACCAGATGGCGGAAACCATTGGGAAATAAATTGGACGATGCGCTTTACACGCACACCCTGAACATTGGGCACGAGGGCGGTCAGATGGGGTCGGGATGTGCGCAAAGCGCCCATTCGCCATCATATGACAGCCCCTCGCGTTAAAATGTGATGGCCGTGCGCAGGCCGACAATCGTCGCGTTCGGCACGGCGCGGGTCGGATGATTGGCAAACGGCACGGTCCCGCCCGGATTGATGCTATATTGGAAATCGGGCTGGATCAGCCACCAAGGGGCCGCCATGAAACGATAATTCGCCTCCAACACGGCTTCATGGTCGCGCACGGGTGTCGCAAGGCCGCCGATATGCCGGACGTCGCGATCGAGATCGGCGGCGCGGTCGCTGATCTTCGCCAAGGCAAAGCCGATATTGGCGCTGTCATTGTCCCGACCGGCGAACGGAGCCTTATAGCTCAACCCGAAATCGGCATAGAACGAGACGAGGTTGCGGTCTTCCGGGGCAACGCCGATGCGCAAAAACCCCGATAGCCCGTGATCGTCCGTGCCCGCCTCTCGGAACAGCATCTGATCGACGACGCCGTAAAACCCGTAATTGCCTTGTAAATTGCGGGGCTTGCCCGTACTGGCGGGATCGGCCAACGACCGGCCCTGATGATCGAACCGCAGATCGGCAAAGGCACCCGAATGGTAGAAACTGCCGATTTTATAGGTCGCGGGCAGGGTCGTCCCCTCTTTGTCGCCGCCGACGCTATAGGCGAGTTCGGTAAAGACCAACGCCCCTTGATCCGTGTTGAAAGTCGTGCCGGATGGATTGCGGATCTGCGGGCCGCGCCCATCGGGCCGTCCGGCGGGATCGCCGTTGAAGAGCGCGGTTTGCAGGCTGAGACGATCGGAAAAATTATATTTCACCCGAACGGCCGGTGTGGCCAACGGAAAGGCCGGGCCGCCGCTCGGCAAATCGGCGGCGGTAAAGCCGGGAAAACCAAAGGTCGAATTCACGAAATTGGTCGCATATTGGCTGATGATGAATTCGTCATCCGCCGCCAATTGCCCGATCCGCACCGACAAGGTGTCGTCGAAAAACGTCTGTTGGTAATAAAGATCGAAGAGACGGGTGGCCCGGGTCGCTTCAATATTGCTGGCCGTCAACAGATTGTTGCCCAGGGCATTGGCAGATAGGCCCCGACCGTGAATTTGATAGGCATTGACATGGAAAAGCCCGCCATGCAGGCCGAACGCCTTCTCGAAATCGATATCGAGCCCCAATTCCGTGCGACCTTCATAAATCGCCCGTTGCCGCACGCCGCCGGAGATGGCGTTCAAGTTTTCGCTGGTTTCGATGAGGGTGATCGTCACCCCCTTGTCCGACAGCGCCCCGCGCAGGCCGCCGACATCACCCAAGAGCGTATCGCGCTCGAACAGGCCGTCGGGCTTATCCGCCGGTTTTGCCGCATCGCCGGCGGGCGCATCGAGGGGGGCATCCGGCGTTCCCGCCGCCTCTGCCTGTTGCCCGGCACCCAGAGCCAAGATGACGGCAAGGGTCCATAATGAGGTTTTCATCGCAGCGATCTTTCGTCAAAAATTATGCCTCGGCAGGGACTGGTGCTGTGGAATGAACCGCACATGGTCCAGCATAATCCGAGACGGCTTGCCATGCTGCCCTGCGATATACAGGATCATGTTTTAAGGAACACTTGCCATTTGGGTAGACGAGCCCACGCGCATCGATACCCGTGCGAACAGATCCGCCGTAAAGCCATGGCCGCCATCGCCTCAGCCATGGATCAGGATCGACCAGGCTAGAAACGACGCTTCGACCGCTGCAAGCCCAAGGCCCGGCAGCCAAACCCGGCCCCACGCCACCCCGCGACACCAGACGACGATAGCGGCCAAAATCGGGATCAACACGCCGCATTCTATGGCAAGATTGCGCCAAAGATAGAAATTGCCAGGGACGAGTGCCCCCGCACTGGGTAAAAGCCCGATCGGGGCCGTGATCTCGGCGGCGGTAAACGGCCAGAATAGGGGCAACCCATGGGCACCGACCCAGAAATCCAGCACAAGATGTGACAAGGACGCGACGAGATAGGGCCAAAACCCCAAATGCGGTACTGTCCGTCGGCGCATCCCCGCCGTCGCAAACCAAGCGATAACCGCAGCTACGCAACAAAAAACCAAGCTATGGGTCACGCGCAGTTCGGCATGGACCGACAGGAACCAATAAGCCCCGTAATCGAAGTCCGGCACAATGGCAAGCAACACCATCACCGGCAAGCCCCAGCGCATCGCCGGATCCGACAGGGGTTTCAGGGCAAGATATGTCGCGGCCCCGGCAAGCGTATGACCAACGATGGACGACATCGGCTTAGACCTCGCGGGTTGGCATAATCCACCTGCATGCCTGGGCGCGATGACCGCGTCAAGCGATCGCTGCCCAGGCGCATGGATGGCGTCACAGGGTCAAACCGATTGTTACGACGTTCTTTTTGTGGTTGCTCCGGCAAAGATCCGGACCCGTCAACTGAGCGGCCCCGCCAGATAGCGTTGAAACCCAGGACGCGCCTCAAGCCCCCGATACCAGTGCAGCAGGTCCGGGAAATCCGGCTTTACCACCCCCTCAACCCCAAACCAGCGCCGGGCATAGCTGCCAAGGGCGAGATCGGCCAGGGAAAAATCGTCGCCCTCGACGAAGGTCCGCCCGGACAAATGGCGATCCAAAACCTGCCACAGGGCGGCCACCGCATCGGTATCGGCCTGAATCTGAACGGGATCGCGCTCAGCTACGGGTGTGCGCACCAGGTTCCAAAAGACCGGCCGTTCCGCCGGTTGCAGGGTCGATAACGTCCAATCCAGCCAGCGATCGATCCCGGCACGCAGGCGCGGGCGGGACGGATACAGGATCTCGCCATCGCCATATTCCAGCACCAGATAGCGCATGATGGCATTCGATTCCCACAGGGTGAAATCCCCGTCATTCAGGGTCGGAATCCGCCCGTTCGGGTTCATGGCCAGGTAATCCGGTTCCCGATTGCGCCCGAACTGCATCCCGGCATCGATCCGCTCGAACGCAAGACCGAGTTCGGCACAGCACCACAGCACCTTTTGCACATTGACGGAATTGGCCCGTCCCCAAATACGGATCATGGAAATCCCGCTCTCAAATCGACCGTGACGGTGACTATACCCCGTCCGCGCCGCCGTGACGATTGGGGAATTCGTTTAGAAAGATACAAACCAAACGAGTGCCCCCTCACACCTCCAACGCCGCCCGTTTCTTCTTCGATAAACCGGCCACGATGATCCCATAGGACCGGCGGATATAATCTTTGAGCTCGTCGTCGGTGAGGCCCGGCGGGGCGTAGTGTTGGATCCATTTCAACCCGCGCGAGGCAAGGTACGGGGCGGGGCGGAGGCCCGGTTGGTCTTTCAGGATATCAAAACTAAGCGGGCTTACCTTAAACGTGTAATAGGGCACGCCGTCCCTTTCGCCGCCGAACGCAAACACCTTGCCGCCCACTTTCCAGACATGGGACCCGCCCCATTGCACGACGGTGGTCGTAGCGGGCAATGTCGCGCAAAATGCATTGAACGCGTCATGATTCATCGGGGGATGATCCTTTCATGTCCCCTGCCGGGGGCTGTGCTTGGCACCTCATGGATCCATCAAGATAGGGGCACTGGACCGTAAAATCAAAGGACGGATTTATGCCCCCGCCCCAACCGACGGTGCAGAACCAAGGCGGTGATCGGCCAGAGGGCCGCACTTGCCAGCGTGATCGTCATCGCATCCGCGATCGCGGCCGGGCTAGCCAGTGCCAGGGGGATGCCCCCTGCGGCGCGGCGAAACAAGGCGCCCATCACGGCGGCCCCGGTGATGAGCCCGAGATTGCGCGCAAGGCTGATGAGACCGGCAACGACCCCACGTTGATCCGGTCCGACCGTGCCCAGGATCAGGGTATTGTTCGCCGCCTGAATCAAGGCATAGGGGGCCGTCACCGCAAGGATCGCGACGAGATAGCCCCCAACACCGAAGACGCGCGGCAGACCCGCCAACAGCAGCAGACCGAGGCTCATCGCCCCAAGCCCCAGGCGCACCATCGGGGCGGCCCCGAACCGATCCACCAACCGCCCGGCGGGATATCCGGCCAGAACCGACACGAGCGGCCCCCCGGCAAGGGTGAGACCGGCCGTCACCGGCGACAAGATCAGGCTCAGGGATAAAAAGAACGGGCCGACCACCAGGGTCGTCATCATCACGGCCATGATTGCGACCGTGACCGCAAGCCCGGCAGAAAGGGGGCCATCGCGCAACAAGGATACCTGAACCAGCGGTGCAGCAACCCGCCGTTCGACCCAGACGAACAGCCCCCCGGCCAACAGCGCCCCCGCCAACAGCACCCAACTGTCCCGGTCGAACACGCCCCCATCCCGCGTCATGGCGAGCGCATACCCGGCAAGCGCCAGCGCCAATAGCCCCGTGCCCCCAAGATCGAACCGCACGCCCCCCTGTCTCGGTCGATCGGGGGGCAGCGTCGCCGCGACCAGCATGAAATTGACGAGGCCCAACGGGACATTGATCAAAAAAATCACTTTCCATCCCGCAGCCGCGATCAGAAACCCACCGAGCGGCGGGCCAAGTCCGGTGCCGAGAGCCGACATGGTGCCCAGAAGCCCCATAGCCCGGCCTGTGCGTTCTTTTGGGACCGCATCGCCGACCATGGCAAGGGTGAGGGCCATCCTTAACGCCCCACCCCCCCCCC
>DAISJD010000061.1:0-17354 GCA_036821645.1 Aliidongia sp.
CACCCGATCAGGCCCCTTGCAGGCTCTATCTGATCACTCCGCCCGCCCTCGATCCGATTCTGTTCGCCGATAGCCTCGCCGCCGCCCTTGACGGCGGGGATGTTGCCTGCGTTCAGTTACGCCTGAAGGACGTATCGGACGACGCGATCCGCCGCGCCTGTGATCTTCTGCTGCCCATTGCGACCAGTCGGGATGTCGCCTTCGTCTTGAACGATCGCCCCGACCTCGCCGTCAAAGCCGGGTGCGATGGTGTCCATATCGGTCAGCAGGATGCGTCTTATACCGAGGCCCGTCGCCTTTTGGGGAACGAGCGCATCGTCGGCGTTACCTGCCATGACAGCCGTCATCTGGCCCTCGTCGCTGCTGAAGCCGGGGCGGATTATTGCGCGTTCGGGGCCTTTTACCCGACGAAAACCAAACCGTCGCCCTATCGTCCGAGCCCCGATTTGCTCGCTTGGTGGGGCGAGATGATGACCGTCCCCTCCGTCGCGATCGGCGGCATTACGCCGGAAAATTGCATCCCCCTCGTGGCCGCCGGTGCCGACTTCATCGCGGTGGTGAGTGCCGTCTGGGACCATCCCGACGGTCCGGCCGCCGCCGTCAAGGCGTTCAATACGGCGATCCGTTCAGCCGGCTGAGACCGGCCGATCATCCGATGTCTCGGTCCGGGCGAGGTTCAGCGTCGCCAGAAACGACCGGGCGATCGCCCGAAGGGCAGGCGACTCCGTTCCGGCCGCCTGCATCACCGCAAGCCCGCGGGTCACGGTCACAATCAAGCGCGCAAGGGTCGGTGGCGGCATAACCAGGGCCGAGCGATGTTCGGGCTTCATCAGGCAATCCGCGATCATCGCCTCGAACCGGCGCAGCAATTCCTGGGCCTTTTCCTGAATCGCTGGGCTGAGATTGGCTGAATCCGTCAGGGTCTTCGTCGTCAAGCATCCGCGTGGGACCTCGCCCCCAGCCATATTGACGATCGCCGCCTCGAACAAAGCCTCCAACGCCGCCGCCGTATCGCCAAGGGCGAGGGCGCGCTCAACCGCCAGCAAAAAAGCGGCGGCATACCGGTCGAACGCCAAGTGGAAGATCCGTTCTTTATCGCCATAGGCATGATAAAGGCTGCCCCGCTGCACCCCCGTCGCAGCGGCGATATCCGCCATCGTGGTGGCCCCATAGCCTTGGCGCCAGAACAGATCCAGCGCCTTGTTCAAAACCAAGCTCTCATCGAAATGTCTTATCCCTGCCATGGTCGCATTATCATTATTCTTGACACGAATGTCAATATTGACAAGACTGTCAAAAATAACCCCCGGTCCCGAAGGTTCCCATGGTCAAATCACCGGAAACGCCCCCCGACGCCTATCCGTTGGTCAGTCTGGATAAGCTGCGTTATTGCGATACGGATCGCCAGGGGCATGTCAACAATGCCGTCTTTGCCAGCCTGTTTGAGACGGGGCGGGTCGATCTGCTCTATCATCCCGATCGCCCGCTATGCGATCCCGGAACGAGCTTCGTGATCGCGCGTCTTGCAATTGATTTCATTGCGGAACTCACTTGGCCTGGAAGCGTCGAGATCCGAACCCGTATCGCAGCACTCGGGCGCAGTTCGATCCGATTGGACCAGGCGCTGTTTCAAAACGGCCGCCTCGTCGCACGCGGGGAGAGCATCGTGGTGTTGACCAGCCTCGAAACCCGCCGCTCGCACCCGCTATCCGAGGCGACGATCCGTGCACTGACGGCCTTCATGGCCCCTCTCAGCGATCATGCGGGGGCCTGAGATGCCCCGCCAGCGCACCATCCTCGTCACCAACGTCACCGCCTATGCCGGTCCCGGCATCGTCCAACAGGTGCTGGCAGAAGGCCATCATGTCCTCTGTCACGGGTTTGCCGACCGGGACAGTGCTATGGCGTATGAAAGGGCGCATCCAGGCACGACGGCACTCTCGGCCCAGGATCCCGACGCCCTCATAGCTGAAGCCTACCGCCACGTTCCCGTCTTGGATGGCTGCGTCTTCAACGATGTTCACCCGATTGCGGCCCAGCCGATCGAAGAGATCCCGCTCGCAGAATTTGAGACGACCATCGCGGCGCTCTTGACCTTTCCTTTTCGCCTCAGTCAGGCGATCTTACCCGCTTTCAAGGCGGCCCAGGCGGGATCGATCGTGTTCATCACCTCGGCGCGCGAACGGCGACCGGAACCGGGCTATGCACTGCCCACCGCCATTCGGGCGGGCACGACGGCGTTTGCCAAGGCCCTCGCCATTGAGGCGGCCCCATTCAATATCCAGGTCAATGTCGTGGCCCCGAACTATCTTGAAAGCGCGCTTTACTACCCGCCCGAACGATTTGTCGATGACCTAGAAGGCCGCACGCTCATCGCGAAAACCGTGCCCATGGGGCGGCTTGGGCGCGCAGGCGAAATCGGGGCCCTCGTGGCCTTTCTCGTTGGCGGCACATCGCCCTTTACCACGGGCCAAGTCATCGGCTTTACCGGCGGATGGGCCTAGGCATAGCTAGATCGTCATTTATAGCAGGCGATCTGTACGCTGAACTGGCGGGCCTTTTCGCTAAGATCGACAGGCGAAAAGGCGGCCTTGCTCACAACGGGTTGCCCAACCTTGTCATAGGCGACACCTTTTTCATCGAGATAGCGCCCGACCACATCGGCCTTGATCGCAAAATTGGCATTCTGCGAAGCAACCCCAGCCGACGCCAAGGCCGTACTATCCAAGACATAAGTCACAACCCCGATCACAACCCCTTGCGCATCGACCAAGGGACCGCCGGAATTGCCCGATTGGCTCGGTGCCGTATATTGCAGATATTGTTCTTCGTTGCGCAGGCCCTTCAAGGCACTCACGGTGCCAGTCGTGGTGTTGAGATCCATACCGGGTTTGTCGGCCAAGGGGAAACCCGCCACCATCACCGCCTCGCCTTGCTTGGCGGCAAGCCCGGTGCGCAGGGAAACCGGATCGCCAAACGGCTTCGCGGCCTTCAAGATGGCAAGGTCGCGCTTTGGGTCATGTTCCAGCAGGGTGACATCGATCAACGTCCCATTGGCGAGATTGGCCTTCAAGCTGGCGCAATGATCGATCACATGATTGTTGGTCACGATATAACCGGCACGATTGACAATGAAACCCGACCCGAAGCCGCGCAATTTCTCTGCGGATTTATCGCCATTTTCGATATTGCCGGCATCGGCGCGAACCGAATCGAGGGCACCCTTCGTCGGCACCCATCGCGCAGCCGCCGCCCCGATCTCTTTTGTTTGCTCGGCGGTCAAGGTCTTCGCGATATCGTCGCGCAGACCAAAAACGAAAGACTTAAAGCTGTCAGGCAGGGGGGCCGGATTGTTGAAAATGCGCGGTAGGGCCGCTGAAATCCAGAAAAACGCCTCTTCATTATCCCGCTTGACAAAACGACCATTGAAATAACCCTGGGCGACATTGATCAAACCCAGAGGATTGCCAAGCTCTGCGGCACGATAAATATAATCCAAGCCTTTTTTCTCATCGCGGGGCACAATTTTCCCGACAATATACAAATTCCCCAGCGCATAAACCGCATAAGAACTTTGCTTATCGGCAGCCAAATTCAAATAACGCAACCCTTCTGGAATATTCAACGGCAGAACGGAGTTTGGATATTGTCCGACCATCATCTGGCCAACGATATCCTCTGCGACGGTGTTGCCGTGTTTTGCCGCCCGCAAGAGATAAACCGCCGCCGCATCAGGATCAGCCGATATGCCTTGGCCGAACAAAAGACGCGATCCGAGTTCGACCTCACCGTTCGAATCGCCGGTCGCGGCCAGTTTTTGCAGCCGATCCTGCGCTTGCGCTTTGCGTCCCTGCTGAAACAGGAGTTGGATTTCGATCAATTCTCGCCTGGCTTCTTCCGCACTCAAGGGGGCCAGGGTCGGGGCGGATGGGGCCGGTGACGAGGTCGTGCACCCAGATAGCGCAAACAGCATCGCCGAACCACTCGCCGCCAAGAGCCGTGTTAGTCTACGCTGCCCCATGATCCTGCATCCCTCTTGTGGCCGGTCAACCATCATTAAAGCTTTATTTCACCCACCATGCCCGCCGTCAAGCCACGGGCTTCAGGAAACCGGCACCCACAGCACATCGTCGATCTGGTCTACCCCTGTCGCCACCATCAGCAAGCGATCGAAGCCCAGTGCAATCCCCGCCGAAGACGGCAGGCCGTGGCGCAAAGCCGCCAGAAAATCCCGGTCGATCGGATAGGATTGACCATAAAGCCGCGCCATCAGCGCCATATCGGCGACGAAGCGTGATTCTTGAAGATCCGCATCGGTCAACTCGCCAAAGGCATTGGCCAGTTCAACCCCGCAGCCGTACAGTTCGAACCGTTCGGCAAGACGCGGATCTTCCGGTTTCGGGCGGGCAAGGGCCGCAAGGCTGATCGGGTAATCGCACAAGATCGTCACCCGCCCGACCCCCAAATGGGGTTCGACCCGGTCCAGCATCAGGCGAAAGAAAATATCCTCCCACGTATCGCCCCGATGGGGTATGACGCCGATCCCACGTGCCGCCGCCGCCAGAAGATCGCCATCAGGGCGGTGCGGGTCCGGCATCGTCGCCATCAAATCGATCCCGCAATAGCGTCCGATCGCGTCCGGCACCGATAGAATTTCCGGGGCGGCAAACGGATCGGCCGTCTCGCCTTTCGCCCGCAACCTCTCGGTGCCTGCCGTCGTACAGGCAAGCCTGATCAAGGCCATGGCATCCTCCATCAAGACGCCATAGCCCGCATGGGGACGATACCATTCCAGCATCGTGAATTCTGGGCTGTGCGTCGCCCCCCGTTCTTCGTTGCGAAAGACGTGACCCAATTGATAGATCGGCCCCATTCCCGCCACGAGAAGCTTCTTCATGGCGAATTCCGGCGATGTATGCAGATACCGGATCGCGCGATCCCCATCCGGCTGTACCCAGTCGGTGGCGAAAGCCTTCAAATGGGGCTCCATCCCCGGCGATACTTGCAGGGCGGGGGTATCCACTTCGATAAAGCCCGCTTGGTCGAACCAACGGCGCAGCGCCGCCATCAACCGAGACCGGACGCGCAAAACTGGTTGCTTTTTTGCAAACGTGTCGGAATGCCACCATGGGATCTTTTTTTCGTCCATTGCGTCCTCATATCCTCATAATTAAAAAATTACTGTAAAAACAATATATTAAAAAGAATTTTCCACCCAATGCCTGCGTCGATTCCGTCCAAGACGACCCGCCCTTGACAGGATCGCACAGGTGCATCGCGCGGTTCCATCTTCCTTTCGGGCCGCCAAGCTGCTAGGAAACCGTCCATCATCTGAAACTTTACGGTAACGGACTGCGGCGCAGCCATGAAAATCGGTGCAAACGAAATCAAGCCAGGCGTTGTTCTCGAAATCGAGGGCAAGCTTTTCGTCGTCCTCAAGCGGGAAACGGTGCAACCCGGCAAGGGCGGCGCGTTTGCCGCCGTGGAAATGAAGGATCTGCGCACGGGCACCAAAACCGTGGAGCGCTTTCGCACCTCGGAGACGGTCGAACGCGCCTATCTCGATGAAAAGGAAATGCAATTCCTTTACGTCGAAGGCGATCTCGCGACCTTCATGGATCAGGAAACTTTCGAACAGATGACCGTCCCGCTCAGCCTGATCGGCGAACCGGCCGATTTTCTGCGCGACGGCATGACCGTGACCATGACCCTTCACGAGGGCAATGCGCTCTCGGTCACATTGCCGCAAACCGTCACGTTGACCTTGGTCGAGGCCGATCCGGTGGTCAAGGGACAGACGGCGTCTTCCTCGTTCAAGCCGGGCATCCTTGAAAATGGCCGCCGGGTGATGATTCCGCCCCATATCGAATCTGGGACGCGAATCGTGGTCAATACGACCGACGGCTCCTATCTCGAACGGGCGAAGGATTAAACGGTATGGCGGTTCGTTCCGCCGTCATCAATGTGATGGCGGCCGCCGCCCGCAAGGCGGGACGCGGCCTCATCCGCGATTTCGGCGAAGTCGAAAATCTTCAAGTGTCGCAAAAAGGCCCCTCCGACTTCGTGTCGACGGCGGATCTCAAGGCCGAGCGCATCTTGCGCCAGGAATTGGAAAAAGCCCGGCCCGGCTATGGCTTTCTCATGGAAGAAAGCGAGCCGGTCGAAGGCGACGGGCGGCATCGGTGGATCGTCGATCCATTGGATGGCACGTTGAACTTCCTGCACGGGATACCCCATTTCGCCATTTCGATCGCCCTCGAACGGGACGGCGAAATCATTGCCGGGGTGATTTACGAGCCCCTGCGCGATGAGGAATATTGGGCGGAAAAAGGCGGTGGGGCATTTCTGACCGATCGCCGTCTCAGGGTCTCCAGCAGGCGAAATCTGGGCGAGGCGGTAATCGCGACCGGCATGCCGTTCCACGGCAAGGCAGGTCATAAAGATTATCTGAGGACACTGGAAATCGTCATGGGTGAAACCGCAGGCGTTCGGCGGTTCGGGTCGGCAGCACTCGATCTTGCCTATGTCGCGGCCGGTCGGTATGACGGGTTCTGGGAATTCAATCTGAAACCCTGGGACATCGCCGCTGGCATCCTTTTGGTGCGGGAAGCCGGCGGGTATGTCACCGACCCCGAAGGGGGGCATGACAGCCTGAAAAGCGGCAATGTTCTAGCCGCCAACGATCATCTTCATATCCAATTGGGTCGTTTGGTCCGCCCGGCAAAACCCAGCCCCGCCCGATAGCCATTTCAAGTATTCATACCGATTGTAACGAGCCCCGCGTCGAGAGGATGCAGGGCTCGTCGCATTTTTGCCCAGATTGCACCGTAGCACCGTCCGGGGTTTGGGGCTATGCTGCGCCCTGACCGCCAGCCTGCCAATTCGGCCCATCAACAAGGATCGCATCGCGTGAGCAGCCCCCGCCGCTATCTCCTGCGCATGGTGTTATTCATCCTCGTCATCGCGGGTCTGACCTACTGGCTCGGCGATGCGCTCGCTGGGGCATTTTTCGCCAACCTTGCCCTGAACAGTGTGATTGCCGGGGTCTTATTGGTCGGTATTCTCTATATTTTCCGCGAAGTCTGGACCCTTGGGCCGGAAGTTGCCTGGATCGACAATTTCCGTCAACACGATCGCGCCGCCCTGTCCGGTTCCCTGCCCCGGCTTCTGTCGCCGATGGCGAATATGTTGGGCGATAAAAGTCGTGGGCGCGTGACATTGTCCCCGGTCGCCATGCGCACCCTCTTGGACGGGATAGGCACACGCCTTGACGAACAGCGGGAAACTTCCCGCTATCTGATTGGATTATTGGTATTTTTAGGTCTGCTCGGCACGTTTTACGGTCTCCTTGAAACGGTGCGGTCCGTGGGCGGGGTCATTAACGGCCTGACCGATGGCGGCGGCGACCCGACCAAGGCGCTTGGCGATTTGAAGGCAGGCCTTGCCGTCCCCTTGGCCGGCATGGCGACCGCTTTCAGTTCCTCTATGTTCGGTCTTGCAGGCTCGCTCATCCTCGGATTTCTCGATCTCCAGGCGGGGCAAGCCCAGAATCGATTCTTCAACGACCTTGAAGAATGGCTGTCAAGCCTGACCCGGATTGGGGCAACACCGGTCGCCGACGGCGAGATCGGCATGCCCGCCTATGTCCAGGCTTTACTCGAACAAACCGCCGATAGTCTCGATAGTCTCCAACGCACCTTGGCCCGCACCGAAGATGGCCGTCAGCAAAATCAGGCCGCCCTCCACCTGTTGACCCAAGAAATCGCCCGCATGAACGATTTGCGTCGTCCCGATGGCGACGATCAGACGCGACAGCATCAACGGACCCTGGAACAGATTCTAACCCGCCTCGGCGAACAAGGGGTGCAGGGACGCGAGACGATGGTGCAGGAAATCCGCGCCGAAATCAGGCTGTTGGCCCGCACCATCGCGGCATTGGCCGAAGGGACGACGCCGTAATCATGGCCCGCTCGCGCCGCACGCGTCGGGGATCCAGCATCGATATTTGGCCGGGTTTCGTCGATGCCTTAACCCAACTCACCATGGTGATCGTGTTTTTGCTCCTCGTATTTACCGTGGGGCAATTTTATCTATCGGGGGCCGTGCACGATAAGGACGACGCCCTGAAACGGCTGACCGAACAATTGAACAGTCTGAGCGCGATGCTTGCCCTAGAACCGACGAGCGGCGATCTCGCGGCACGCCTCACGGCCATTCGCGGGCGGATCGATGCCCTCACCAAGGCGCGTGCCGATGGCGAGGCTGAGGTTGCCCGTCTCAAAGACGGCAATGCCGACAAGGAAAAAACCCTGACCAGTCAGACCGAGATCATTGCACTGCTCAATCAGAATATCGCAGCCCTGAAGGAAGAATTGGCGAAACTGTCGGCAGCCCTCGATCTTTCGACCGAGACCGGCAAAAATCAACAGTCCGAGATTGCCGAACTCGGTGCAAAACTCAACCGCGCCCTGGCGGATCGGGTCGAAGAATTGGCCGGGTTCAGATCGGAATTTTTTGGACGCTTGCGCAGCATCCTCGGCGATCGCCCCGATATTCGCATCGTCGGCGATCGGTTCGTCTTCCAATCCGAAGTCCTGTTCGAACCGGGTTCCGCCGATCTCAGCGAGGCTGCCCGCCAACAACTCCAACCCCTGGTCGCGGCCTTGAAGGAAATCCAAGGCCGGATTCCCAATACGATCGCTTGGATTCTCGAAATCGACGGCCACACGGATCGCCGCCCGATCAACAGCCCCCAATTCAAATCCAACTGGGAACTCTCGACCGGGCGGGCCGTATCGGTTGTCAAATATCTGATCGATCAAGGCATTCCAGCCGACCATGTCGCGGCAGCCGGTTTCGGCGAATTCCAACCGATCGATCGCGGTATGGGCGAAGAGGCCCTGCGGCGCAATCGACGGATCGAATTGAAACTCACCCAACGTTAGACCCGAGCGCGTTTAATATTTGAAGATCGCATCGAAATATACCCGTTGCGACAGAATATCTTCGCGGTTGGTCAAGGGCCGTTCATAAGCGACGCCGACTTGGATCGAGTCATTGATCCGATACCGCGCGCCGAACGCCGCCGTCACGACCGTACCGCCCTGCGTACTGCCGAAATTCACGAGATCGACCCCTTCGAAATTGAGCGGCAGACGCTTGCCACTGTCGATCACGCTAAACCCGTTCACTTCGACCAGAGGAAAAAGATCCGGGGCAATTTCATAATCGACATGGGCCGCATAATGCACGATCGAACTGTTGAATTTCGTGTCGAGGGCAAGGTTGGTCCCGACGCTGCCTTGAATGCCGAGTTTGCCGAAGGTCCGCGCCGCCGTGGTGAAGAGATCGACGAACCCACCGCCGCCGCCGCCCTGCAACTTGATTCCGCTGGTTTGCAGACTGCCGATCGGCGGTTCATAGACGGCGGCGACCGAGACGATGGCATTATTAGGCTGATCGACGAACAGCGCATATTTCAGGCCGAGCGAGATATTGGCAAACCCGGTCGTATCCTTGATGGCCTTATTGAAATGGATCCCGGCCACCCCGTCTTTTGCCGCGATCAGACCCAAACGGTCCGTCAAGGCCAACCGCAATTCGACCGCACCGAGATCGATTTCCCCCCCTTGCGACGGAAACCCTTTCGGAATGTCATTATGCAAGTAGAGCGCGCGCGCCTCGGTCGTAATGAAGGGGGTTTCATTGAAAAGCGGGTTCGAAACGGCGGGGACATACCGCTTAAATCCGCCCGCTTCGCCGAATGAACCTTTAAAATCAAACCCATCCGCCATCGCACTAGGCACCATCACGGCAGACGCCACCATCAGGGACGCCATTAGCCCAAGCCCATTCTTCTTGTTTATCTTGCTCATGACATTCTCCTGCATCAAGTAAAAAAATCAGATTGCACGCAGAATAACTGGCACATTGACGATTATTTACTTGATTTACTCTTGCTGTTTATTCATTGACTGACAAACGCGACCCTAACACCAGACCATGGTGCGGACCTTGATCTGAATCAATTTTTTCTTGATCCGAAAAAAAATTAAATCTAAATATTAGCTCTTATTTTATTGAATAAAAAAATTTATTTTATAGCAATGATACGTTCTATATTTTATTTTAACTAATAATTTTAATAAAACGATGTAGCTCTAAAATTTAATACCATAGATGGGTATTTTATGAATTTTTTCCACTATCCATCTCTGAAAAGGCATGGTTTAAGTGATGAATGACACCCGGCCAGACGGCACGCTGACAAGGATAGAGTGATGTCCCCATTGACCCGCCGCCCCCTTTTGGCCCTTTGTGCGCTCACGCTTTGTCTTGGGATCGGCCCCTTATCGCGCGTCGCGGCCCATGCGGAACCGGTTTTTTCTTTGGCGACAACACCCGGTCGGCTGCCGAAAACCGTGCTGCCCCGTCATTACCTGATCGATTTGCAGCCTGACCTCAACACGAATGCCGTGGCCGGGCACGAAGTCGTCACCATTGAGGTCCTGGAACCGACCGCCGTTATCACACTCCATGCCCTCGACATGAGCTTGAGTGCTGCATCCTTGCAAGGCTTGCCGGGACAAAATGCCGTCATCAGCCTCGACCCCGCCCATGAAACGGCCAACCTCACCTTCCCCGCACCGATCAAGCCGGGCACCTATCGCCTTGCCATCGATTTCGTCGCCCGCCTCAATGCTTTTGGCCGCGGCTTGTTTCGCGTTTCCTATACCGGTGACGGGGCTGCGCCCGACACCATGATCGCGAGCCAAAACGAACCCGCCGATGCCCGGCGCATCTTCCCCTGTTGGGATGAACCGGCTTTCAAAGCGGCGTTTGAGCCAAGCATCACCGTGCCGGAAGATTTTTCCGCCTATTCCAATATGCCGGTACAGGCCGAGACCGCAACAGGACCCGGCTTGAAACGGGTGCATTTTGCAGCCACCCCCGCCATGTCGAGTTATCTCTTCATCATGGCCGCAGGGCACCTGGACCGGATCAGCACAATCGCCGACGGGACGGAAATCGGCATCGTCACGACCCGGGGCAAAAGCGCACAAGGCCGCTATGCCCTTGAAACATCGGCCGAATTGATCGGCTATTACAACAGCTATTTCAGAACGCCCTATCCCCTGCCGAAACTCGACATGATTGCGGTTCCGGGCGGTTTTACCGGTGCCATGGAAAATTGGGGCGGGATCATCTATTTCGAAAGCCGCCTCCTCTATAATCCGGCGACGACGTCTGAGAATAACAAGCGCCGCATTTTCAATATCATCGCCCATGAGATGGCCCATCAATGGTTCGGCGATCTGGTCACGATGGGCTGGTGGGACAATCTATGGCTGAATGAGGGATTTGCCTCCTGGATGCAGGCAAAGGCGGCCGAGGATCTGCATCCGACATGGCAGAGTTGGCTTGAAACGGCCGATGCCAAACAGGATGTCATGCATAAGGATGCCCAGGCCAGTACCCATCCCATTCAGCAGGCCATTCCCGATGAAAGTGCGGCCATGTCGGCCTTCGACCGGATTACCTATGCCAAGGGTCAGGCGTTCATCCGCAGCCTAGAATCCTATCTCGGACCCACAGTCTTTCGCGATGGGTTGCGCCGTTATATGAAACGCCACGCCTATGGCAATACCACGACGGCAGATCTGTGGCTCGCCCTTCAGGAGGCATCGGGCAAGCCCGTAGCCGCCATCGCCTCGGGCTATACCGAACAACCGGGTTTTCCCCTCATCGAAGCCCGGTTTCGCTGCGACAAGGGCCAGCAAGTCTTATCCTTGCGTCAGGATCGCTTCACCCTCAACGATGGGGCGGCAAAGCCCTTTGCTTGGCAGGTCCCCATCACGTTGGGTGCTCCCGGCGGCCCGCAATCGACCCAAATCCTCGTCACCGACAAGGCGACCGAAACCACGATCGGTGATTGTCAATCCCCTATAAAACTCAATCTTGGGGATATTGGCTATTATCATGTCCAATATGACCCCACCACCCAGGCGGCCTTGAGCCGCAGTATCGCCGCCATGCCCCTTGCCGATCGGGTCAACCTGTTGGGGGATAGTTGGGCACTGGTCGAATCGGGTCGGGTTGGACCCGATACCTATCTTGCCTTGCTTGATGCCTTGCAAGGGGATGATTCGCTGGCGGTTTTACAACAGATCACGACGACGCTCGCGACCCTCGATCGACTTTGGCAAGGGCGCTCGGATCAGGCCATCGTGCGGACCTATGCCCGCCATCTTCTCCAACCCCACATGACGCGCCTCGGCTGGGACGTCACCCCAGACGAGGCCCCGGAACGGGCGATTGCGCGCGGCCTCCTCATCCGTCTTCTGGGCCAGTTAGGCGATCCTGCCACGCTCGAACGGGGCAAGGCCCGCTTTGCAGACTTTCTGAAAGACCCCACCCGTCTTCCGGCCGATCTCGTCGATCCGGTGGTTTATCTCGCCGGTCGCGGCGCGGACGCGGCGACCTATGCCACCTTGTTGAACCGAGCGCGCAGCGCCGACAATACCGAAGCCCGCGAACGGTACTGGAATGCGCTCGCCGCCGCATCGGACGCCGGTTTAGCGCAAAAAACCCTGGCCATCGCCCTCAGCGATGAATTGCCGCCTTTGTTGCGCGGGCGATTGTTGAGCTGGGTTGCCAAGGATGGCGGCCATGTCGACCGCGTCTGGTCATTCCTCAAAAGCAATTTCAAAACCCTGGCCGAGGCACAGGCCCCCAGGTTCAAGGATACGTTTGCCTGTGAAATTGCCATCCTGTTCAGTGATCGGGCCCATAGCGAGGATCTCGCCCGATTTATGGCCGATATCGAGACGAACGGCAGCAAGATCGAACGGGCGAAGACCATAGAATCGATCTTGGCCGACGATGCCTTCATCGCAAAACAAGGGGCGGCCCTGATTGCCTGGGCAAAGGAGCATGGGTGAATCACGAAATTATGAGTTGAACTCAATAGAGTAAACCTATATTAAAACAATAGGATCGGATTGACACGCAGGTGCGTGTTCCCGTCTTCTCGGCCCTATCGGTCTCGGACATTGGACGATACGCAGGGACGGTCTCTGTTCCAGATGCACGGTTTCTCGTCGAACGGCTGCCCGCAGGTATTGTCTGGTCGCCGTTGGGATAAAGAAGGCCGGGCTTGATTTATTCGAGAAGGTTTGTTTGCGTGACCGTTCTCTTGCCTCACCTCACTTTGTCGATCCGTTCCCGGCTCATCATCGGTTTCAGCCTGATCTTGCTGGTAATCGCAATCCTGGTCGGCGGCACGGTGACAGCCTTGCACGGGATCGAGCGGCGCTCGAACGACATTGTCGATCAGCAAATTCCGGGTGCCTTGCAAACGATGGCCATGGCGATCCATTTCAACGGATCGCTGGCCGCGACATACGCCTATCTCAAGGATCACAATCCGGCACAAAAACGCAGTCTCGACGGACGTTGGTCCCAGATCGTCGAAGCGGGCGAAAAGGTCGATCGGGTCGCCACCGGTTTCGGTCCCGAGCGTCTTGCCCAATGGAAGGGGTTGATGGCCCGCTTCGATGCGGTCTATCGGGCGGAATATGACCTCATCGCCCTTGCCGATGCGCCAGCAACGCCGGATGAAAAACTGAAGGCGGGCTTGCACGAGGTCGAACGGCAGGTCGAAGCGATTCTGGACGGCTTGATTGGCCCACAGGATGCAAAGGGCGTGCGCAACGGCGGTCTCGTCGACGGCGAACGGGCGCGTTTGTCCGAAGAAGGGGACAATATCCGGCATGCGATCAATAGCCTGATCGACGGCCAATATCTGGCCCTCTTCGCGGGTCTTGCTCTCTGCGCGGGGATTGCGACGATCACCGCCCGTTCCATCACCCGACCGAGCCGGGCTCTTACCGAAACTTTGGGCCATTTGGCGACAGGCGACTACCAGCAAGAAATCCCTGCCCTTGAGCGTTCCGATGAGATCGGTGCGATGGCGCGTGCCGTTCTGGTGTTGCGCGACGCAGGGCAAGAACGCAATCGACTGGTGAGCGATCAAGAGGCCGCCCGTGCGGCGGAACGCGCCCGCGAGCAGCGGGTTGCGGCCGAAATCGTCGGTTTCGACGCGAAAGTCGGACCCGCCTTGGCCTATCTCGCCACTGCTGCGACGAACATGTTGCAGACCGCCGCCGACATGCGGCGCGCCGCCGAGGCCACATCAAGGCAAGCCGGTGCCGTAACCACAGCCGCAGCCGAGGCGACGGCCAATGTCGACCGGGTCGCCACCGCCGCCGACGAATTGGCGGGATCGATTGCAGAAATCGCCCAACAGGTCGCCCATTCGGTGGATATCGCCGATGGTGCCGTGCGCGAGGCCGAAGCAAGCCGCAATGCCGTATCTGGGCTTGCCGCAGCGGCCCGTGAAATTGGCGAAATCACCAAATTGATCAGCGAAATTGCCAGCCAGACCAATCTGTTAGCCCTGAACGCCACCATCGAGGCCGCCCGCGCCGGGGAAGCCGGCAAAGGGTTTGCCGTCGTCGCAGGCGAGGTAAAATCCCTGGCGAACCGGACCGGCCATGCCACCCAGGAAATCGATCGCCAGATCCAAGCCATTCAAGAGGCAACCGATGCTGCCGTCGCCAGCATCGAAGGGATCAGCCGCGTCATCGGTCAGTTGAACGATACCAGTATCGCCATCGCCTGCGCCGTCGAGCAGCAAGGGGCCGCCACAAACCGGATCGCCGCCAATGTTCGCCAAGCGGCAGAAGGTACGGTCACGGTTTCAACAGCGATCACCGGGGTCAGCGACGAGGCGGCCAATACCGATCGGGCGGCGGCCAGCGTGCGGGAAACGGCGGAAAGCCTGGAATCCCAAACCACACACCTGCGCCAGGATGTCAGTCTCTTTCTGAATGCCGTGCGCGGCTAACCCCACGATCGGCGCGGTCACCGGGTGGCCCCGTTATCCCCCCTCCCGCGCGAGGGGCTTGCCCTGTTTCATCACAATTTTGACCCAATCTCGGTCAAGGGGACCAGAAATACCGTGACAGCAGCGCCGAAATCCGTAATTCTCGGCACCGATAGGTTCCAACACGCCCTGCTTGTTGGATGAAAAGGGAACACGGTAACAGCCATCGGTCCTGATCGCGATTATGCGACAGCGTGCCGGTCGGTTCCAATCCGTGGCTGCCCCCGCAACTGTGAGCGGCGAGTCCGCAGCCATCATGCCACTGGGCAACCGGGAAGGCGGGATGCGGATGATGACCCGCGAAGCCAGGAGACCTGCCTGTCGTCATGCAACCGGGCTGCGGAGGGCGGCGGCGGGATCGGTCGCTTGGCACCGTATTCCCCCACCCCGTTTTCCGTCGGTCCTTTATCCCGGCACGGCGGGTGTCCGGGGGAAAGATCGTTTTGATGTTCCGTAAAATTTTCGACGATTCAAAGGTGGGGCTGCGCACGAAGATCGGGGGGATGATCGGCCTGCTGATTGCGATGAACATCGCCGCATGGCTCTGGGCCTTCATCGCCTTCCAGGATTATCCGGTCCTCTTGGGCACTGCGCTCTTAGCCTATAGTTTTGGGCTGCGCCATGCGGTCGACCCCGATCATATCGCCGCCATCGACAATGTAACGCGCAAACTGATGCAGGAAGGAAAACGGCCAGTCTCGGTTGGTTTCTTCTTTTCGTTCGGCCATTCGAGCGTCGTCCTGCTACTGTCGATCGGACTTGCTACCACGACAAGCGTTCTGCAAAGCCAATTTTCCGGGTTTCGGGAAATTGGCGGCGTGATCGGCACCAGTATTTCGGCTTTTTTCCTGTTTGCGATCGCAGGGGCCAATATCCTGGTGCTCTGTGGCGTTTGGCGCAGCTTTCGCGCGGCAAAACGGGGTGAACCGATCATTGAAGAAGATCTCGAGGTCCTGCTCTCTAGGCTCGGCTTCATGAGCCGGATCTTACAGCGCTTTTTCCGCCTGATCGCCCGCAGTTGGCACATGTATCCGCTGGGCTTTCTTTTCGGTCTCGGCTTTGAAACCGCAACCGAGGTCGCCGTGCTGGGCCTGTCGGCGGCCAGTGCAAATGACGGCATGCCGGTCTGGTCGATCTTGGTCTTTCCGGCCTTATTTTCTGCCGGGATGGTGTTGGTCGATACGTTAGACGGGATTTTGATGCTGGGTGCCTATGGCTGGGCATTCGTCAAGCCGATCCGCAAGCTTTATTACAATCTGACGATTACCTTCGTTTCGGTCTTGGCCGCCCTCCTGGTCGGCGGCCTTGAAACCCTGGGTCTTCTCGTCGATCAGTTCGATCTTGATGGACCGTTTTGGGATAGCGTCACTGCCCTCAACGCCAATTTCGGCCTGTTGGGTTATGGCATCATCGCGCTCTTTGCGGTGGGTTGGCTATTCTCTCTCATCCTCTATCGTGTCAATGGATACGACAAGATCGAAGCCAAGATTTAACCTACCATAAAAAAGCCCCGCCTCTCTGGCGGGGCTTTGCCACCCATCGATCGGCTCGCCGCCTAATCGCGCAAATCGTCCCAAAACTCCTTCACGCGACCGAAAAAACCTTCGGATTGCGGGCTGGTCTGGTCCTTGTCACCGGCTTTTTCAAAGTCGCGCAGCAATTCTTGCTGACGCTTGGTCAAGTTGACTGGGGTTTCGACGACAACCTCGACATACATATCGCCGCGTTGGGTACTCTTCATCACCGACATGCCCTTGCCGCGCAGGCGGAATTGGGCCCCAGACTGCGTACCGGCCGGAACGGTGACGCGGGCACGGGCCCCGTCAATCGTCGGCACTTCGACCTGACCGCCCAAAGCGGCCGCGGTCATCGTAATCGGCACCCGGCAATGAATGTTCGAGCCGTCGCGGTGAAACAACCCATGCTGTGCGACGGACAGAAAAATATAGAGATCGCCCGCCGCCCCGCCGCGCATGCCGGCCTCGCCCTCGCCGGTCAGACGAATGCGGGTGCCATCGTCGACACCGGCCGGAATGGTCACGGACAGGGTCTTCTCCCGGCGCACGCGACCTTGACCGCCACAGGATTTGCACGGATTCTCGATCATGCGCCCGGCACCACCGCAGGTGGGACATGTGCGCTCGATCGTAAAGAAGCCCTGCTGGGCACGGACTTTGCCGATCCCGCCGCAGGTCGAACAATTGGTGGGCTTGGACCCCGCCTCTGCCCCGGTTCCCTTGCACGGCTCGCAGCCGACAGAGGTTGGGACCCGGATTTGGGTGGTCGAGCCTTTGAAAGCGTCTTCAAGACTGATTTCAAGATTATAGCGCAGATCGCTGCCCCGGCTATTCGCCTGACCGCGCCGCCCGCCGACAAACTCGCCGAACATTTCATCGAAAATATCGGC
>DAISJD010000062.1:0-17272 GCA_036821645.1 Aliidongia sp.
GGTTACGGGATCGGCCATGATCAGGATCCGGTTTTGCGGGTGCGGATGAGGCGTGCGGCCAGGAAAACCGGCAGCAGCGAGGCCAGCATGTTCCAGCCGGCCAGCGAGATGCCGAACAGCGACCATTGAATAACGTCGCATTGGACGACGGGCAGGGCCTTGAGGCGGGCAATCCGTTCAACCGCGCTCAATCCCACCATGGATTGGGCGGTGCAGGCGGTGGGGCCGGGCAGGAAATGATTTTCGACGCCGACATGATAGAAACCAAGGGCGGCAGACCCGACGAACAGGGCTGCGATCAAGAGGCCGACCGGCAGAATCGGCAGTTTCCGCCCCGCCGCCAGCAACAGCCCGCACAACAGGATGGCAGCATACCAGGGCCAGCGTTCCAACAGACACAACTCGCACGGCGCAAGCCCGCCCAGATGTTCGAAGGCCAAGGCACCGCCGATGACGGCAAGCGACAGCAATCCGGTCGGCAGGATGAGATGGCGGGCAAGCGGGGTGGTGGGCAGGGCCAGCATGGATCACAGAACCTTGAGGATGACGAACCCGGCAATAATGGCGAAAACCGTGACGCTTGTCACCAGGGCGAGACGGGTTTCGATGAAGCGGCGCGCCTGCTCGCCGAAATAATAAATCGCAAGGGCGAGTGGAAAGAACCGAATGGCGCGGCACACGATGGCGGCGGCGATGAAATTGACGAGATCGTAATGCAAGGCCCCGGACAGGATCGTGACCAATTTGAAGGGGATGGGTGTAATGCCTTTGCCGATGATGACCCAGGCCCCGTAGGTTGCAAATTCGCCTTTCAGATAATCGTAGCTCGCCTGCGATGACAGGTGGGTTACGATGAAATGGCCGACCAGTTCGAAGAGATAATATCCAATCGCATAGCCGAGCAAGCCGCCCAGGACGGAGGTCGCAGTCGTGATGGCCGCATAAAACATCGCCCGATCTCGGCGTGCGACGATCATCGGAACGAGCAACAGATCCGGCGGCAGAGGGAAAAACGAGGCTTCGGCAAAGGACACGGCCGACAGGGTCCAGATTGCGTGTTCATGCCCGGCTTGGCGCAGTATCCACTCATAGACCCGTCGCAACATGGATGCGTCCCTTCATACCCTAAAGATCATGGCGATAGGGCTTAACAGGTGCCGCCTTCGGGTGCAATATGTCGGCGCGCCAAGCGGCACTGCAAACCAGGGGATATGACGATGACGGATCAATGGCGGGCGGTTGACCATTATCTCTGCGATCATCTGATCGAAAACGATCCGGTTCTTCTCGGTGCGCTTGCCAGAAGCGATGCGGCGGGTCTGCCCGCGATCAATGTCGCCCCCAATCAGGGCAAGCTTCTGCATCTTTATGCGCGCATGATCGCGGCCGGACGGATTTTGGAAATCGGCACCTTGGGCGGCTATAGTGCGATCTGGCTCGCCCGCGCCTTGCGGGCGGGCGGGCGGCTCGTGACCCTTGAACTTGATCCAAAACATGCCGATGTCGCGCGCGCGAACCTCGATGCGGCCGGTCTTCATGACCGGGCGGAGGTCAGGGTCGGGCCGGCGCTGGCATCGCTGGACGCGATGATCGCGGCGGGTGAGGCCCCGTTCGATTTCATCTTCATCGATGCCGACAAACGCCTTATCCCCGAGTATTACGAGCGGGCACTCACGCTCGCCCGGTCCGGCACCCTCATCGTGGTCGACAATGTCGTGCGGGGTGGGGCCGTGATCGATGCCGACACGGCGGACCCGAGTGTGGAGGGGGTGCGGCGCTTCATGGCGATCGTGCGCACGGATCGGCGGGTGACGGCAACTGCGGTCCAGACCGTGGGCATCAAGGGATATGATGGGTTCGCCCTCTTGATCGTCGCGTAAATTCACAAAAGGAACCGTCCCATGATCGATCATACCGGCGTCAACGTCGCCGATTTCAATAAGAGCAAGGCATTTTATCAAGCGGCTCTTGCCCCGATCCACTATGACCTCTTGATGGATTTGTCGGCGGATGTCACCGGCCATACGGCGGTTGCCGGTTTCGGCGAAGGGGGCAAACCGGATTTTTGGATCAGCGAAGGATCGCCCAACGTGCCGCCGATCCATGTGGCGTTTCGCGTGGCAAGCCGCACCCTCGTCGATGCGTTCCATGCAGCGGCCCTCGCTGCCGGGGGGCGTGACAATGGGGCACCGGGCCTGCGCCCCCACTATCATCCGCATTATTACGGGGCCTTCGTCTTGGACCCGGACGGCCATAATATCGAAGCGGTTTGTCATGCGCCCGATTAAGCGCTTGGTATCGATCGCCCTTGGCGGCCTCGTTGGCTTGATGCCGATCGGGGCCGGTGCGATCGACCATCCGCCGGTCGAGGCGGAAAAAACCATGGTCGTATCGTCCCAGATCTTTGCGAGCGAAGCGGGACGCGCAATCTTGCGCGCGGGCGGCAATGCCGTCGATGGGGCGGTTGCCACGGCCTTTGCGCTTGCCGTCGTGCATCCCTGTTGCGGCAATATCGGCGGGGGCGGGTTCTTGCTGCTGCGCAAGGCCGATGGCCGCGAGATGGTGGTGGATTTTCGCGAAACGGCCCCGGCGGCGGCGACTGCCAGCCTTTATCTGGGGGCGGATCGCAAAAGCCGGGCGAAAAGCAGCCTCGACGGCTATCTTGCCGCCGGTGTGCCGGGTTCCGTGCGCGGCTTGATCCTTGCCTTGAAGACATTCGGGACTTTGCCGCCGGCCACCGTGATCGCACCGGCCATCCGTCTTGCGCGTGACGGGTTCATTCTGACCCGCAGCGATGCGGAACAATTGAACGGATCGCGTGATCGTCTGGCGGCCGATCCGGCGGCGGCCCGGATTTTCATCAAACCGGATCGCACGCCATGGCAGGCGGGCGATCGGTTGATCCAACGCGATCTCGCCGATAGTTTGGAACGGATCGCGACCGATGGCGATCCAGTGTTTTACGAGGGGGATCTCGCCCGAAAAATCGCCGCGGCGAACAAGGCCGGGGGCGGTCTCATCACCGAGACGGATCTTAGGACCTATGAGGCCGTCATTCGCACACCGGTTTCCTGCACCTATCGGGGCTATCGGATTGCCGCACCGCCCCCGCCCAGTTCAGGCGGGCTTGCCCTGTGCGAAACATTGAATATCTTGGAAAATTTCGATCTGAAATCCCTGGGTTTCGGGGCCGCCGATGGGGTGCATCTGATGGCGGAGGCGCTGCGCCGGGCCTATGCCGACCGCAATAGCCGCTTGGGCGACCCCGCCTTCGTCGATAATCCGACGGCCCTTTTCCTATCGAAGGACTATGCCAAACGCCAAGCGGCGACGATCGATCCCGCACGCGTCACCCCCGTGCCGCCGCCCGGCCCCCTGCAACGGGAACGGCCGGAAACCACCCATCTGTCGGTTGTGGATGCGGCGGGCAATGCCGTAGCGCTCACCACCACGCTCAACGGATTTTTCGGGGCGGCGGTCGTGGTGCCGGGGACGGGCATCCTCTTGAACAACGAGATGGACGATTTTACCACCGTGCCGGGGGAATCGAATCTATCGGGCTTGACCCAGGGGGAATTGAACCGGATCGAACCGGGCAAACGCCCGCTTTCTTCCATGACGCCGATGGTCGTCACCCGCGATGGCGGCTTGTTTATGGTCCTGGGCTCTCCCGGCGGCGGGCGGATCATCTCGATCCTGGCCAATGTCTTGGTCGATGTGATCGATCACGGCTTCGATCCCCAGGCGGCGGTGAATGCGCCGCGCATCCACGTTCAGACGAACCCCGATGCCTTGCAAATCGAAAAAGACGGCCTGTCGCCCGACACGAAACGCCTGTTGCAGGCAAAGGGCCATCGGTTGATGGAAATCACCCCCTGGGGGGCTGCCGAGGCGATTCTGGTCGCCCCGCCCGTGCCCTTGGGACGACAGGCCCCCATCGTCGGGATGGACCCGGCGATTACGAGCACGCTCCGCCCCGGTTGGCTTTACGGGGCTCATGACGATCGCAGGCCCGCCGGGGCGGCGTTGGGGGATTAGGGGGACGGTGATGGCCATCAATCGCCGGTCGGCTCAACTGGATAGAGCCACGAGAACAGCCAAGTTCCCGCACCGGCCCCCACGATTTGCGCTGCGATAAAGCCTGCGCAATCTAAAGGCCGGATCCCGGCGAACGTGTCGCTTGCCGCCCGGGCCAGCGTGACGGCGGGGTTCGCGAAGGAAGTGGATGCCGTAAACCAATAGGCCGCCGTGATATAGGCGGCGACCGCAAACGGGGTTAGGGCGGCCTGTCGCCGGGTGCAGCCGACGATGACCCCGACAAGGCCGAATGTCGCGATAAACTCGCTGCCCCATTGGCCGGTGCCGGTGCGGATATGGGATGCCACGGAAAAGAGGGGCACCTCGAACATGAAATGGGCGGCCCCGACCCCGACGAAGGCCCCGATCAGTTGAACGGTGAGATAGGGGGCGACATCCCGCCAGGCAAACGTGCCCTGCCAGGCGGCGGACAGGGTGACGACGGGATTGAAATGGGCCCCGGAACAGGGGCCAAAGGTCAAGATCAGGGCGACAAGGCCCGCCCCGGTCGCAAGGCTGTTCGCGAGAAGGGCAATCGCCCCATTCCCCTCGGCCAAGCGTTCGGCCATGATGCCCGATCCCACGACGACGGCCAACAGAAAGGCCGTGCCCAGACCCTCGGCGACCAAAGGGCGGATGCCCCTCATACCGGCATCCTGCCGATGGCGCGCATTTCATGCTTGATCGCAGTTTTATCGAGCATTTTGAACGGTAAGTTCACAAAAAGCTGAACCCGTCCCATTATTTGCCGAAAGATCTTGGCAAAGACGGCGCGTTTTTCGGCGTCGTTGCCCGTACAGGCTGCCGGATCTTCGAACCCCCAATGGGCGGAAACCGGTTGACCCGGCCAGATGGGACAAACCTCACCGGCGGCATTGTCGCAAACCGTGATGATGAAATCCATCTGCGGGGCATCGGGACGGGCGAATTCCTCCCAACTCTTGCTGTGCAGTCTGCCTGGGGGATACCCGATCGCCGCGATCTGTTCTAGGGCATAGGGATTGACGGTGCCGGTCGGATGACTGCCGGCACTATACGCGTGAAACCGGCCCTTGCCCATGACGGCGATCAGGGCTTCGGCCATGATGCTGCGGGCTGAATTGCCGGTGCACAGCACAAGAATATTGTATGGTTTTTGTGTCATCATGGGCTCGATGCAAGGGGTCAGCAGCCTCGTTTCGCATCTGCGGGCAGGCAAGGAGAGCCGCCGCAGCAATTTTCGGTGAGAAACGCCAAGAGCGCATTCATCCGGGTGAAATTGGCCGCATAAATGATGAAACGCCCGTCCTGGCGGGCGGTGACGAGATCAGCATGGCTCAATTCCTTGAGGTGAAACGACAGGGAAGACGGGGCGATGCCCGTGGCCTCGGCGATTTTACCGGCGGCCAGTCCTTCAGGCCCCACCGCGACCAGGGTGCGGAAGATGGCAAGGCGGGCGGTTTGGGCGAGGGCGGCCAGGGCCGTTACGGCTTGATTTGATTCCATAATTCAATAATAATTGAAATATGGAAATAAACAAGCAAAAAAAGGGCCGGCCCCTGAGGCAGCCGGCCCGTTTTTACGGTTCGCCCGCGATCAAGCGAGATCGGCGCGGGTTGTGATAATGCGGTGGACGAGGCCGTATTCCTTGGCTTCGGCGGCCGACATCCAGTAATTGCGTTCCGTATCCCGGCGTACGCGCTCGATCGGTTGACCGGTTTCGGAGGCGGTGATTTGGGACAGGCGTTCGCGCATTTTGATGATTTCGCGCGCTTCGATGTCGATATCGGTTGCTTGACCGCGCACGCCGCCCATCGGTTGATGCAGCAGAAAGCGCGTATTGGGCAGGCAGAACCGTTGATCCTTGGCCCCGGCGACATAGATGAGGGCCCCGGCCGACGCGACCCATCCGGTGCCGATGATGCGAACGGTCAGGGATTCGCGCACGAATTTAATGATGTCATGGATCGAATCGCCCGATTCCACATGACCGCCGGGGGAATTCACGAAAACATCGATCGGCTTGTCGGATTCTTCGGCAAGCGTCAGAATACGGGCCACCACGTCGCGGGCAAGCTTGTCGTTGATCTCGCCGAAAATCATGACCTTGCGGCCCTTCAACAGGCGGGATTCAAGCTCGTTCTGGCTGGCTGCGGGCTTTTCGGTCGCTTCCGGCTTGGGTTCGTCGTCGGCGGCGCGAAACGGGGGCAGAGTGTGGCTCACGGGGGTAATCCTCCAGGATATGTCGACCGTTCCCGGTGAAACCGGTTGGCAGGGGTTTAAGGCTGCCCGGGTTCGGGCACTTTAGCGATTTTCCCTTGATGTTCGACTAAAAAAACAAGGAAACCCTTAAAACGGTTTTTAGCGTTATCCTCCAAAACGGCATCGCCGTTAGAGAAGTCCGAAATTTAGGGCGCTTTGGGCGGAATGTGAAGCCTTGTTGCGGGGGCGAAATCGAAAATAGGGTGCGAGGCCATTGTTTCAGTGCACTCTTCATGTCATGAAGCGGGATCTTGGATCGGATGGCGATTGCAGGGGATCGAACGCTGCGCGTGCGTGATTGTCGGGAGAGGGAGGATCAGGATGGTGATGGCAAGGACCCCGGTCGATGCAGGGTTCAAGATGCCGGGCGAATGGGTGCCTCATGCCCGGACATGGATGGCCTGGCCCGCCCATGCGGCCCTTTGGAACGGGTTCGAGCATGAGGCGAAACTGGCCTTTGCCGCCGTCGCCCAGGCGATTGCCCGGTTCGAGCCGGTAACGATGGTGGTCAATCCCCCCGACCTTGCCGAGGCGGGGCGCTATCTTGGTACGGGGATCAGCCTGCTGCCCCTGCCGATCGACGATTCCTGGATGCGCGACAGTGGGCCCACATTTCTAGTCGACGGTGCCGGACGCGTGGCCGGGGCCGATTGGCGGTTCAATGCCTGGGGCGGCAAATGGCCGTTTGAAAAAGATGCGGCGGTGGCGGCGGCCGTGCTCCGCGATCAGGGGGTTTATGGGTTTTCCGCCCCTTTCGTCCTGGAAGGCGGGTCGATCCATGTGGATGGCGAGGGGACCGTCATCACGACGGAACAATGTTTGTTGAACCCGAACCGCAACCCGACCCTGTCGAAAGCGGCGATCGAGGCGAATCTCAAGGCGTGGCTCGGGGTCGAAACGGTGATCTGGCTCGGCGAAGGGTTGGAAAACGACCATACGGACGGGCATGTCGACGATATTACCTGCTTCGTACGGCCCGGCGTGGTGATGACGACCGTCACCGACGACCGGGACGATGCCAATTACCGCCCGATGCAGGATAATCTCGCCCGCCTGCGAGCGGCGCGGGACGCCAAGGGTCGCGCGTTCGAGATTATCGAAATGCCGTTGCCGGCCCGGCGCGATACGGCGGCGGGGCGGTTGGTCTTGACCTATATTAATTTCTATCTGGCCAACGGGGCGGTGATCGCCCCCGCCTTCGACGATCCGATGGATGCGGTCGCCCGCGATATTCTGGCCCGGGCCTTTCCTGATCGCACCGTGGTCCAGATCCCGGCCCTGGCCATTCTCGAAGGGGGCGGCGGCATTCATTGCATTACCCAACAGCAGCCTTTGGGCCTGCCCGTCAACACACTTACCACCGCCAGAGGATGACAGCATGACAGAGATCAAGGTTGCCGCCCTGCAATTTGCCTGCGGCGATGATCGCGAGGCCAATATCCAAACCGGGTTGCAGTTTGTCCGGGATGCGGCGGGACAAGGGGCGCAGATCATTTTGCTGCCCGAATTGTTCGAGACCCCGTATTTCTGCAAGGATCAGGACCCCCGTTGGTTCGCCGAGGCCCGCCCGGCCGAGGGCAATGAGACGATCGCCCGGTTCGCCGCATTGGCCCGCGACTTGTCGGTCGTCCTGCCGGTCAGTTTTTTCGAACGGGCGGGACAGGCTTATTATAACTCCCTGATGGTGATCGATGCCGACGGCCGCTCGTTGGGCCTCTATCGCAAATCCCATATTCCCGACGGGCCCGGCTATCAGGAAAAATTCTATTTCCGGCCGGGCGACACGGGGCACACGGTTTGGCCGACACGCTACGGCACGATCGGGGTCGGGATCTGTTGGGATCAATGGTTCCCCGAAGCCGCACGCTGCATGGCCCTTGCCGGGGCGGATCTGTTGTTCTATCCGACTGCGATCGGATCCGAACCGCAAGATCCGACCCTGGATAGCCGCGACCATTGGCAACGGGTGATGCAGGGTCATGCCGGGGCCAATCTGGTGCCGGTGATTGCCGCCAACCGGATCGGACGCGAGGCGGGGGCCGTGGCAGAGACGACCTTCTACGGCTCGTCCTTCATCACCGATCATACCGGGGCGAAGGTGGCCGAAGCCGGGCGCGACGCAGAAGCGATCCTGATCGCGGCGGTCGATCTGGTGAAAAACCGCCTTCGCCGGGATTCCTGGGGGCTGTTCCGGGATCGCAGGCCCGATCTCTACGGCTTGATCGCGACCGCCGATGGCGGCACCCTGGCGAAGATCAGTCGGTAGAACGATCGTCCGGCGGCCCGCCCGCCCGCGCGTCGCTGAGGAGATAGCGCGGCCCGTCCCCCAAACGGGCCGCCGCATCCCCCGGATTGTAGAGCGCACATTTTTCCAACGATAGACAGCCGCAACCGATGCACCCCGACAGCGTATCGCGCAACCGCATCAGGGCTGCGATCCGGGCGTCGAGCATCGGCTGCCATTCCCGCGACAGACGAGCCCAATCGGCAGGCGTCGGCGTGCGCCCGTCCGGCAAGGTGCCGAGGGCAGACCGGATCTCGGCCAGCGAAAGCCCAAGGGCCTGGGCCGCGCGAATGAAGCCGATCCGGCGCAGGACCGCGCGGGGATAGTGACGCCGTCCGCCTGCGGTGCGCCGGCTCTGCACCAACCCTTCCGCCTCATAATAGCGCAACGCACTGGCGGCAATACCGGCGCGGCGTGCCAGGGTGCCGATATCGAGCCAATCGTCCGGTTTCGGTGGTTTTGCCATGGTTCTTTTTCCAAAGGTCGGGGGATAAAAACCCCCTTGACTTAAAGTTTACGTGAACTTGTAGCGTTGATCATCGTTCCACACCGACCGCAAAGGCAAGATGATCATGAACCCGCCGACGAGATTGTTTCAGTTGCTTGATGAAAGCCTCTCTTTTCCCCCGGAATATGCCGACCACTTGTCGAGCCATTTGCCCATGGCGCTCGGCGCGCTGGCCGGGCTTGGGGCAGACGATGCCGGGCTCGACCGGTTTTTCGCCGCTTATACGGTCCGATTCAGCTCGCGATCGGGCGGCGGCGTGAATGGGGCGCGCGTTGGGCCGGATTGGCGCGCCTTACGCGGCAAGGAGGATGGGTTTGCTGCCCTCACGGCGCATTTTGCCGCCGCGATCGCCGCACAGGGGTGGGATGCGGTGTTGCGGGACAGTTTGCCCGCGTTGTTGACGGGGGTCGGGGCTGCCGCCTTTCATGGGGCGATCCGGGTGGCGCACGGGGTTGAGATGGGCCATGACGGGGAATTGGCGGCGGGGCTTGCCTATTGGGCCCTGCGCTGGATGCCGCTCGATCCGCCCGATGCCGGGGCCTCTGACGCGTCGGTGGCCGATTGGCATGGGGCCCTCTTGGCCTCGCATCGCACCCATGACGGCGGCATACGCAGCGACAAGGGACTGATCGCGGCGCGGATGGTCGATATGACCCGGACCATGACCTATCGGCGCTTTGGCGGCGGCCTTACCGGCGATCCGATCGACCGGCTCCGGGCGGTGGCGGTGCTGGTTGCGGGGGATTATGCCCAAACCGGTAATTTCACCCTGTTGCATCTGGCGACCGGTGCGCGGGCCTTGGCGGTATTGGCGCCCTGGTTGAACGGTATCGATTGGTCGCCCGTCTGGCGCGCGCTGACGGCCGCACTCTTGACGGTGGATCGGACCCCTGCACCTAGCCTTCCAGATGGGTGGGACTGGGATGAGATCGTGCGGCAGGCGATCCGGCATCCTGACGATCATGCGATCAAACTCGTCCATGCCATGGTCTGGTGGCACACCCGCAGCCCGAACCCGGTCTGGCGGCACGGGGCCCGGCGCGCCCTGACACGGGCTTGAATTGGGCTTCGATCGGGGGCGGTTTCGGGTATGATGGCCGGACCGTCACCGGATGTGGGTCAGGATTATGGGCTTCGATCTCGATCATTTCATTGCCGATGCAGAGACAGCCTTGGCGCGCGACAAGCGCCCCGGTGCCGTGCGCCCCGTGCTGGCCCGGGCGCTGGCCGATGGTCCGCGTCTGATCGCAGCCGTGGGGGCGCCGGTGCGGGCCGGGGTGACGACGCTCTACCGATCGGATCATCTGACGATCCTCAATTTCGTGTGGGGACCCCGGATGCAACTCCTGCCGCATAATCACCGGATGTGGGCCTTGATCGGGATCTATACCGGGCGGGAGGATAATGTCTTTTGGCGCAAGCGCGGGGACGATCCGACCACCAGGATCGAGGCGGCCGGTGCCCAATCCCTGTCGGCGGGCGAGATCGCGACCCTGGGGCCGGATATCATCCATTCCGTGATCAACCCGATCCCGCGTTTTACCGGGGCGATCCATATTTATGGCGGCGATTTCTTCGCACCGGGGCGCAGCCAATGGGATGCCGACAGTCTGTGCGAAGAACCCTATGACGTGGCGATGGTGATGAAGTTGTTCGAAGAATCGAACGGTTAACGATCGAGGTTTCGCGCGATGTCGGCACAGATATCCCGCCATTGCACGGCCGTGACCCGCTGCCACGGGACGGGACTTGCGGCGAAGGAATTGGACAGCACGACATCGACCGGCAGGCTTGCCAGCAGGGACAGGGTCTCGCGCATCAAGGGCCGGTTCGGCCGTGTGACCCAGGTGCGCCAGGTGCCGTCGATCGGTGCGATCGTATCGCCGACGAACAGGAACCGCTGACCGGCCTTTGTCCAAAGATAGGAAAGCGCCCCGCGCGTATGGCCGGGGGTCGGTATGGCCTCCAAATCCTCGGCGACGGGTGCCCGGCGTTCGTCAAGGGGCCGATCGACCGGCACGCCCAGTTTGGCCAGCACCCTGGCCTCCCCCGCACTGCACAGGATGGGGCAGGCGAGGGATCGGGCCAATCCTGGGGTATGGGCGGCCCCATGGTGGCGATCGCCCAACAAGAGATGGCGCACGGGGCCAGCGGCGGAGAGGATCGGCATGAACGCGGTCATATCCGCCTTGGTCGCGAACAGCGAATGCCCGTCCGGCCGTTTGATTAAATAGGTATAGGGCGTTTGCGCTGTGGGCTCGGCCGGGCGCAGAAGGAACAGGGACGGAAAGATTTCCTGCATGAAATGGCCCCTTGTTCTCTTGGCCCAGAAGGGGTGAGGATGATGCGAAGGCGGCAGTCTAGGCCAAGCGGGCCGTTGCCGCCAAGTGAGGAAACAAACCCGATGACCGTTATCCTATTCGATCTTGCCGGGGCCGATCCCGCCCATCGGTTCAGTCCCTATTGCTGGCGGGTGCGTCTTGCGCTCGCCCATAAAAACATTGCTTATGAGACGCGGATCTGGCGGCTGCACGAGCGGGCCGCCCTCACCGATCTCGGGCAGGATAAGGTGCCGGTCCTGATCGATGGGGATCAGGTGATCGGCGATTCCGCGTGCATTGCCCGCCATCTTGAGACAACGCGGCCGGAGGCCCCGTCCCTGTTCGGGGACCCGGCGGCGGCGGCGCTCGGCGAGTTCATTCTCGGTTGGACCGATACGGTGTTCCATCCTCAGATCGCACGGTCGATCATTGCGGATGTCTGGCGGCATCTCGACCCGGCTGATCAACCCTATTTCCGCCAAACCCGCGAGGCCCGGTTCGGCCAGCCGCTTGAGGCGGTGATCGCGGACCGCGACGCGCGTCTGCCCGCGATCCGGCAATCCTTGGAACCTGTGCGCCGGGTGCTTGCCGCCCATCCCTATCTTGGGGGGGATCGCCCGCTTTATGCCGATTACGCCGTGTTCAGCATCTTTCAATGGGTGCGCACGGTGAGCGGCTTTACCCTGCTGACGGACGAGGATCCGATCCAACCCTGGTTGGGGCGGATGCTGGACCTTTATGACGGCTTGGCCCGCAACACGCCCTGTCCGCGCTGACGCAAAGGGGGGCGATCGCGGACGTCCAGACGTGAAAAGAGGGTGCCCAGGATCTGGGCACCCCCTCGAAGAGTCCGGTTTCTCGCTTCTCGCGGCCCGTCGAAAAAAACGACGTCGCCTCCCTTATCCCTTGCTGGGATGGTTCGCCTCGCGTATGGATACGTCACCGTATTGTTCGCTGGTCGAACTTATGTTCTTATTGCGAACACCATACTCTAAGGTAGTCCGATGACTCAAGCAGAATCCGATCCCGATTTCGTATATTCTTTGGAACGGGGCTTGCGCATCATCCGCACCTTTGGGCCGGGGGCCGAAAGCCTGACCATGGCGGAGGTGGCGCATCGCACGGACCTTTCGCGCGCCGTAGTGCGGCGGTTCTTGCACACGTTGGTGGAATTGGGCTACGTCGCGGTCGAGGGGCGACACTATCGCCTGCGCCCGCGCATTCTGGATCTGGGCTATACCTATCTCGGGGCCTTGCCGTTTTGGGAATCGGTTCAGCCAGAATTGCAACAGGTGAGCCAGCAGGTGGAGGCGACCTGTTCCGCCTCGGTGTTGGATGGCGAGGATGTCGTGCATGTGGCGCGGGCCAATTGGTTCGGCACGATCGCCGTCGGCATTACGATCGGGGCTCGCCTGCCCGCGATTGCGACCGCCATGGGCCGCACCCAAATCGCCGCCTTGCCGCCCGAAGACTGGGACCGCTATATCGGCGAGACGCCGTCCGCCTATACGCCCCGCACCGAGACGGACCCCGCCCGGCTGCGCGCCATGTTGCAGACGATCAGGGCGCAGGGTTTTGCCATTGTCGATCAGGAACTGTCGCCGGGCCTCTTGGCGGCGGCCGTTCCGATCCGCGATCACCAGGGGCGGGTGATCGCCGCCCTTGGCACATCGGAGGGGGCCGGGCGTCTCGATCCCGCTGGCATCGAAAAAATGCACGTACCACTGTTGCTGGCGGCAAGTGCGCGCATCACCGACGCCCTGCACCGATAGGGGCGGGGTGCGGATGGGACGGATCGGCCTTGGCGTGCGGGCAAAAGGCCGATCCGGTCAGTATCGGCGATAAAGACGGTCACAAAATAAAGAATTTGTTTATTGTTGAAATTTTATCAAATACTTGCATATTCATCTTGTCTGCCGACCCTCATTTAATCTTTCCGCAAGCGGCTATGGGGATACTGAACATCACAAGACACCAACAAGGCAGAAACATCATGGCCCGCCGTCGCCCCCGTCTCGATCTGACATTGCCCGATCTCACCAAGCAAGTCGCTGAATTCTGCGCGGAATTTCCGCAATATGAATATGAACGTATTCTGACCCTGTGCCGGTTGGTCGATCGGCGTCTGGGCGAACTGCGCGAAGAACAGCGCGCCATGAAACGGCGATAGGGGGGGCAATCATCCCCCGCCGTCCTTCGATGATTTTGAGGCCGTTATTATAACGCAACACACGTTAATCGCACATACAAAGATATTTTTTCTGTCTTGCAAGAAAAGGTCGGGCTATGCGCCGTTTCTTGCCCGGATCATGCCAAGATTATCTCGGGCACCGTTTGGCGCGCATTAAATTTAGTCTGTACGACCCGCCCGTCGAGCATGGAGACGATTTGTTGCGCGCAACGGCGGCCCGTTGTTGTTGGCCGCCCGAAAGTTGTTGGGGGTAATGATCCGCCCGATGGGCGATGCCGACCCGTTCCATCGCCTGTTCAACTAGAATCTTTTGGTCACCGGCCAAGTTTTTGCGATAGCGAATGCCGAGGGCGATATTCTGCCGATGTGGAGGGGCGTGTGCATTGTCCGGCCAGCCCAGGGGTACTGGCGATTCCATCAATAACCCTTTAAACCGTCTCTTTGGGCTGATCCGGCTGTCGATTATGCACGCCGATCAACCCAAGAGTCGTCGGCGTAGTGTGGCGAGGGATTCCTGATTGAGGGCGACACCATTCTCGAAGACGGGGTGTAACAGGCCCAGTTTTTCTTGTTCGGGGGTTTGCTCGTCATAGAGGACGAAGCGACCCGCTTCCTGTTCCACCCGCAACAGGCCACGCGCGGATCTCTTCGTGCCGGAATCGGTTTTCGGATCTTTGAATAAAATGCGCGGCACCCCGTTTACCACGCCGTATGTCGCCTTGACCGCCGCGCCGAAACTGTCGCGCGTCGTGTGTTGGTAGGTGAAAGATCCAATTCCGAAGACGATATTACCCGAAGAAAAGCCCTTTTCCTTTAACGCCGCCAAGATCCGCGATGCCCGGTCAAGCGTAATGGAATCGCCGTAGATCAAGCCGACATGGGGGTCGAGCTGTTTGAAGCCCGCTTGATTGATCGTGCCGCCGAAAATCTCCCAAAGGCATTCAACAGCCCCCTTGGCCTCGGGGCTGCCGGGGGCCGCCCTGCTATCACCGGCGATGATTGCGACTGGATCGCCGCTATCAGGGCGAAAGACAACTTTAGCCTGACCTGTCGCATCGGGGGATCGTGTCAAGATTTCAGATTTTAACGCACGGGCATAGTCTGTGACCACGCGCCAGAAATCCCACGTATCCGAGACGATGCTGACGATCCCCGACGGGTAGAGTTCAGTGATCAACCGCCGGAATGTGCCGATTTCATCATCTTGTCCGCCCATGCACATGACGGAATGTTCAGTGGCGGGCACGGAACCGCCGATGAAGGTCTCGCCCCCCGCATAGTAATCGTCGAGGTAATCGAGTGCCGAAATCGTATCTGTCCCAAGAAAGGACAGTAAATGCCCGGCACCAGATTGTGCGGCGTCATAGATGCCGGACATGCCGCGCATACTGAAATCATGCCCTTGCCATGGGATAAGGGCCGGGTCTGCGCCCGTTTCGGCAGCATAGCGGCTCAAAAGGCGGCGATATTCATAGGCGACGGTGGCGCTGGTTATGCTTTTCCAGAGTTCGGCGGATAATTGGGTTTCGACATAATTGGTCAACCAATAGAACCGCGGATCCGTATTGGTTATGGTGAAAACCGGGACCCGGATATCAACCCTGGACCCTTCCGGCAATGCTTTGATCCGCAAGGGTAAGTAACCCAATTGATGCAGTTCCCGGATATGATCGGTCGAGACGGCACCCGCACCCAAAGCCCCGCTCATCCGACGATCATAGGCATTGAGGACGGATTGCAGGGGGCGGGTGAAAAACTCTCGCCCCCACAGATCGATCAGCAACCACTGGACGACACCTTGAAGACCGAAAAACACGATCTTATGGTCGAAATCCGGCAATACATTGGCGAGTTTATCGCTGCGACAGGTGAAGTTGGCGTAGATATATTCCGTTCCGGCGGGATATTGTCGGATATGGCCGGTTTTGTAAAAATCCGTTGCATGGATCGGGGACAGACGCATGTTATGTTTCCTTATAGGCGAACGAGAAGAGGGTGATCGTCGATGCCGGGCCAGACATTCGGGCAATAGACCCGATCGATCGCCCCATCGAAGACGGCTAGTCCCTGACTGAAAATCCCATGAGTGATGTAAAGGCTGATTTTACCCCGTGTGAACGGGCGTAGTTTATGGGCCAGTTCGATGAAGGTGCGGCCGCCATCGCAAATATCATCGACAATGAGACAGTCGCAGGCGGCGATGGCGTTCAATTGTATTTCATCGAGGACAAGACTGGTTTCCATGATTGCCCCTGTGCCGGGATCCCGGCGTTTTTGTGCGGCGATCATCGGTCGTCCTGTCGTTTGTGCGATGGCGGCAACCCGAGGCGTTGCACCGGCATCCGGTGCGACCAGTACATGTTCTGCGGCCAATAAAGTGCGACAGGCGTCGGAAATTTTCAGCGCAGACAGTGTATGAAAGCGGGCGATCAGCCGGTCGGCAACGGGGCTATGGACATCCCAAACCCGAACGGCAGCATAATTTTGGGCATTGATTAGGGTTGCAAGGAGCGCGAGTGAGAAGGATTCACCAGGAGCGCATACGCGATCCTGACGGGCATATGGCAGATAGGGTATCGTGACGGTAATCGGCAGATCACGATCGGCGACATGGTTCCGCCAAAGCCGACGCAGGGCGTCGCTTGCCAAGAATAAGGCCATGAGGTCGTCGCTGCTGTGAAGATGAGTGAAGATTTCGGCGACAGTATCAGCACTGCAATCTTGAAAGATAGCCGCTGGATCGTCAAAACGCACGCCGATCTCACCCCCGGCAAACCGCCATCGACGCAGTGTGTGTTCCTGAGCATTCACCATAATCTTCATGAGACGACAGCCTTATCGTTTGAGTGGCTTTAATATGCTCAAAATGAGTATTATAAGGAATTTCATGAAAAATCAAGCAAATTCCCTATAGCTCCGATACCCATATTGAATATTGGATCCAATATGGTAATCTCACCCCATTCAACCGAAAGGGGACGGCATGCGGGTTTGTGTGATCGGGGGCGGCATTGTGGGGGTGGCCGTGGCGCATGCCCTGGCGGATGCGGCCCATGCGGTCACGATCGTCGATCGCGGCCCGCCGGAAGGGGCGGCCTCGTCGGGCAATGCCGGGTGGATTGCGGATATGGATGTGATGCCGCTCGCCTCGGCCAAGGTCTGGGCGCATGTGCCGCGATGGGTGATGGATCCGGTGGGGCCCTTTTCGATCGCCCCCGCCTATGTCCCGCGCCTGCTGCCCTGGTTGTTGCGGTTCATGGCGGCCAGTCGTCCCTTGCGGGTGGCCGCCGGATCCCACGCCCTGCGCGCGCTCAATCGGGGGGCCTTGGCGGCGTGGGAACGGCGACTGCGGGCATTGGGCCATCAGGGCCTGCTGCGCCGTCCCGGTATTCTGTCGGTTTGGACGGATGCGGGTGCCTATGTGGCGGCGGCGGGCCTGCACGCGCGCCAGCGCGATCTCGGCATTGCGGTCGAACGGCTCGATGGCGATCGGGTGCGCGCCCTGGAACCCGCCTTCGGGCGGGCGGTGGTCGGGGGTGCCCTCTATCCGGGCGGCACCACGGTCGGCGATCCGCGCCATCTCCTCGATTGCCTGACGGCCAGTGCCGGGGCGCGGGGGGTCGACCGGGTCGCGGGGACGGTTCTCGGCC
>DAISJD010000063.1:0-17156 GCA_036821645.1 Aliidongia sp.
GGCGGCCCCGGTGCCGCCCCCGGCCAAGGTCGAAGCCCCGAAACCGGTCGTGAAGCCCGAAGTCCAACGCGCCTTCCAGGTGTTCTTCGACTTTAACAAGTCGGACATCACGGCGGCCGCCGCCAAGGTCATCCAAGCCGCTGCCGACAATGTCAAGGCTGGCAATGTGACCCGGATCATCGTGACCGGCCATACCGATACGGTTGGCTCCGCGAAATATAACCAAGCCCTGTCGGAACGCCGGGCCGAAGCCGTCAAGGGCCAATTGGCCGCCGATGGCGTGAAGGCCAGCGACATCACGACCACGGGCGTTGGCAAGACGGGCCTCCTGGTCCCGACCGCCGACGGTATCCGCGAGCCGCAAAATCGCCGGGCGGAAATCGTCCTGCAATAACAGTAAAAACAACCAAAAACACCCCGCCAAGGCAACTTGGCGGGGTGTTTTTTTTCAAACGCGGCAAGCCCCGATCAATTCATCGGGGCTTTTAGGGCCAATCGTCAAAGCGATCCGATCTTCGGATTATTGAATTCGCGGCGATATTCATCAATCGCCATCGTCTCATCGAACGCCTTCTCGCTCTTAGCAATGACGACGGTTGCCACCGCATTGCCGATCAGATTGGTGATGGCCCGCGCCTCCGACATGAACCGATCGACCCCGATCAACAACCCCAACCCCTCGATCGGCACGACCTGCAACGAAGCCAACGTTGCGGCAAGCGTCGTAAACCCACTGCCCGTAACACCGGCAGCCCCTTTCGAGGTGACCATCAGGATCAATAAAATCCCGATCTGCTTTTCGATACTGAGTTCGACCCCATATGCTTGCGCAATGAAGATCGTCGCCATCGACATATAAATCGAGGTGCCGTCAAGATTAAACGAATAACCGGTGGGAATGACCAACCCAACCACCGGCTTTGCTACGCCAAACCGCTGCAACTTTTCCATAATACGCGGTAAGGCAGATTCCGATGACGACGTGCCCAATACGATGAGCAGCTCATCTTTGATATAGGCAAGAAACCGAAAAATGTTGAATCCGTAAATCCAGCTGATCCCCCCAAGACACAAACAGATGAACAGCGCCATCGTCGCATAAACGCTCGCCATCAACAGGGCCAGATTACCCAGGATTTCAGGGCCAAACTTCCCGATTGCATAGGCCATGCCGCCAAAGGCACCGATTGGGGCCAAGACCATGATGTAACTGATGATATTGAAGAAAATTTGCGAGACTTGCGCCAGGATGTTATTCAACTGGCTAGCCCGATCCCCCATCTTGGAAATCGCAGCACCAAACAACAACGCGAAGATCAATACCGGAATAAGATCCCCTTTGGCAAAGGCACCGATCACATTGTCGGGGACCATGCCCAACAAGAAATCGACGGTATTCAGCTTCTCTGAGTCTTTTTGAATTTTGGCAATATCTGCCGCCATATTGGCCGCAGCATGGCTGGCCCCATGACCCGGCCCCATCAGATTGACCATCAACAACCCGAACCCAAGGGCAAAGGTGGTGACCAACTCGAAATAAATCAACGCCTTGCCGCCAATCCGCCCGACTTTACTCATATCCCCGACATGGGCGACGCCGGTTACGATGGTCAGAAAGATAACCGGTGCGATGACCAGTTTGACGAGCTTAATGAAAAAATCGCTGAGCGGTTTAAAATCTTGCGCAGTGTGCGGGGCCAACACTCCAACTAAAACGCCCAAAATAATCGCAATCAAAACCTGAAACGTGAGATTAAAGTAAATAGGCCGCGAAGGCCGAACTCCGGGTCCGGCGTCGATCGATACCATGGCGTTTTCTCCTGCCCGCAGTGCGGATCTTTTCGTGTTTTCTTATCGGTGATCAGCGTCACCCCGCCTTATCATTACGCAAATGCCGGGCCAACACCATCTCTTTGATTTTTATCATATATTAACTGATTTTTTGCGAATTACCGCACAAAGTCCCGAGATCCCGTGCGGTTATCCGCTCAAAAAACGCCGCTCACGCCTCGAAATCGCGACGAGACAAGCCATGGCGTTTTAGCTTGTCGTAGAATGTCTTACGGGGCAGGTCGAGTTGCTCTAGAACCCGATTGACATCCCCACCATGGGCGGCAAGGGCGGTTTCGATCACACTGCGCTCATAAAATGCGACAAGATCCGCCAACCCCCGCTTTGGCGCCATGGGGGCGATTGGATCGAGGCCCAAGACGAATCGTTCGGCCCAATTCTTGACTTCGCGCACATTACCCGGCCAATCATGGGCCAATAACCGCTCCATCAACCCCTCATCGGGCATGCCGACCGTCCGGCGATACCGCATCGAAGCCATGATGGTAAAATGCTGAAATAACGGCAAAATATCCTCCGGCCGTTCTCGGAGCGGCGGAATATTCACCGTCACGACATTGAGACGATAATAAAGATCCTTGCGAAAATCCCCGGCCTCCGCCATCGCCAGCAAATCCACCTTCGCCGCTGCAATCACCCGCAAATCCACTGGCACGATGCGATTGGTCCCCAATGGCTCGACCGCGCGCTCCTGCAAGACGCGCAGCAATTTCACCTGAACATGCAACGGCATGCTTTCGATTTCATCGAGAAACAAGGTGCCGCCATGGGCGAATTCGATCCGCCCGACCCGGCGCTTATCGGCCCCGGTAAAGGCCCCGCGCTCGTGCCCGAACAATTCGCTCTCGATCATCGTCTCGGGCATGGCGCCGCAATTCAAGGCGACGAAGGCGGCCTGTGGTGCCAAACCCAAAGCATGCAGGGCGCGGGCAACGACTTCTTTGCCGGTCCCCGTCTCGCCTACCAACAGAACATCGGCGCGCACGGCGGCAAGCTCGACGATCAACCGGCGCAACTGCACCATGGCGGGGCTACGCCCAACCAATCCCCCCAACGGTCCGGCGGCAAGCTGCATCTGCAAGGCGCGGTTTTCCAGGATCAAACGCCGCTTTTCCAGGGCACGGCTGACCTGCGCTATCAGTTTTTCGGGTTCGACCGGTTTTTCCAGAAAATCATAAGCCCCGTCCCGGATCGCCCGCACCGCCATGGCAATATCCCCATGCCCCGTCACCAAAATCACCGGCAGATCAGGATCCACCGCCTTGATGGCTTGGTGCAGGGCCAACCCATCCCCGTCGGCCAGACGCACATCACTCACGACAACGGCCGGGCTTTGGGCGGCTACTTTCTCGGCAACCCCAGTGACCCGCTCAAACAACGCGACCTGAAACCCGGCCAAATCAAGGGTCTGTGCCGTCGCCTGCCCCAAGGCCCGGTCGTCTTCCACCAAGAAAACCGTACGCGCCCCCTCGCCCATCACGATGGTCCTTTCGGCAATTCCAAAACAAAGACCGCCCCACCCCAGGGCTTGCCGCACGGATCGACGCGAATGCGCCCGCCGAAGGCTTCAATCAAATCCCGTGCGATCGACAAGCCAAGTCCAAGCCCGATCCCCGGCGGTTTCGTGGTAAAAAACGCCTCAAACACATGGCCCGCCACATCCGGATCAAGCCCGGGACCATTATCCGCCAAAAACACCTGCACATGATGGGGGCTCTCCTCGGCCCAGATCCGAATTTCCCGCACGGATCGCTCTTCCAGAACATCGCAGGCATTATGCAGGATATTGATCACCCCTTGCTCAAACCCGACACTATCGACGAACACCCGAAGATCAGGCGGAATATCCGTCACTGGCACGATCCCCAAATGACTGAACCGCCCATCGAGGGCCGACACGGTCCGGGCGACAAGATCAGCCAAGGGAACGAACGATGCCTGATTTTGGCCGCGCCGCGCATAAAGTTTCAAGTGCCGCGCCACTTGCCCCATCCGGTCCGTCACCGCCATGATCGCCCGCAGATTATCGGCAAGCTCCACGTGGCGCGCGCGCTCCATCAAGATCAACCCATTGGCGGCAAATCCCCGTATCGCTGCAACTGGCTGGGTCAATTCATGGGCAAGACTGGCCGACATCTGCCCGATCGTGGCAAGCTTGGCCGACTGGACCAATTCCCCCTGGGCCATGCGCAACGCCTCCGTACGCTCGGACACATGGCGCTCCAACATCGCGATCATCATCCGCTCGCGCCCGCGCCAGCGCAGCACGGCAACAACGCCGTAGGCGACAATCGTCAGCATGATGGCGGTCACGATGACCGCGAGGGCGGTTTTACTGGTCGCGGGTTCGATCGAGGCCAGCACCACGAGGCCATATGGCCCCAAGGACAGCGGGACCGATAACGCAAGATAGGATCCCGCATCGGGCCCCTCGATCACCCGCACAATCCCATCGCCCCGTTCGATCGGCAAGGGGGCAAGCCCCTGCGCCGGATAGCGCTTGCTCAAGGCAATCCGATCGCGCACCGCCTCAGCAAGCGGCTCCATCGTCAAGAACCGCCAGGCAGGGCGGTTCGTGATCACGACGACCCCTAACTCATCGGTCAATAGCAAAATATCCGGGGCCAACAACCAATCTTTTTCCAAAAGGTCGGTCCCCAATTTCGCGACGACGACCCCCATCCCATTGGCAGCGGGCACGGCGATGAAATAGCCCGGTCTAAGGCTCGTGGTGCCCAAGGCCAGATACTGTCCCTTTTCCCCTTGCAGGGCTTTTTGCGCATAGGGTCTGAAACTAAAATCCTGCCCGATGAAACTTTGCGGCGATCGCCAATTGCTGGATGCGATCGTCACCCCTTGGCGGTCCAGCACATAAAGGACCTCGATCCCGCTCAATCGCCCGATCCGCTCCAAATGGAGATCGGCGCGGTGGCGTGCCTCTGGGCTCGACTGAACGGCCAAAGCATCGACGATTTCCGCTGCATCTGCCAGAATTTCAGGGACTTGTTCGGCCTGGGCGATGGTACGGGCTGCGACGGCCGCAATCGATTGGGCACGATCGGCCGCCGCCATGCGTAGGTCATCCTGGGCAATGCGATAGGCAAATAAACCCGCCGCAATCGAAACGACAAACCACACGATCAAGACAACGAGCCACCAGCCCAGGGCCCAATGACGCACACGCCCTCGATCTTGTCCGTGATCGCGTGCGCGCCTTGCCATGATCCGGTGGCTTAACCCGCCTTTTTGGGCGTGGCTTTTTTCTTTTCCGCCGTCGTCACCGCTTTGGCCGGACACATATCGCCGACGGCGGAATGATCGGAGAGATGATTGAGAGCCGCTTCTTCCAGTTTCGGTTTTTCCAACGACAGGGCTTCCTGGAAAAACCCTGCGGAATTAGCACAGAACGCCATATCGGACATGGTCCGCGACGACGAATCATTCGCCACTTTCGTCACGAACTGATCCAATTCCCGGCTGGCGGCTTTGCCATAGACCCGTTGAAAATGGCTGGTCAGGATCTTGCTGTTCGCCTTCAAACGGTCGCTGAACTTCGCGATAAACGCGTTATAATCCGCCGACCGATCGGCACCCGATACATTGGCACATTCAAGGGCGGCTACCTGCAAGTCCGTCTGATATATCCGAACATGCGCCGCCTTCCATTCCGTCTCGTTAAAGCAGGCTGCTTGGGCCGCGATCGGCATAACGGCGACGATGAACGCCGTCATTCCCATGAGATGCTTCAGCAAAACGTCTCTCCTTCGATCCTGTCGCAACAAAGGCAGATCGCGCACAAGTGAACGCACCCATGCGCAAAAATCTGCCCGCCATAAAAACGCCCAAAGCCGTTCGCGATCAAGTAAATTCACCGAAAAACTTATTAGGTATCCGGTGTGCAAAAAATAAATACGTTTTTGACCGCAATCGCCCAAAAAAATCGTCTTGCTGCCATCATTGTACGAAAGCGGCGCACGCCCTCACAATCTAGGCCCACTCCCCCATTTGAAAGGGTATTTCTCTGGCAGAAACCGGCCCGATCAAGACAATCGATCAAATAGCTGAACGGGACCGAACCCGAACTGGGTAAACGACGCTTGTTGATCGCGCACCCTTCCCCCATCATGGGTCACGAACATCCGGTGCGGCGGTCGCTGCAGGATTGTGCTCTCGGTCATCTGGATCGGCAACAGATCCTGAACCCGCGCCGCAATGGCACGCCCTGAATCGATAAACTGCACGCCCTCGGGCATGGCTTCGACCAATGCCTGACGAATCAAGGGGAAATGGGTACAGGCCAAAACGATGACATCCGGCCGTTCCGCCGCAGCCCCAGACCAAAAGGGGGCCAATTCCCGCCTGATCAGTCCCGGATTGACCGGATGGCCCGCCAAGGCGGCTTCCGCCATCTGAACGAGATCGGCAGAACCAACCCGGACCACCCGGCAGTCAGGGGCAAACCGATCGATCAGGTCTTGGGTATAACGCCGCCGCACGGTCCCAACGGTTCCGAGCAGGCCGATCACGCGCCGCGCGCTCAAGGCTGCCGCAGGCTTGATCGCCGGCACCACCCCCACGATCGGGATCTGCAAATCCGCCCGCAATCGGGGCAAACAAACCGTACTCGCCGTATTGCAGGCAATGACGATGAGATCGGGCGTCACGCACTGAGCCAAAGATCCGACCACGCGTGCTACACGGTCGATCAACACGGACTCTTCTTTGGTTCCATACGGTAAAAATGCAGTATCTGCAATGTAACTAACCCGCGCGGTGGGTAACGCCCGGCAAATTTCCTCGACGACCGACAATCCGCCCACACCGGAATCGAACACTAATAGATGCGGATGACCCAAAGACACCCCTTACCCCAACTTTTCACGCGCCATCGACCATTCAGGCTGAATGATGCAACTGTGAAGCCCGGAACTCTGCCATTCGTCGATTTGAACATCGACGTAACTGCCGTCGGTCGGGGGTTTGCCATCCCATACGGCAACCTGTACCGGCTCGGTACACATCATCCCGGCACGCATCATCGCACGATCCATAGCCCGACGCGCGCAGTTGGTCAGGGCAATCATGGTCGGCTCGACCTCACCCGGTAAAACCTCAATAGACGTCGCTCGGCGCACGGCATAATCAAAGCGCGCCTCCCAACCTTCGCCACCGGGTACAACGATTTCGGCTTTAAAACGTCTTGGACCAAACGGCAAAACCACATGCAATTCGGCCCCGCGTTTCAACAGAGCCTCGGCGGTCAAAATATCGGCCCCGGACGCAAGCGATCCAAACGCAGCCTGAACATCGAGACTCTCCAATGCATCGGCAATTGCCGATGCAATATGCTCCTCCTGCTCAATGACGAGCCCTGCCCGGCTTGGATCAACCGTCATGCGATTACCGCAATAATGAGCGACGACAAATCCGGTCACGACTGTTCCCCGTTCCCCCCAGTCACTGCATTCCATCCCGCCATCGACACTCCGCCCGATCCACGCCGCACAGTTTCCCTACCCCCAACTTCACTCAACAGGTCAATTGTGCAAAACTTAAATCTCATTCCTCGCGCTAAGCTGGAAACGCCGGTTGCCACCCGCCTTCACTGCCAAGAAAAGCCAAGACACCGCTCGAACCAAAACTTACGCCGAAAACCTCATCCAAGCATCTCCTGCAAAAGTGGTGACACAAATAGCGGGGAGTCTCAATCAGAAATTCAGCCCCGAGGATTTCTCTTCTTAGCACACAGGCTTCCCATGCCAACCACGAAACGCACGCCCCTCCCCCTCGCCGGTTTAGCCCGTCACCGTCAGTGCCGACGCACGATCTCAACCCTCTGATTCAAAAAACAAATTTTTATTTATAACAATACCGCGATAATCACTACCCACTTTACGAGATAGGCTATCCAGTATGTAGGAATTTTGACGCGAAGGTCAATTCCATCAGGGTCAAAAATATCACATACCCGTCCTATACGATACTGACAAACAAAATAAAGCAAAAAAGCATTCTCCGTTCGGATTTTTATGCTCGATTATAATAGAATATGGTTAAAGCCCTTACGAATCAAAGGTGCCATGAATCGTTGGATCGATTCATGGCACAAAATTATTATCATTCTAAATGTAAGTTTACCCGTTCATTTAAAAAGTGGCATTACCTTATAAACGGATTGCCAAACCCCCCACGCAAGCGGAATCCCGACAACCAACCATAGGGTCAAAAATTTTACCGACATAGAAGTCTCCTTTTCTTCATTCCGCAGGGGCCGCATCACGGTGATGGTGCTTTTCATCGACGGGATGCATCAGAATATTCGCCACCAAGCCGACAAACAGCAGCCCAACCATAATATACATGATCAACGTATAGGCATCGGCCTTGCTAACACCGTGAGTAACTTGATAGTCTTGTATTATTCCAAATAATTGAGGCCCCAAAACGCCAGCCACAGACCAGGCGGTCAATAAACGACCATGGATGGCACCGACATGCATTGTGCCGAACATATCGCGCAGATAGGCCGGGATCGTGGCAAAACCACCCCCATACATGGTCAAGATGATGCAAAAACCAGCGATGAACAAGGGGATGGACCCGATTTGTCCCGCACTCGGCACACCGGCATAAAGCGCAATCCCTAACAGGAAAAAAACCATGTATGTATTGCGCCGACCGATATAATCGGACACGGAAGACCAGAAAAACCGCCCCCCCATATTGAAAAGACTCAGTAATCCAACAAACGCACCCGCAGCTTCCGGTGTGACGCGGCCCGCAAAAATTTCCTGAATCATCGGCGATGCTTGTCCCAACACGCCGATACCGGCCGAAACATTCATACACAAAACGACCCATAGAAAGTAAAATTGCGGCGTATGCATGGCGCGACCGACCGATACATGGCGGTCGGTCACCATTTTGCGCGCCTGTACAGGCGGCACCCATCCATCGGGCTTCCACCCCGGTGCCGGGATTTTCACGAACAGAACGCCGATCATCATAAAAACCAGATAGATGCTCCCCATCGTCAAAAAGGTTTCATAAACCCCGGATGACTGACCGCTTTTGAAAAAGCCCATCAACTGCACGGACAAGGGGGCCCCGACGATCGCACCGCCGCCGAACCCCATGATTGCCATGCCGGTCGCCATCCCCGGTCGATCGGGAAACCATTTGATCAAGGTCGAAACCGGCGAGATATAACCGATCCCAAGTCCGCATCCGCCCATCACGCCATAGCCAAGATACAATAACCAAATTTCATGCAGCCTGATCCCGAGCGCCGACACGAAGAACCCGCCGGAAAACAGCAGGGCGGCAACAAACATGGCAAGACGCGGCCCGCTTGCTTCGACCCAACGACCAAAGACGGCCGCCGACAGACCGAGAAAAACGATCGCAATGGAAAAAATCCACGCGATCGCCTTGGTCGACCAATCGTCCGGTGCCGACTGCGCCCCCCCGATCAGATGGGCCAGGGGAAGATTGAAGGTAGAAAATGCATAAGCCTGACCGATCGACAAATGAACCGCGAGGGCAGCAGGCGGCACGAGAAACCGATTATAGCCTGGCGGCGCCACTGTCTGCGCCTTATTGAAAAATCCAATCATCGCCGCTTTATCTCCCTTATCCCGACATGTTCTTACGGTTCGTCTTTCAGTACGAAACTTAAAAAAATAGAAATATATCAATTTCATTCTATTTTTTATATATTTTCCCCAGCTCTGTCTTCCATCATTTTAGGCAAGAAAAAACTCTTATCTAAAAAATTACCTTTAAACCGAAATTTATCCTCAATAATGATGATAATCATATTTTATTGCAGCAAAACAACTGCCTTTTTTACCAAATGATGTAGATTATCCCCTCCATCGACGGCATAGGCCGTGATTTGACGGAGCATCGGCGGAGCCCAGAATTGCTTCAAATGCTGTGCCACCTCATAAGCCGCGTCCTCGTCCGAATAACTCGAAAAATGCACGGCGATTTGATTGGCCATCCGAACCATCCGTTCCGTTTTCATCGCTCACCCCTCATATCTTTCCACGTCTATCCATGCTTGATTTGTGTAGACCCGCATGGCATCGGATCGCGCAACACCCACCAAACACAGGCCATACCGTGCGGCACACGCCAAGGCAAGACTGGTTGGCGCTGAAATCGTGACCATAAGGCTCATGCCGAGCGTCACGGCCTTCGCCACCAGTTCGTAACTGCACCGGCTGGTCATCAACAAAAAACCGTCACCCGGACGCTCGCGCAAGCAGCTATCGGCACCGATCAATTTGTCCAAGGCATTGTGACGCCCGACATCCTCGCGCACCGTCAGGATCGCCCCATCCTCATCGACCCAGGCGGCGGCATGGGCGGCCCCCGTTTCACGGTTCAGGCTTTGATGGCTTGGCAGTACCGACAAGGCGCGGTGGATGGCAGCGAGCGAAACGGGTCTTGTTCTCGGACTGACCGCCGCCAACGGCCGCATAGCACCCGCCAACGTTTCAACCCCGCACAGGCCGCAACCGCTGGCCCCCACCATCGTACGCCGCCGGTCGGCCATTGCCGCCGCCCGCCGCGCCGTCACGGTGAGATCAAGGCGCACCCCGTCGGGGCCGGGGGTAACGGCACAATCCAAAACCTCGTCGGCACAGGACACGATCCCTTCGCTCAGGCTGAAGCCCAAGGCGAAATCCTCAAGATCGCACGGCGTCGCCATCAAAACCCCATGGCCGATGCCGTTATAGACAAAGGCGACCGGCACCTCTTCCAAAATGGGCGAAACTTGGTCCTGCCAACCACCGACGACACCCCCCGCAAAGGCCACGCGGGCAAATCCGTGGTGCGTCAACCCAACGGACGCAGAAGCCTCACTCTGCGGCATGATCGGCGATCCGCCCACGCAGGGCGCGTTCTTTTTGATAGATTTCCTGCCACTCCGACACCCTGTTCACCCGGCGAACCTGAACGGCCGTCACCTTATATTCCGGGCAGTTCGTCGCCCAATCGGAATAATCGGTCGTCACCACATTGGCCGCGGTTTCCGCATGATGAAACGTCGTATAGACAACGCCCGGCTGAACCCGCTCGCTCACCATGGCTTTGAGCGCCGTCTCACCGGCACGACTGACCAAGCCGACGAGATCGCCATCGACGATCCCACGCGCTTCGGCATCGAACGGATGGATTTCCAACAAATCCTCGTCATGCCAGCGGATATTTTCCGTTCGTCTGGTCTGCGCCCCCACATTGTACTGGGTCAAAATTCTTCCCGTGGTCAAGATCAGGGGATAAAACCGACTGGTCCGTTCCTCGGTCGCCACATAATCCGTGACCATGAAACGCCCGCGTCCCCGCACGAAACCTGCCTCATGCATGATCGGCGTCCCATCAGGCACGGCAGGGGTGCACGGCCATTGGACGGACCCTTTTTCCTCCAGCACATCATAGCTCACGGCTGCAAAAGTGGGTGTCAACCGTGCAATTTCATCCATGATTTCAGAAGGATGCCGATAATTCATCGGATAGCCCAGAGCGACGGACAACATCTGCGTCACTTCCCAATCGGCGTAACCGGCCGCAGGCGGCACTGCGCGCCGCACCCGGTTGATCCGACGCTCTGCATTGGTAAAGGTGCCATCCTTTTCCAGAAACGACGATCCCGGCAAGAAAACATGGGCGAAACTCGCGGTTTCATTCAAGAACAGGTCTTGAACCACCACGCACTCCATCGCCGCAAGCCCTGCCGTGACATGGGTGATATCCGGATCCGACTGGGCAATATCCTCGCCCTGAATATAAATCGCCTTGAAGGTTCCCTCCACTGCCGCATCCAACATGTTGGGAATGCGCAGCCCCGGATCACCGCTCAGGGGACGTTGCCAAGCCGCCTCGAACAGGGCACGGGTCGCATCATCGCTGACATGGCGATATCCGGTAAATTCATGGGGAAACGACCCCATATCGCAGGCCCCTTGTACGTTATTCTGCCCGCGCAACGGGTTCACCCCAACCCCGCGCCGCCCAATATTGCCGGTGATCATGGCCAAATTGGCCATCGCCATGACCGTGGTCGAGCCCTGACTATGTTCCGTCACCCCCAACCCGTAATATATCGCGCCATTGCCGCCACCAGCATAAAGCCGGGCGGCCTTGCGCACCAAATCGGCCGGAACCCCCGTTACGGCAACGCTCGATTCCGGGGCGTGGTGCGCCTCGGTGATGAAGGCGTGCCAGCGCCGAAACGACGCGTCCTCGCATCGCTCGGCGACAAACCCATCCGCCGCCAACCCTTCGGTCACGATGACATGGGCGATGGCATTCATCAATGCAACGTTGCTGCCCGGCCGCAATTGCAAATGCAAGGCGGGCTCGGTATGCGGTTGATCGATCAGGTCGATCCGCCGCGGGTCGATCACGATCAACCGCGCGCCTTCGCGCAGGCGGCGCTTCATCTGGGCGGCAAATACCGGGTGTCCATCGGTCGGATTGGCCCCGATGACCAGGATGACGTCGGCGGCGTCGACCGAATCAAAATCTTGCGTCCCGGCCGACGTGCCGAAGGTCGTGCGCAACCCATAGCCCGTCGGCGAATGGCACACACGGGCACAGGTATCGACATTGTTGGTCCCGAACGCCGCCCGGATCAGCTTTTGAACCAGATACGTTTCTTCATTGGTACAGCGCGACGAGGTAATGCCGCCGACGGCATCTCGGCCATAGCTCGCGGCAATCCGCTTGAATTCGTTGGCCGTGTGGCGGATCGCTTCCTCCCAACTGACGATGCGCCAGGGATCGGTGATCTTGTCCCGGATCATCGGCGTGGTGATGCGATCCTTATGGGTGGCATACCCCCAGGCAAACCGCCCCTTGACGCAGGAATGACCGTGGTTGGCCTTGCCGTCCCGATGCGGCACCATGCGCACCACCGTGCCGCCTTTGATCTCAGCCTCGAACGAGCAGCCAACCCCGCAATAGGCGCAGGTCGTCACCACCGATCGATCGGGTAACCCCTGCTCGATCACCGAATTTTCCATCAGGGTCGCCGTCGGACAGGCCTGCACGCAGGCCCCGCAACTTACGCAATCGCTATCAAAGAAATTGGTCGTCCCCGCCGCCACCTTGGACGCAAATCCCTTACCCTCGATCGTCAAGGCAAAGGTGCCTTGGATCTCCTCGCAAGCGCGCACGCAGCGCGAACAAACAATACATTTTGAGGGATCGAACGTGAAATAAGGGTTGGATTGATCCTTTTCCTGCCCCAGATGATTGGCCCCATCCATGCCATACCGCACATCGCGCAGACCGACAGCACCGGCCATATCCTGCAGGCGACAGTCCCCATTGGCAGCACAGGTGAGACAATCCAGCGGATGATCGGAAATATAAAGCTCCATCACGCCTCGTCGGAGGGCCGCCAGCCGAGGCGACTGGGTCGTCACCCGCATGCCGGGTTCGACGGGGGTCGTACACGATGCGGGCGTCCCTCGCCGCCCTTCGATCTCGACAAGACAAAGCCTACAGGATCCGAATGGCTCCAAACTCTCCGTCGCACAGAGTTTTGGGATCGCCGTTCCCATCAAGGCCGCCGCCCGCATGACCGACGTGCCACGCGGTACGCTCACAGCGAACCCGTCGATCTCCAATCGGACCAAATCGGTCACCGCACCACACTGCGGCTTCGGGGCGGGCGTGCCGCAATCCATACCGTGCTCCATCATCGCCATCTCCGGCTTGCCCTGTCTGCCAAGGGTGCCATATGCTACATTCATTCATGCGTTGCCGATCGTCACTACCCTCAATCCGCCGCCATGGGTTGCGGCGCGCGGGTGGTAAAATCCTCGGGAAAATGGTAAAGGGCACTTTCAACCGGTAACGGCGTCAAGCCACCCAGAGCGCAGAGCGATCCGTCGCGCATGACGGTACAAAGATCGGACAGCAGTTCAAGGTTGCGGACCCGATCGACGTCTGCCAAAATCCGGTCGATCACCGCGATGCCACGGGTCGATCCGATCCGACAGGGTGTGCACTTGCCGCAACTTTCCGCTGCGCAAAACTCCATGGCAAACCGGGCCTGTTGGCCAAGATCGACCGTCTCGTCGAACACGACGACGCCGCCGTGACCGATCATACCCTGCTTTGCCGCATAGGCTTCGTAATCCAGCGGCACATCGAACAGCGTCGGCGGGAAATAAGCACCGAGCGGCCCACCGACCTGCACCGCACGCACAGGCCGCCCGCTCGCGGTTCCACCGCCGAATGTGTCGATCAACTCGTAAAGCGTGATCCCGAACGCAACCTCGATCAACCCGCCGCGTTTGATATTGCCGGCCAATTGAACCGGTAAGGTGCCACGCGATCGGCCCATGCCGAAATCGCGATAATAGTCGGCCCCAAGGGCCAGGATCACCGGCACCGTTGCTAAGGACACCAGATTGTTGACGATGGTGGGTTGGCCGAACAACCCCTCCAACGCAGGCAGGGGCGGTTTGAACCGTACGAGACCGCGTTTGCCTTCCAAACTCTCCAACAGGGATGTTTCTTCCCCACAGATATAGGCACCGGCCCCAAGGCGGGCCTCAATCTCGAAACTGAAAGACGAGCCCATGATCCGGGCTCCCAAATAACCCGCCTCTCGGGCAGCATCCAAGGCGCGCTCGAACGCGGCAAAGGCATGGGGATATTCCGAGCGAATATAGACATAGCCCCGTGCCGCACCGACCGCATAGCCCGCGATCAGCATCCCTTCGATCAAGGAAAACGGATCGCCTTCCAACAACATCCGATCGGCAAATGTCCCGCTATCGCCTTCATCGGCATTGCAGACAACATATTTGACCGCCGCCTCGGCATCGTGCACCGTGCGCCATTTGATCCCGGTCGGAAACCCGGCACCGCCCCGACCGCGCAGGCCCGACACCATCACGGCATCGACAACCGCCTCCCCAGTCATCGCCAAGGCTGCGGCAAGCCCACGCCACCCGCCATGGGCGGCATAATCCTCTACCGAACCGGGATCGACAATGCCACAGCGCGCAAAGGTCAAACGCTGCTGACGCTTCAGATAATCGATTTCCTCAACCGGGCCCAGGCAATGGGGATGCTCCCCCCCGCGCAGAAACCCAGCCTGAAACAACGACGCGACATCCTCGGGTGCCACAGGCCCATAGCCGATCCGAACGCCGTCAACCTCAACCTCGACCAACGGCTCCAACCAGAACAACCCCCGAGATCCCGTGCGGATCAGGGTCACATCACGCCCCATTGCCCGGGCCATGACACCGATCGCCTGGGCAACGCCATCGGCCCCGACCGACAGGGCCGCCGCATCGCCTGGAACATAAACGCGCATGGTCATGACGCGGCCCCCAATCCATCGAGCAACGCCTCGAACCGCGCGCGATCGACCCGGCCAAACAGGGTCTCGTCGATCATCACCGCCGGGGCCAAGGCGCAATTGCCGAGACAATAAACCGGCTCAAGGGTGATCCGGCGATCGCGGGTCGTCTCGTGATAAGCAATGCCCAGCCTATCCTGCGCTTGACGCTCCAAATCGCGACATCCCATCGCCTGACAGGCTTCCGCCCGACACAGTTTCACCCGGTGCCGTCCGGGGGCCGTGCGGCGAAAATCGGGGTAGAAACTGATGACGCCATGCACCTCGGCTGCCGTGATACGCAGGGCCTCGGCAATCAAGCCATCGGCAGCCTGATCGATATAACCGAAACGATGTTGCAACCGATGCAGGATCGGCAGCATCGCTCCCGGCAGGTCCTTCAAGTCGGCGATGATTTGCCCGGCCGATACCGGATCCCATGGCGCGATTGCCGTCACCGATCACTCTCCAAAAATATGATGTAGAATCAAGATATTCGTTTTTTCAAGATTGAGCCGTCGATGGGAAGACGTACGGTGCTGGAATGGCGTCTTTATGTGCGCTCATTCCGGCGCCGATAATAATTTAATCATTTTATAAAAATATCCAGTCGATTTTATTTATTTAGCAATAGCAAAAAACCAATAATGCAGTGCAAAAAATCATATTATTCGATATAATTTGAGATAAAATTCGACCCTATATCGTTTTCTTGAGAAGCCGGTTCGGTTTTAAAATAGTTTCCAAATCAAGCTTGCCCGTCAGGTCCATCAAGGCATGACCCAAGGGCGATGGCGGCGTGCGATCTGCAATCACCAGTCCCATCCCGCGCGACACGAACGGTTCTTCCAACAGCAACGCCTTCGTACCGACGGGAATGCCAAATGCCTGCAATAAACTGTGGGGGATGATCGACGACCAATAGCCTGACTGAACATGGGAACATAAGTTGATAATCGAATTGGTTTCGATGAGCGCCTGAGGCTTCATATCGACCGACTGAAACACATGATCGATGATGCGCCGGTTTTGCATCGACGGTGTCAAAAGACACAAGCGCAACCGCGCCGCTTCCCGCCACGTTGCCCGCTCGTTCAAGGCCAAAGGACCCTGGATCGGGGTCAATAGCAGGTAATTTTCTTCGTAAAGGGCAATCCCCTTCACATGGGGCAAGGGTTCATTGTCCAGATAGGTAATGCCCGCTTCGAGGGTAAATTGATCGAGCCCCTGCTGAATATCGATCGAGGTCATGGATAAAATCGTCAAGCGAACGTTGGGATGGCGCACGGCGAACGGGGCCGTGATCAAAGAAACGATCGGCAGGGCCGACGGAACGACACCTAACCGCAAATGCCCCGACAATCCATGACGCAGCCCCAATAACTCCAATTTCAGGGCGTCGCAATCGGCAACGATCCGACGGGCATAGGATAAAACGCGCTCCCCTTCCGGGGTAAAGCCGATAAATCGATTGCCGCGCTCGACAATCGGAACGCCGAGGTCCTCCTCCAAATGGCGGATGGCCGCCGATAGGGTCGGCTGCGTTACATGACACGCATCGGCAGCCGCCCCGAAATGGCGGGCACGATCCAACGCCAATAAATAAACCAACTGCTTGATGACCATGGCCTCACGTCTTTTCCCAAAAAGCGATGATCGTCCGTGCCGCGATCAGCACCTCAGTCTCGGTTGAAAATCGCCCGAAGGCGATCCGCAGCGCTGCCAGCGCCTCTGCCTCGGATTGCCCCATCGCCATCAACGCCGCAGACGGGACCCGACGGCCGGTGGCGCAGGCCGAACCGGCAGAGATCGATAGATGCGCGCGCACCGCCGCAATCACCGTCGCTGCCGGCAGCGGATCGCCTGTACTGGCTGCAAAAAGCCGTAAGTGCGCCGATCCGGGCAATCGGTCCCCGACCCCATTCACCCC
>DAISJD010000064.1:0-17063 GCA_036821645.1 Aliidongia sp.
GGATCAAGCGGCACGTCCCCCGACTCCAAGCGACTCGGGATAATTAACCATAAAAATTCATTAAAAACCAAAATATCAATATTAAATTTAAATAAAAACAGAATTTCAATAAATCAAAAATAAAAAATAATTATTTTTTCATTAAAAAAGAATTTTTAAATTCATTTTTTTATGTAAGTCATAAAATCACTATATATTTAAAAAGAAATTTATATTTTTTTCTAAGGTTTATGATTTTTATACACAGAAAAATCCTAATATTATTTGTAAAAAAAACTTGGCACACCTCGTGCAAAAGGTCTGTTGCGCCCCGGCACATGCCGATGTCGCCGCAGACAAAAACACGAAAGCGGCGATGACGGCATGTCCCGGGCAAGAGGCCGAACGGTCTCGACCCCGATCTAGTTTTCGAGAGGACGCTCATCATGTCAGACATCACCCTCAATGCCACCCAACGCCAAACCCTCATTTCCCTGCAGCAAGTCTCGGACTTGTTCGGGACGACCCAGACCCGGCTCAATACCGGCAAGAAGGTCAATAGCGTTACGGATGATGCGGTTGCGTTCTTCCGTGCGAAGTCCCTGACCGACCGTTCGTCCGACCTCCAGGGTCGCAAGGCGGTGATCGACCAAAATATCCAAGCCCTGAGCGCCTCCCTCACCGCCACCAGTGCCGTCGATGGGTTGCTGAAGCAGTTGAAAGGCGTCGTCGAAAACGCCCGTGGCGCGCAGCTCAACCAACGAGTAGCCGCAACGCAGCAATTCAAAGATATTGCGAAGCAACTGGCCCAGTTGGTGAAGGACGCGAGCTATCAGGGGCTCAATATCCTGAATTCTTCAAGCTCAACCCTCGTCACGCAATTTTCGGAACGGACGGCCGCCACGTTCCATATTTCCGGCTATAATCTCGTCGCCACCACGACCGGGTCGACCAGAACCCTGTTCACCCAGACGACCGCCGTGTTCACCTCGAATGGCAGCCTCGTGTTCAGCGCCGTCGCCGCAGACGCGAATTTCACCAATTTTGCCGCTGGCTTCTCCCAGATCGATCAATCGGGCGTCACGGGTAATTTCGCGGCCTCGATCGCGCAATCGATCTTCAACGGGTTCAGCAACCGCATCGATGCCGCCATCAGCCAATTGCGCGGGATTTCCTCGGCCTTGGGCACCAATGTCGCGATCTTGAAGGCGCGGTCCAGCTTTTCGGTCAATTACACCAACACGCTGCAAACCGGGTCGGATAAATTGACCCTGGCCGATCTCAATACCGAAGCCGCCAATTCTCAGGCCCTGCAACTGCGTCAACAATTGGGCGTTCAATCGCTCTCGACCATCGGTCAGCAGAACCAATCGATCCTGACGCTGCTGCGCGGTTAACCGCGTAGCGCCTAACGCGACGCAACGGATCTCGGGGGCGGGCGGCTGAGGGCAGCGCTCACAAGCGCCCGAACGCCAAAAGGGTAAGGGCGATCGCCGCAAGCCAAAGCGGCCAGATCAGCCCATTGCCCCCCGAACCGGAGAGGGTTTTGACCGTGTCGGGGTGGAGCGACAGCCCTCCCTGGGCAAGACGTCGCAAAGCCGCCTCGAGATCGGTGACGAGATCGGGCAACCGATCGAGGCCAGCCACCACATCCTCGACCCCTTCGAGGAGACGGGCCGGGGGCGAGCGATAGCGCAACATCCAGTCTTCGATGAGCGGACGGGCCAGCACCCACATATTCACGTCCGGATCGAGATGTCGGCCCAACCCCTCGGCCAAAACCAGGGTCTTTTGCAGCATCAAGAGTTGGGGTTGGGTTTCCATTTTGAATTGGCGCGTGATTTGGAACAATTGCGCCAAAAGGCGGGCAACCGAGATTTCATCGAGGGATTTACCCTGTAACGGTTCACCGATCGACCGGCAGGCCTGGGTGAAGCCATCGATCGATTGACTGGCGGGCACGATACCCGCATCGAAATGCACCTGGGCCACCTTGCGATAGTCGCCGGTCAAAAACCCCACCAACATATCGGCAAGATAATAACGATGCCGCCGATCGAGACGGCCCATGATGCCGAAATCGACCGCCACGATCGCCCCGTCCGGGGCGACGAAGAGGTTGCCCGGATGGAGATCGGCATGAAAATAGCCATCGCGCAGCACCATGGTGAAAAAGGCCGCAGCCGCCTTGGTCACGATCGCCCGCAGATCATGGCCCGCCGCGATGAGGGCGGCCTTTTCATCGACCGAAATCCCCGTCACCCATTCGGTCGTCAAGACCCTGTGCCCGGTTCGGTCCCAATCGACCGCAGGCACGCGAAAATCAGGATCGTCCTTGAAATTTTCCCGCAATTCCGAGGCCGCCGCCGCTTCGAGCCGCAGATCCAACTCATAGCGCACGCAATCGGCCAATTCGCGCACGACCTCGACCGGGCGCAGGCGTTTTAAACCGGGATTGAGGGCCACCGCCCGATCGGCGAGCCAGGCCATGAGGTCGAGATCGCGTGCGAACGCTGCCTCGACACCCGGTCGCAGGATTTTGACGGCGACCGCACGGCCATCCATAGTTACGGCCGCATGGACTTGCGCCACCGAAGCGGCAGCCACGGGGGTTGGGTCGAAGCGTTGAAAAATCTGATCGATCGGTTTGCCGAACTCGGCTTCGATCACGCCGATCGCCTCATCGCGGGCAAACGGGGCAAGACGATCTTGCAGGCGCGACAGATCTTCGGCCATCACCTCGCCGATGAGATCGGAACGGGTCGACAGCGCCTGACCGAGCTTGATGAAACTCGGCCCCAATCCCTGGAGGGCAAGGGCGAGGCGTTCGCCCGGCCGCAGGGACCGAACGGCACGCTCGGGCGGGATGACCCGGCGGACGCCCCCCAAAAGCAGCGACCCGAACGGCACCTGATCCAGCAGGAACAACGCGTCGTGACGCGCGAGATGCACACCGATCCGGCACAGCGCCAGACAATGGCGAAACCCCCGCACAACGCCCATCATCGCCGCAACACCGTCAGACCCGCCAACCGGTATGGATGGCGGCGATGCCACCGCTTAGATTGCGATAGGAAACCACGGCAAACCCGGCGCGGCGCATCCGTTCCGCCAATTCTTCTTGGGGCGGAAACCGCCGGATGCTTTCGGCGAGATAGCGATAGGAATCGGCGTCTTTGGCGACCACATGGCCAAGACGCGGCAGAATTTCAAAGGAATAAAAATCATAAGGTCGCGCCAAGAGCGGGGCGACGCGGCTGAATTCCAAACAGAAAAAACGCCCGCCCGGCTTCAAAACGCGCACCGCCTCGCACAAGGCCCGATCGATATGGGTGACGTTGCGCAAGCCGAAGGCGATCGTGTAAATATCCATCGCGCCTGATCGGACCGGCAGATTTTCCGCATCGCCGCAGGTCCAATCGATGCCCGCGATCACACCGCGATCAATCGCCCGATTGCGCCCGACCGATACCATGTTCTGATTGATGTCGCAGACTGTTACCCGCGCCTGAGGGGCGGCGTCGCTCGGTGCCGCGGCCGCCACCCGATCGAGGAAACGCAGGGCGATATCCCCCGTGCCGCCCGCCACATCCAAGAGATGTTCGCCCGGCTTCGGTCGCATACGGTCGATCAATTCGGCCTTCCACAGCCGATGAATCCCGACGCTCATGAGGTCGTTCATCAGATCGTAGCGGGCTGCAACCTTGTCGAAGACATCGCGGACCAAGGCTTTTTTGGCGCCGACCGGAACCTGTTTGAAGCCAAAATCGACCGCCTCTTCGGCAGGATCGACGGGACTCGGCACAGGATTGATCGCGAGGGGGGGGAAATCTCTACTCATGGCGATGTACCTTAGCGCGCCCGCCCGCGAGATGCCACTGCGGCATGGATGCCCCGCGTGAGATATTTTCCTTGCATGCCCGCCCCGCCTCGCCGAAAACCAATCTCGATGAAGACTGGGCGACATGGCCCAACCCGAATTTTCAGTTTTATCGTCTTCCATGAGACAAGGCTCCAATGCCGGAATTACCCGAAGTCGAAACCGTCTGCCAAGGATTGGCGCGCGTTCTGGAAGGACGGCGGATCGCCAGCCTCACCCTGCGCCGGTCGGGTCTGCGCTTTCCCTTTCCGGCAGAACTACAAGCCAAGACCGAAGGTCGGCGGGTCGCAACGATCCGCAGACGTGCGAAATATATTCTGATGTCCCTCGATGATGGCGGCATTCTGCTGGCCCATCTCGGCATGTCCGGTCGTATGGTCATCGGTGCCGCCCAAGGCCTGGTCCCAGAAAAGCACGACCATGTCATCATCGTTACGGACGATGGGCGAGCCGTGCGGTTCAACGATGCGCGGCGGTTCGGCTTTTTGGATTATCTGACTGCGGCGACCGAGGCGACCCACCCGCTGTTACGGGATCTTGGGCCCGAACCGCTTGGCAACGATTTCAACGGTCCCGCCTTGGCAGCACGCCTCGCCGCAACCCGCAGCCCATTGAAAGCGGCCCTCCTCGACCAAAAGCGGGTGGCAGGGCTTGGCAATATCTATGTGTGCGAGGCCCTTTATCACGCCGGCCTTTCCCCCGAACGCCCGGCCCATACCCTCGATGCGGCGGCCTGCGAAACCCTGGTCGCAGCGATTAAAAGCGTCCTTACCCGCGCGATCGCCGCCGGTGGCTCAAGCCTCAAAGATTATGTTCAAGCGAACGGTGAATTAGGCTATTTTCAACATCAATGGGCCGTTTACGGCAAAGAAGGCCAGCCGTGCCCCGCCTGCGATTGCGACGAAAAGATCCAACGGATGGTACAGTCCAATCGGTCGACGTTTTATTGCGCCAAGCGCCAAGCATGATCGCCCCGGCGTGCCGCAGGGAACGGCCCGAAAGACGAGGAGGATTGAAAGAATGAGGCAGGGTGCAGGCAATCTGAACGCGGCGTATCGGTGCTGCATACGTAGCCTTGCCAACCTCGCCCGGGCGACCGCCGCCGCAGCAGCGATCCTCTGCCTCGTCGTCGGCATTGCCGAAGCCGAGGGGCGGCTTGCCGTCAGTTATCAAAAGGAACCGGTCCATTTCGTGCCCGGTACGGAGGATATCCCCTTAATGCCGGGTTTGGCGGCACTGACCGATCGCGGGTTCATCTTCGACAAGGCCGACGGCCGGATTTTGGCGGTGAGTGCGGCCGGGGCCGTCACGCGGCGCGCCGTCCTTGCCTTTTACCAGGAAAGTCTGCCGGAACTCGGCTGGCAATCGCGTGGCCCCAACCGATTTGTGCGCGACGGCGAAAATCTGGCCCTTGTCATCAACGGCACGGACGGCCATCTTATCGTCAACTTTTCGCTGATCGCCCAATAGCGCCGATCTTTCTTCCCCCGATTTTTTTTCATGGGCCTCCAATGACATACGAAAATATTCTTGTTGAAAAACGCGGCGCCGTTGGCCTCATCACCTTGAATCGTCCAAAGGCGTTGAATGCACTCTGCGCCGCCCTCATCGTCGATCTCGGCCACGCCCTCGACGATATGGAACAGGACCCCGCGATCGGTGCCGTGGTCATCACCGGAAGCGAACGGGCCTTCGCCGCCGGGGCGGACATCAAGGAAATGGCGACCAAATCCTATATGGACGTCTATCTGCAAGATTTCATCACGGTCGGTTGGGAACGGGTCACGACCTGCCGCAAGCCGATCATCGCGGCCGTCGCCGGTTATGCGCTGGGCGGCGGGTGCGAAATGGCCATGATGTGCGATTTCATCCTGGCCGCCGATACTGCGAAATTCGGACAACCGGAAATCCTGATCGGCACGATCCCCGGTGCCGGCGGAACCCAGCGCCTGCCGCGTTATGTCGGCAAATCGAAGGCGATGGAAATGGCGCTTACCGGTCGTCAAATGGATGCCGCCGAGGCCGAACGCTGCGGTCTTGTGAGCCGCGTCGTACCGGCCGCCGACCTCGTGGACGAGGCAATCCGCACGGCAGAAAAAATCGCCGCCCTTTCGCGCCCGATCGTGATGATCGCCAAGGAATCGGTCAATCGCGCCTTTGAGACCAGCCTTGCCGAAGGTCTACGCTTTGAACGCCGCGTGTTCCATTCCACCTTCGCCACCGATGATCAAAAGGAAGGCATGGCGGCCTTCATCGACAAGCGCAAACCCGCCTTCAAGCATCGCTGAACGGTAGCGCAGCGTGCTGTCACACGGGCACCCCCCCCGGATCCTCACGGGGATCCGGGCCATCGCACCGGCGTTCGACGGGTTTATCCTGGATGTCTGGGGCGTCTTGCATGACGGGGTTTCGCCCTATCCGGGGGTGGCCGATTGTCTCGTGGCCCTAAAATCGGCTGGCAAGCGGGTCGTGATTTTATCGAATGCGCCGATGCGTGCCGCCTCGGTGACGGCCAGACTGGCGACGATGGGTATCGGTCGCGATTTTTATCACGATATCCTGACGTCCGGCGAAGAAGTCTGGCAGGCGATAGCCACGCGGCCCGATCCGTTTTATCGCACCATCGGGACGCGATGCTACTTTCTGGGCCCGGAACGGCATCGGATGTTGGACGGGTTGGATCTCGTCCGGGTCATGGATATCGGCGAGGCCGATTTTCTCTTGAATACCGGGCCGGACGATCTTGCACTGGACGGATCGCCCTATCGCGATCTTCTAACGATCGGTGCCGAACGCGGTTTGCCCATGATCTGTGCCAATGCCGACCTCACGGTCATGCATGGCGATGCGCTCATCGCCTGTGCCGGCACCTTGGCACGCCATTACGAAAGTCTAGGCGGCAGCGTGCGGTGGCACGGAAAACCCATGCCGTCGGTCTATGCGACCTGTCGCCTGCTCTTGGGCCTTGGCAAGGATGCCCGGATCTTGGCAGTGGGCGATAGTCTGCGCACGGATATCGCGGGCGGCAAGGGGGCGGATCTCGCCACCTTATTGGTCGCAGGCGGCATGTTGGCCCGCGATCTTGGGGCAGAAGATCCCGATATCGCCCTTGTCCCTGACCGCATCGCCCCAATCTTTCAAGGACAGCCATCGCCCGATTACGTGATCAGTCGCTTTACGTGGTAATGGGAGGCTCTGCCGATCGGAGCCCGATGCGTCGGTTCCGATCGGCAGAGTGCCCCCCCTTGAGCGCCCTTTGAGGTCTCTCATTTACTCTAGGCGCATTTGATTCCGGCGAGGAACGTCTGGATCACGCCCTTCAGATCCGTTGCCTGATGCGACAGACCTTGGGCAGATTGCAGCACAAGATCGGCCGCTTCGCCGGTTTGCGACGCAGCCTGCGAAACGCCCCCCACATTGATCGCGACATGGCGGGTGCCGTTGGCGGCTTTTTCAACATTGCGCGCAATCTCGGCTGTCGCCGCCGATTGTTGCTCGACGGCGGCCGCGATAGCACCGGCAATCCCGTTGATTTCTTCGATCCGGGTCACGATGTTGGCAATGGCACCGACGGCTGCACGGGTTGATGTTTGCACCGATGCGATCTGGCTCGATATTTCTTCGGTCGCCCGTGATGTTTGGGTCGCAAGGGCCTTGACTTCGCTTGCGACCACGGCAAAGCCCTTACCAGCTTCCCCCGCACGCGCCGCCTCGATCGTCGCATTCAAGGCCAAGAGATTGGTTTTGCTGGCAATATCATTGATGAGCTTGATCACATCGCCAATTTTGGTCGAACTGGCCGACAGATCTTTCATGATCAGGTTGGTTTCCTGCGCCTCATCCGTCGCCGTTTTCGATAAAACGCTCGATTGTGACACTTGGCGGGAAATTTCCCGAATGGAGAGCGATAACTCTTCGGCCGCCGCCGCAACCGTGGCGACACTGGAAGAGGCTTCTTCCGTTGCCTCGGCCGCGTTGCTCGCTTGTCGATCCGTCTGTTCCGCATTGGCGTTCATGGCCTGAGCGGTACCGGTCATCTTCTCTGCAGCGTCGGATACATCCTGCAACATGCCGGAAACGCGCACGTCAAAACGATCGGCCAGCGCGCGCAAGGTCGTCGCCCGCTGCACCTGACGGGCTTGTTCGTCTTCTTTTTCTCTTGTCAATCGTTCGGCCAGTACCGAATTTTCCTTGAAACTCAACATAGCCGCCGCCATGGCACCGATCTCATCGCGCCGTTCGGTACCGGGAATATCGAGCGTCAAATCCTTGTTGGCAAGACGGGTCATCGCATCGGTCATCCGTTGCAACGGACGTGTGATATGGTTGCGGACGACGGCGATACCGAACCCGGCCAACCCAAGGGTCAGAGCCAAGATCGCACTATTGATCGCAAATTTTTCAATCGATGACTGGATCAATTTATCGCTGACCGCGACCATCTCATCGAGGGTCGTATAAATCAAATCCACGAAAAAATTTAGCTCATACGTATTTCTCTTTTGAAGATCCACCATTGACATGGTCACACGTTCATTATTGCTGAGCAGTTTGACCATACCAAGACGTTCATCGGCCAAGGTTCCCTTAAAATATTTTTCGGCTTCAGCGGCCTTATCTTGAACGCTTTTTGGTACGGTGGGACGGGATACATAATTCTTAGCGGCCCGCCACCCAAAAATCACTTGGCCATAATTTTCAGCATAAAGGCGTTTTTCTTCATCCGACCAACTTTTTTGCTGGGCGACGGCACTTTCGACCAAAACGGACATGGCGCCGCCGAAATTGCGCACGCCCCAGGTGTTGCGTTGGACCCCGACCAATATGTCGACCGCCGCATCCAAGCCTTCGATATTGTCTTGCAACAGCGCCGCCATGGCGATGACTTCATTCAGATAGTCGCTATAGGCACGCGAAATGGCGCTAACCAGTCCTTCCGGCCGGTCGATCTTGGATTTTTGCACCATGGCGTCGCCGTCGGATCGGTTTTTTTCATAGACGGCCCGCGCCTGTTCCAGACGCGCGAGCGGCTGCGCCAAACTGGCGATGTCAAGCGCGTGAAGCCCCTTTACCGCTGCGGCATAATTCGGATCGCCGATCGGACGTTGGCTCTGGATCCTGGTCATCGTGGCAGGTTCAGCCGGCGTATCCGCCACCATACTTGCTAAAACGGCCCCTCGTTCGAGTCGAACAGCCATTAAGGCTTTAAAAAGCGCGCGCCCGGTTTCACTCATCTTCGAGACCCGCGTCGCCTCATCCCATTTATCCAGAGCCAGAACGACCGCCCTGGTACTGAGACCAATCGCCAGAATCGAGAGCATGACAATCAAAGCACTCAAAATCTGTCTGATCGTGTAAGACCGTAGGACATTGATCGACATGACAGCACCTTAAAAAAAGATAAATAATGCGCCAATAAATAGGACGGGATCACCCCTTGATATTGACGAGTAATATCATCAGACAATATGACTTATGATCCTATTAAAAATAAACCGCCGATTTGTCCTGCCTTAGAGTTTAAATTATTCTAATATTTATCAGATCCAAGACATGAAGCGTCCAAGGCAAAACTCTGAAAAAATTGAGATAAATGCATAATTTTCATCTTTAAAATATTATCTCAACAACAACTAATAATAGAATTAATATTGATGATTGGAGCGATTCATCGACGACGGGGACAGTGCACAGCCCAGCAAAATTTCTCATAATAGAGATAAATCAGATCATCATTGTATGAGATTCAGCCATTCGTATGTAGAAATGCACGGGGTAATCGGAAATATTCACGATTTAGTAAAAACTTCTCTCTAAGCATGGTCGCCAAGCAGATAATCCGTATAAGATGGATCTGACACATTGTCATCGCGCAATGCGACCCATCACTGCGGATCAACAAGGACGATCATGCGCGTACAAGAGACGATAAAACAAAAACTTACCGATGCTTTGGAACCGGTTTCCCTGCGCATCGTGGATGAATCCCATCGGCATGCTGGACATGCGGGGGCAAGGCCGTCCGGTGAGACGCATTTCCATGTCGAGATCGTGTCGACACACTTTACCGGACAATCCCGCGTGATGAGACAGAGAAAAGTTTACGAAATTTTAAAAGATGAACTTGCAGGCCCGGTACATGCTTTGTCAATCGTCACGCGGACGCCTGACGAGCCCGTGATTTAATTATGTTTTCTGTCGATAAATCGATGGGTTTCTTGCGATGCGGCAATTAATAATGGAAAAAAATTGATACCCCTCATAATTCAATTGCGTCCCATGTAAAATTGGCTAGAATGTCGGAACAAACACTCGTATTTCAACTTATCTGGACATAGGCCGGATGGATCTGCATGAAGATATCCGGGTTGACTCATCAACCCTCGTCAACCGCAATGTTACCGTCTGTGGTCGCAGAACGAGCGTTCGGTTGGAACAACCAATGTGGGACGCGCTCGAAGAGATTTGTCGGCGCGAGCGCAAACTCCTAAACCAGATCGCGACAGATATCGATCAGCGCAGACGCGCCAGCAATGATGGCGAGTCAAGCCTCACGGCTGCGATCAGGGTCTATATCATGAAGTATTTCTGGCAGGCCGCCACGGAACGTGGCCATCAACATGCCGGGCACGGGGTTCTGCCCAAGGGCAATGTCCCGACGGTTCAACGCAAGGCAGGCCGTCCTGCAGCCCAGCGGCGGCCTGTACCGGTTTCGGTTGGCTAATCAAGCGCCGCCGCCGAAATCCATTATCAAGAAGGCCCCGCGATCCGGGGCCTTCTTTTATGTGGGGTCGCTTGGTTGCGGGCCGGTATAGAATTCCGGCCATGACCGCCGAACTACCTCGCCTGCCGATGAGAAACCGTGACAGGAATTCAACAAGGCCGGGGGTTTGCGCTGAACCGTGGGTGTACCCGATTCGCTATCGGCTTTCGGCTCCAACCGTTTCTCGTGGACCAAGGGGACGATGGTTTGAAACGCCGTGGTCGCCATCGGTCCCAAGAGTTCGACGAGATGGGTACATCCCTGGATCCCACCGAACAATTCCTTGACCTTCGCGGTAAAACCGGCGGCGATTCTCAGCCCCTTCAACTGCGTGAAGGCAGGCGCAATGGCGGCACAGGGCTCGAACGGGGCAAAATCGGTGACGGCCTCGGCTGCGTGGATCACCAATCGGTCATCCACCGTGATCCGCATCCACATCTCGTGCAGCGGCACGCCAGGCGTTATGTCACCCCGCCATTTATTCTGAAAACTATAGGTTTTGACATCGGTCATGTGACCGTCGATATCCCACAACCCATCCTGCCGGCGATAGCCTCGGCAGGTGACGGTCCGTGTGTGGATATGGTCGCGCGGTGCGGGATCGGAAAGCGGCATGATCTGATGAGGCTAACCCAGATTTCGCTGCATCGCAATAGCGCAAGATCGCAGCATGAAACCCGTCAAGGCTGCCACAGGGGACCCTGCGACAGCCTTGATCGTCTTACACGGCCGATCTGTGACGGGCCAGAATCTCCAGAATTTCAGCGGCCGCTTTCGGGATATTGGTACCGGGGCCATAAATCGCCGACACGCCCGCCGCCGTCAGGGCCGGATAATCCTGGGGCGGGATGACGCCGCCACAGACGACCAAGATATCGTCGGCCCCCGCTTCGCGCAGGGCCGCGATCAACGCGGGGACCAGGGTTTTATGACCGGCGGCTTGACTGGAGATCCCGACGACATGGACATCGTTTTCGATGGCTTGGCGCGCCGCCTCCTGTGGGGTTTGAAACAAAGGACCGACATCGACATCGAACCCGATATCGGCAAAGGCGGTCGCAATCACCTTGGCCCCGCGATCGTGACCATCTTGGCCCAACTTCACGACCATCATGCGCGGCCGCCGTCCCTCCGTCTCGGCAAAGGCGGCGACATCCGCCACGATCTTGGCAAAGCCCGCATCCCCATCATATTGATGGGCATAAACCCCTGAAACGGAACGAATTTCCGCCTTATGACGGGTATAGACCACCTCAAGCGCGCTGGAAACCTCACCCACGGTGGCGCGGGCCTGCATCGCGGTGACGGCCAATTCCAACAGATTGCCAGTCCCGTCGGCGGCGGCGGCCGTCAAGGCCGCAAGGGCGGCATCGACCGCCTGTTGATTGCGGGTCGCCTTAATCTCGTTCAAGCGGGCGATCTGGGCCAAACGCACCCGGTCATTATCCACATCCAGAATATCGACCACGGTTTCTTCGGCGGGCTTGTATTTATTGACCCCGACAATCACCTCTTCGCCCCGGTCGATTCGGGCTTGACGGCGGGCGGCGGCTTCTTCGATCCGCAATTTGGGCATGCCGCTTGCCACGGCCGCCGTCATCCCGCCCAAAGCCTCGACTTCGGCAATCAGGGCACGGGCCTCGCTCACCAGATTGGCCGTCAGGGATTCGACGTAATAGCTGCCGCCCAGCGGGTCGATCACATGGGGAATGCCGGTTTCCTCGGCGATGACGAGCTGAGTATTGCGCGCAATTCTGGCCGAAAATGGCGTCGGCAGGGCCAAAGCTTCATCGAAAGCATTGGTATGCAGTGATTGGGTTCCCCCCAAAACGGCCGCCATCGCCTCGATCGTAGTGCGGATCACGTTATTGTACGGATCTTGTTCGGTCAGACTGACGCCCGATGTCTGGCAATGGGTGCGCAGCGCCAAGGAATCGGCCTTTTTGGGATGAAACGGGGCAATCAGTTCGGCCCAAAGCAGGCGGGCGGCCCGCAACTTCGCCACTTCCATGAAGAAATTCATGCCGATGGCAAAAAAGAAGGACAAACGCGGGGCAAAGGCATCGATATCGAGACCGCTGGCCAAGGCGGCACGCACATAGTCCAAGCCATCGGCCAAGGTGAAGGCCAATTCCTGGACGGCGGTCGCCCCTGCCTCCTGCATGTGATAGCCCGAAATCGAAATCGAATTGAATTTCGGCATATTGCGGGCGGTGTAGCTGATAATGTCCGATACGATCCGCATGGAGGGCTGCGGCGGGTAGATATAGGTGTTGCGGACCATGAATTCCTTCAGAATGTCATTCTGAATCGTCCCGGACAATTGATTGAGCGCCACCCCTTGTTCCAGCCCCGCCACGATGTAACCGGCCAAGATCGGCAAGACGGCCCCATTCATCGTCATCGACACGCTCATTTTGTCGAGCGGGATCTGATCGAAGAGGATTTTCATATCCTCGACCGAATCGATCGCCACCCCGGCCTTGCCGACATCGCCCGTCACGCGCGGATGGTCGCTGTCATAGCCGCGATGGGTCGCAAGATCGAAGGCGACCGACAAGCCCATCTGACCCGCCGCCAGATTCTTGCGATAGAAAGCGTTCGATTCCTCAGCCGTCGAAAAACCAGCATATTGCCGAATGGTCCAGGGCCGGTTCGCATACATGGTCGCCCGCGGCCCGCGCAGGTACGGGGCAAAGCCCGGCAAACTCTCCAAATGCGGCAACGATGTGAGATCTTCCGCCGTATAAAGCGGCTTGATCGCGATCCCCTCAGGGGTGTCGCGCACCAGTTGATCGGGCGACCCACCCTTCAGTTCCTTACCGGCTAAGGCGCGCCATTCTTCCATGCTCGGCTTTGCGAAATCGACCATTTGCATCTCTCCTGCCCCGATGCCTCGTGTTTTAGCGCAGTTCCCCAATCACTTGCCAGCAGAACAATGGTCTAACAGTCTTCGATTGCGGGAAATCTCCGTCCGATCATCCACCCCCGCCCTCTTGCCCTTTTAGGGCGGAACCAGTAGGACGGGGGTCCCATCGCAAACACCCCACTGCCACCAGGATACGACAGAATGGCAAAGAAGCAAAACCCGCTCAATCTCAACCCATTGCAATTGAAAACCTTGACCCTGATGCAGATCATGGCGGGCCTGCCCAATCATGCGCGCCCATGCGAGGGCGGGGTCGAGATCAGCAATTTCCCCCATGCCCACGGCAATCACTTTCATCTGGGTGCCGGCGTCGTCAGCAGCGCCAACGCAACGGGGCTCGGCAATGCCAATGTGTGGGTCGCCTTGGAACGCAAGGGCCTCTTGAAAAGCGCCTTTCCCGTGGCCGCAACCCTGACCGAGGCCGGACTTGCCTACGAGACCTACTTGAAGGATGCGATCATCCACCACGCCGATCATTGATCGGCGCTGCAATCATCCGTCACGCCGATCGATGATCGGCGCTGCAATCATCCGTCACGCCGATCGATGATCGGCGTCAGGGCTTACCCAACGGATAAGTCGCGGCCCCTTCGTAGTGGGATCCGGCCTTGGCCAGAATGCTGACCACCAACGCGAAGGCCGTCACCGCAAAGGGCGGCATGGCAAAGCCCGCCCGCAGCGCCAGATAATCCTTCAATCCCGCCGGTTCTCCGCGCGGGCATCGGGCCAAGGTGACATGAGGAGAATAACGGCGATGTTCGGGCGGCAGGCCAAGACGCCCCATCGCCTTCTCCACCTTTTCCTGAAGCCGCATCAGGGCGGGATCGCGCACCACCTCGGCATGAAGCGAGCGCACGCGGGTACCGGTCGTAAACACGCCGAGGCCCCGGATCGTCAGATCGAAGGCGGGAGCCTGGATCTTCGTCAAGGCCGCATCGATTTCCTCGGCCTGATCTTCCGGTACTTCCCCAATAAAGCGCAAGGTAACGTGATAATTGCCGGGATCCACCCATTCGACCCCAAAAAGCCCGCTCGCAAGGGTCGCGAGAGCCAGTTTCTGCGGCGGGGGCAAATCGATGCCAACGAAAAGACGCACCATACCTGCCCCCTTTTGCCGATCGTCGTAGCCCCGCCTTGTTTACCCTGAGGCCGCAGCCCATGGCAACGCCCTTCGTCACCCGATGGAATAGCGCAGGAAAACCGACCGTTTAGCTGTTACGATGGCCATCACGTCGCGCTGGATGGCTGGCACTGGCACGGAGCGCGCAGATGAAAAGGAGACGATTACGGATGCGGTTGGGACTGACCATAACCCTGATCGCGTCCTGGGTGGCCGTCATGACCGGCTTTTTCTCAACCACTGCCAGCGCCGACGAACGCGGTGGCTCTGCGATCGCCTATTCGGTGCGCATCACCGGCCTTCCAGACGATCTCGCCGATCTTGCCGGAACCATCTCAGAAACGGCGAAACGCGTCGAGGCCGAACCGCCCGAAACGCAGGCCATTCTGGAACGCCGCACGCAAGCGGATCAGAGTCGGTTCACGGATCTTTTGACGAGCGAAGGCTATTACGACGGCACCGTTGCCGTCACCCTTGACGCGCAACCGGATCACGGGGTCCTCGTGACCTTCGCCCTTGAAACCGGCATCCGCTATGTCATCGACAAGGTGCATATCACAGCAGCGGGCGATGGGGCCGGAGACGAGGAGATTGGCCCTAAATATGGGCTTTCACCCGATCTTTTGGGTCTCGCCCCCGGATCGCCTGCGCGGGCCGCCCCGGTTTTGGCCGCAGAAATGCGCATTCAGGCCAAGCTTCAAGCCGCCGGTCTGCCGCGCGCCGCCGTGACCGGGCATCGAGTTGTGATCGACGAAGCGACGAAACGGATGGACATCACCTACCGGGTCGATACCGGTCCTGCGGCCCTGTTCGGCCCGGTAGAAATCACGGGGCTTTCGAGGCTCGACCAAGCGTTCGTGCTGAACCGCCTGCGGTGGCGGGAAGGGCGTTTGTTCGATCGGTCCTTGCTCGACGCCACCCGCGACGATCTCGTCGCAACCGGACTTTTCACTAGTGTAACCATCGCCCCCGCACAAGAGACGCCGCTCCAAGAAAAATTGGACAATCATATTCCCATCCGCATACGCCTCGTCGAACGCTTGCCCCGCACCATCGCGGGCGGCCTTGCCTACAGCACCAGCCAGGGGATCGGGGTCAATGCCAGTTTCGAGCATCGCAACCTGTTCGGCCAGGGCGAGCATGTCTCGACCGCGCTCAAAATCGGCCAGGACCAACGCACCGTGCAGGCTGGCGCCCGCCGCCCCGACCTCTTCGCCCAACACCAAGATCTCGTTGCGACTTTCAGCCTCGACCAACAAGATCAACCGGCCTTTCAAGCCTTCGGCGGCCAGGCGCAACTCGGTGTCGAACGGCAGTTGGATCCGCAGGACACGGTTGGGTTCGCCCTGCGCTATGAAAAGGCCCGCCTTACGGCGGCCGTCTCGCTCGGCGCTTATACCCTGGTCACGACACCGTTCTTCGCGCGGCGCGACACGAGCGACGATCTGCTCAATCCAACGCGCGGCAACCGCATTGCCGTGACCCTCACCCCGTCCCTGCGGGCCTTGGGCGGCGATCTCACATACCTTCAGGCGAAAGTGACGGCCAGCACCTATCACAGCCTCGGTGCCGACGATCATTGGATCTTGGCCTTGCGCGGGGCCATCGGGGCCACGGCAGGGGGCGGTATCGGCACGATCCCGCGCGATCATCTGTTTTTTGCCGGTGGCGGCGGGTCGGTGCGCGGGTTCGGGTTTCAAAAGGCCGGGCCGCGCGATGCGGCCAGCGAACCGTCGGGCGGACGGTCTACCCTCGAAGCCGGGCTCGATCTCAGGATCAAGGTCAATGACGAAATCGGCCTCGTGCCGTTTTTGGATGCGGGCACGGTCTATCGCGCGGCCGTGCCCACCATCACGGGCAAGATCTTTTTGGGTGCCGGCATTGGTCTGCGCTATTATTCCGCCGTCGGTCCTTTGCGGCTCGATCTCGCGACACCGCTCAATCCACGTCGCACGGGGGATGCGGCTCTGCAACTCTATGTCAGTTTGGGGCAAGCCTTTTGATGCGCATCATCCCCAATCTTCGTCCTGGATCCGGTCGTACCCTTGCTAAAGCCGTGTGGCAGAGTCTGTACCGGCTCATTCTCTTGTGCGGCGTCCTCGTCGCGGGTATCGGGATCGCCCTTGCAGCGGCACTCATCTGGCTCAACAGTGCGGACGGACGCGCCTGGGCCATCGCCGCTATCGAACGATCCGTCCCGGATTACCCGCTCGTCATTCACGATCTCGCGGGCCCTCTCCCCTTCGCGCCCCGCATCGCCCATGCCCATCTCGCCGATACGCAGGGGATATGGGCCACGATAGACGGGCTCGCCGTCACGATCGATCCCGCTGCCCTCTTCGATCGAACCCTGCGCATCACGACCCTCTCCGCCCGACGGTTCGCTGGCCGC
>DAISJD010000065.1:0-17058 GCA_036821645.1 Aliidongia sp.
GCTTTGGGGCTGGTGCCGAGAATGAGATCCGCCGATGCAAGCGCCATGATGACCCCCGTTACAAAACGCGATTGACGGCGACGGCGGCGTTGCGGGCACTGCGCGCGCCATAGCCGTTGCGTTGTGTGCCGTAACTGAAATTGGTTTCGGTTGCCTTGCTGGCCGCATGGGCGATGACGTCCATGGCCCGTTTCGTCCCTTTGATCTTGAGATCGAGTAGGTAGGCGTTTTGGGCGGCGGCCGCATTCAACCGATCGGCGGCGGCGCGTAGGCCGGGCATACCCGGATGGGTCGCGACGAGCGGGCGCGGGCAATTTTGAAGATGGCGCAGCATCGTATCGTAGCGCACGGTGAGCTTGCCCTTTTCCGGGGCAAGCGGGGCGAGGTCCGGCGTATCGTTCGTTTCGATGAGGCGGGTTTCGGTGCAGACGATGTCGGTCAGCCGTTCGGTGATGCTGGTGAGTTCGATCATGAGCCCTGAAACCAAGGTGGCGGGATCGATGGCGGTGACATCACTCATGATTGCATCTCCTGCATGCGGATCATTTCGCTTTGGATCGCAGCCCCGAGACCAAGCGTGCCGCGCGCGGCGATGGCCTTGCCGTATTCTTGGTTCAACATGGACCGATACATGTCCTCGGCCTTGCCGCCGCCGAAGATTTTGTCGGATTTGATGCCTGCGGTCATGGATTCCAGCATCGAACTCATGAAGAAGGCTTCAAAGTCGCTGGCGGTTTTTTTGATCGCGGCCAATTTCGCCGGGCTTGCCTTCAAAGGAATGCCACCGGCACCCTCGGCCTGAAAGCGGGTCGGCTGGGCCGGGCGCGGCGCATCGGCGAGATTGATCTGAGAATTGGGGACAATGCGGATCGTATCCATCACTTGATCTCCAGATCGGCTTGCAGGGCGCCCGCAGCCTTGATCGATTGCAGGATCGAAATCATGTCGCGCGGGCCAATGCCCAGTGCATTCAGACTATTGACCAATTCCTGGATCGTGATGCCTTGGGGCAAGACCGCGAGACGTTTGTCCTTGCTGTCGTCCACTTGGATGCCGGTGCGGGGCACCACGGCCGTGGCGGCCCCGCCGTTCGGGGCGAATTGCACGCCCCCTTGGCCTGGGGCAACGGGCAGGCCGGTCGCCGGATCGGTCGGGGCGGGGGCATTGCCACCGGGGGCGAAGGCGCCGGGTTGCGATACTTGCGGCATTTCCGTGATCTTGACGGTCAAGGTGCCTTGGGCGACGGCGACCGTGCTGATCCGCACATTCTCGCCCATCACGATGACGCCGTCGGCTTCGTTGATCACGACGCGGGCGATCTGATCGGGTTCGACGCGCAATTGTTCGATGGCGGTGACGAGACCCACGACATCGTTGCGGGCATTGTCGGGGATGGCAAGGCGCACGGTGCCTGAGTCGATTGCCTTGGCGACGGGTTGGCGCAGGTAATTATTGATGACGTCGGCAATCCGGCGGGCGGTCGTGAAATCCGGGTTTTTCAGGGCTAAATTCATGGTGACGAGCGAGCGCAGGTCGAAACCCAGTTCCCGTTCGACAATGGCCCCGCTCGGGATCCGGCCCGACGTCGGCACCCCTTTGGTGATCGATGCGCCAGCCCCCTTGGCGGCAAATCCGCCTGTGGTCACATTGCCTTGCGCCACGGCATAGACTTCGCCATCGGCGCCCAAAAGCGGGGTGACCACGAGAGTACCACCTTGCAGATTGGCGGCATCGCCCATGGCTGAAACCGTGATATCGATGCGCGAGCCCTGGCGCGCGAAGGCGGGCAAGGTGGCCGTCACCATCACGGCGGCGACGTTCTTGCTGCGCAATTGGGTGTCGCGTGCATTGACGCCCAAGCGTTCCAACATGCCGATCAGGCTTTCCCGCGTGAAGATCGACCGGGTCAGATCGTCGCCTGTTCCGTTCAATCCGACCACGAGGCCGTAGCCGACCAGAAGGTTATCGCGCGCCCCCTCGATATCGAGGATATCCTTAAGACGCACGGCCGCATCGGCGGTGGTACTGAGCCACAGGCTGAGAACGGTCAGAAGGGTGAGGAGGGTTTTGAGGATCTTGCGCATCATGCCCCCTATCTAGCGAATGGCGTGCCAAGTGAGGTTTCTATATAAACATTTGATTTTTTTGAATAATTTATTTTTAATGCGGATGGCGGCGACCTCCCGGCGACCTCACAGGCAGAAATTGCCGGGCAAGGTGGGCGTTTTTGTCCGCCGGGAGGAGGATGGAAAAAACCATGCGGCTGCGGGTATGATTTAAGGCGCTCTTAAGAGAGTTCTGACATGGTTAAGACAATGCGGGATCGTTGTCGTGAGGGCCATGCGGTCGCTGTCGTGTGTCTGCGATCCCGGTGATTGGAATGGAAACGCCGATGAAAGTTGAAGGAAATCGCCCGGTTGGACCCGCAGGGGTTCGTAAAGACGGCAAAAAATCCGGCAGCGGCTTTGCCGACAACCTGAAACTCGACGATGAGGGGCTTGCGGCCAACAGTGTCGGGGCCCCTCAGGTTTTGAGCGGTCTCGACGCGCTGTTCGCGTTACAAGCCGTTCCCGATGCGACGGCTGACCGTAAAAAGGCGCTGGCGCGGGGCGATCAATTGCTGGATCGGTTGGAAGATCTGAAACGCGGCATTCTGCTGGGCAGCGTTTCGCGGGAAAAACTGGGCGATTTGGCGCGATTGGCCCGCGAAGGATCGCAATCGGTGGACGATCCGACCCTGCGCAATACCTTGCAGGAGATTGAACTGCGGGCTCAGGTCGAACTGACGAAGTTGCAAATGCGTGACGCCTGACGATTTTGTCGGTGGTTTTAGCCGATGAATTGACTTTTGCCGTTTTTTTCAGCATTTAAAACGCGAATTCGCCATGTTGGCCCTTGCCCCCTTGGGCCCCGAAATCTATATTCCGCCCGAATTTCCACACTTTCAGAGTGCATGGAGTACTTTATGCGGCCGACCTTACCACCAGATTATCGCCCGTCCGATGATGACGAAGAGTATATGAATCCGCTTCAACTCGAATATTTTCGGCAAAAATTACTGCAATGGCGTGCGGAATTGTTGGCGGAATCGACGGAGACCCTGCACCATCTCAAAGAAGAAAGCCTCTCTGAGCCGGATGTGACTGATCGTGCCACGCTTGAGACCGATCGTTTTACTGAATTGCGCACCCGCGATCGCGAACGCAAATTGATCGGCAAGATCGATTCCGCTTTGGAACGGATCGAAGCCGGCGAATATGGCTATTGCGAGGAAACGGATGAACCGATCGGGGTGCGCCGTCTCGACGCCCGCCCGATCGCAACGCTCAGCCTCGAAGCACAAGAACGCCATGAACGCATGGAACGGACACATCGCGAAGATTGATCGATCCTGTGTTTTTGCGTTGCGATAAAAACGGCCGCCTCGGTAAGGGGGCGGCCGTTTTCTTGCCGAACAGGCGATCATCATGATGGGGATGAGGTCCCCATCATGACCGGATGCCTTTAAGGACGGCGCGATGCCCGACTTGGGCCGCCCCGTTTGGCGCGGCGCGGCGCGCGTTTGTCGATCACGGCGTCAGGGGCGGCGTCGGCAGCCGTGGGTGCCGGACCGTCCAGGAATCGCAAGAGAAGACTGCGTTGACCGGGCGTCATGTCCCGTGTAACCGGCATGAAGCGGAAATGTTCGAAATGGTTCGGATCGATGAGACGGCGCAGGACCGGGCCGTAGCGATGGACTTGAACAGGATCGTCGAGCAGCAGCCAATTATCCATGCACGGAGCCATGGCATCCCAATTCATCAGGACGTGGGTGTAGACATTGGCCCAGGTCGGGGCCATGGTCTCTAAATCCTGATCCGATGGCAGTACCCGGACATACATATAGGTATCGACCTGGGTATCGATCCCATTGACCGGCAGGGGGGCATAGCGCGGGGCGACCACATAGGCATAGATGGTGCCCGTGGTACCCGCCACATTCAGGGTCAAGCCGCCGGTTGCATCGGTTCTCGCAAAGCTCGACGCAATGAGGGTCGAGCCGTCGGCGCTCATGGTGGAGACGACGACATCGAGTTCCTGCTGCAGCGGTTGGCCGCGATAATAGAGTTGATAGCGCGGCGTCTTTTCCTGTCCGGCGTCTAGATAGAGGTTCGGGCTGTCGCTAATGGCCCGGATCGGGCTCTCGACCACTTGCGGACCGGCGGTCCCAGCGGTGATGGTGATTTCATGGTTGTTGAGAAGGGCTTTGCCCTCTTCAGTGACGGGCACGGTGACGAGGCCCGCGCTCGCTTCGTAAGCGGTCTTGTCGTAAAGCCCGTAGGGGATTTCGGCGACCGTCACAGGGGTGGATGCCGAGGGGGTTACTTGGACCAAAAGGGTGCCGAGGTCGAGTTTGGTACAGTCGAGATCGACTTCCGGGACCGAATTTGAAAGATCGAGGGTGAGCGTCGTCTCATTGACCTTGGCAAAGGCACTGCCCATAGCGGCGGTCTTGCCGGCCTCGGTCACTTGGATGAGGGTACGGTCGCTTGGTTCGTGGATCGCTTCGTTGCGCCGCCATAGGCCGATCGTGCCGACCAGCTTGCTGCGGGCGGGGTTCGGTTGGAAGCCGCCTTGTTCGAGTTTATTTTTGAGATTGTTGGCAAGGGCGGCCAATTGTTGCGACGAGGGGCCGTCCCCATCGTTAACCAAGGTCGGATCATCGTAATAAACGGTGCGGTAGGTGTTGAAACGTACCATCAAGCCTAAGACCGTGTCGTCTTGGAGTGCTTGGTTGAGAGCGGCCAAGGCCGGTGAATCGAAGGCATCGATCGTGAGCCCGTCTTCTTTGGCAAAACAGGTCTGCCATACGGCCGAGGCGATCCCGGCGATGATCGGTCCCGGTTTTGCGATGTTGCGCCCAAAATTGATGTAGCGGTCGGTCATTCGAAAGCGACGGGGGGCGGCAATGCGATAGCCGCCATTGACGCCGAATTCGAACGTATCGAAAAACAATTGCGACGACAGGGCGCCGTAGGGTTCGGTATCGACCAACATGCCGATGAACTTGCCGGTGGTATTGTTGCTGACGACAGGGTCGTCGGTGGCAAGACCGGTGCCGAGATCGAAGCCGTTGATGGCCGTATCGTAAAAACTGGAACGATAGGTGCCGTGCGGATCCCAACTCCGGTTCGTGACGACTTGATCGATCGCACTTTGCCGGAAATTCTCAACTTGGTTGGCGGCACCATCCAGGATGGTCCAGGCCGTATCCTCGTTATAGTTCGTATCGTAGTTATTGGTCGTGACCGGATCCCAGGAGATTTGACCCTTAAAATATAGTCTTGGTGTTTCAAGGACGCTCATTGCTTGGCTCCGGTCTTGAGGGATGCTTGATAGATGAAGGCGGGACCGGCGACTTGCCCGTTCGACAAGGGCACGGTAAAGGCATGGAGTGCCGCCATTCTGAGATCGAACATGGCGCGGACAGCCTGACCCAAGGCACCCGCATTGCCTGTGACCGCTTGTTGAAGATGATCGATCATCGCACTATAGGCTGCATTGCAGGCGGCCTGTGCCGCTCGAACGGCTGGCGATTGGGTCGAAAAATCGAAAATGCTGGGATCGGTGATCGCCGGATAGGATTGGGCATAATCGACGCCGAGGCGTGCGGGGCCCCATTGATAGCCTGATTTGACGCGGGCTTTGGCGATTTCGGGCGGCAGGGGGGATGCCTTCACGGCAAGCCCGCTGGTTTTCGTCAGAACGCGATCGTGATAAATTTCGCCGAACTTATAATAATGGGCGACTTCGTCTTCATCGTCGATCGGGTCGTCGGGGGATCCTTCGCCTTCCGAAATGATCTGTTCGATCGCCCGATGGGCGTCGTCATAAGTGTTCACGGCAAAAATTTGATGGATCAGGAATTGATCGTCGATGATCTGGTGGCGGTTCGGGATCCAAGCCTCCGGCGGCAAGGTCGACAGCAATGCATCGAGGGCCTGATAAAACTCGCCGATCGTGACCGCTTGTCCTTCGGCAAAACTGTGAGCCTTTGCTTTTGCGCGCTCGGGAATATCGATCGGATCGGTCGGGGTTTCGATCGCCATGCCCTGTGCGATCGCGTCCCTGTTGAAAGGATAGAGATGCAGGATGAGATTGCCGATATCGCCGGGCAGCGGTCCGGGATAGACGGGGGCGGTGATGGTGGGCGTGCCGCCAATGGCATTCAAGATGTTGCAGGCAAGGCACATATGGGTCATTTCCTGCATCGCGATCGCCTTCAAGCGGGCCGCCGATTCAGGATTGGTCCCTGGCAAAATGGCATAGAGCGGGTAGAGATAGGCAGGCAATGTCCCAAATTCTACGCTGATCGCGGCCTGCACCATGGCTTGTGCATCCGCCACCGAGGACATTTTGCCAAGCTTGAGCTTGATCATTGAGCTTACCCCAATAAGTTGTTTTTCTTTGACGAGGCAAATTCTTTATGGGGAATGTTTATATATCGTTAAGTGCAATCAGAAAGATTTAATAATGAATAGCGCGTGTTGTCACAGGAAATACGATAATGATATTGATAGGTTTGCTCTTATTTTTTGAGCGTATCGGCGGCCTCGGCAACGGCGGAAAAAAAGGGGAACCGCGCTGTGCGGTTCCCCTTCTGTTTTGATAGGGTCGAAAGACCGGCGGTAAGAAAGACCGGCGTTTAGAACGGCAGGACCGCATCCAACAATTGTTGGCCGAGACGCGGTTGTTGCAGGTCGCTTTGTTGGCCGCGCCCGCCGTAGGAGATCCGGGCCTCGGCAATTTTTTCATAGGGGACCGTATTCAGACTATCGATGTCGGTGGCCCGGATGATGCCGGATAGGTTCAATTCGCGCACATCGTAATTGACGCGGACTTCTTGACTGCCGGTGATCACGAGATTGCCGTTGGGCAGCACCTGGGTGACGAGGGCGGCGACTTTGAGTTTGATCTGTTCCGAGCGATTGATTTGCCCGCGTCCGTCGGTGGTATGGGCATTCGACGTGTTGATCGCAGTGGCGGGCTTGAAGCCTGGGGGCAGGAAACCACTCAATTGCCCTTCAAAGCCGAGCACGTTGCTGAGGCCCAATTTCTCGGAATCGCCCCGTGAACCTTGGCTGCGATTGTCGAGTTTGGCGCTGTCGTCGATATTGATGTCGACGGTCAAGACATCGCCGACCCGCGTCGCGCGCTGGTCTTTGAAAAAGGCGCGGGCACCGGGTTGCCACATGGATCCGTTTTGCCGACCGACCTGGACCGGGGCGGGCGTCGGCGTCGTTACCGGGCTGTAATTGGCGGCTTCGAGCGGGTTGCCGGGTTTGGTCAGGGACGGCACTTCACCAAGACTTTGCAGACGATCGACCGTGTTGGTGCAGGCCGCGAGGCTGAGACTGGCAAGGGCGGTGGCGGCGAGACGGCGGATGGCGGCGGAACGGGTCATGGCGGGGGCTCCCTTCAAAATCAGGCGAGGTAGGGCGTTCAGTAGGCGGCGGTTTGCTGACCGGGGGTGCGGATGCCGACCCGTCCGGCACCGAGGATGACGGCCTCGATCGGGCGGTTCGATTGGGTGTTTAAAACCCGGATGACGCCGCCCTTGCCGCCTTCTTCGAGGGCTTTTCCCTCTGCGGTCAAGTAAATGCCCGGTCGTTCGAGAACGATCATCACGAGATCGTTCCGTTTCACCACGATGGGGACTTGCAGATCATTGGCCCGGATCGGCGCATCGGCGCGCAAGGGGCGGCGGGTCGTCTTGCCGACGATCTCGCGCGGATCTTGGATATTGCCGAGATTGCCCGCATCGTTGCGGATTTGGGTCCAGCTGATATCTTCGGGGCGAATGACCTCGCCGGGGGAAATCGGTCGGTTCAGGACCGGAATATCCAGCATGGCTTCGATGCGACCGCTGACCCGGATGGCGGGGCCGTCGGCCGTGTCGGATTTGACCCGAACCATGGCGACGAAGCGACCGACATCCTTGTTGACATCCATGCTGTCGATGGCGAGTTCCGGGGCGGTACCGCTGGCGGCGTAAAGCTTGACTTGGTTGTCGAGCACGACGCGCCGATCGCTGCGCCCGCCGGATAGGGCATCGTTCAGTTTAGTCGTGATGCTGGCCGTGCTGACTTCGATCGCGGCCCGTTCGACCCGGATTGCCGTGTTGGCGCTGGCCGGATGCCAGTCGAGCCCATAGGTTCGGGCGGTGGCGGCAAGCCAAGCCGCCTCAAACACCAGGATGCCGCCGGGGGCGGGCGACGCGGCCACGACCCGATCGGCATAGGGCCCGGCATTCACGAAGAGATCGCCGAGGCGAATTTCCGGCTCGGCAATTTTTACCGAGCTCTTTAAAAACGGAACGACCCCTTGGCTTGCAAGAGCCGCATTGGGCAGGGCTGCGATGGTCGCCAGATTGCTTTCCGCAAACGCCGTTCCGGTTCCAAAACCCATGGACCCCAAACCCATGGACAAGGCACCACCGATCAAGAACAGACTGGGGCGAAAGCGCAGGAAGGATCGGGTCATTGCGGGTCTCCGGTTTAAAAGAGAAAAAACCATGGAAAAAACAGGGTAAAACAAGCGATTAGCGGATATTGCTCAGCTGTTGTTCCATTTGGTTCGAGGTTTCGATCACCTTGGAATTCATTTCATAGGCCCGCTGGGCCGTGATGAGGTTACTGACCTCGGTCACGACATTGACGTTCGAGGTTTCAAGAAAACCCTGTTGAATGACGCCCGTATCGTTGACACCGGCCACGGCAACCGTTGCATTGCCCGAGGCGGACGTTTCCTTCAGCAGGTTTTGCCCAAGCGCCAAGAGGCCCGCCTCATTCGGAAATGTGGCCAATTGCAACTGGCCGACATTCTGCGGTTGGACCTGACCGGCCACCTGGGCCAGCACTTCGCCGCTGGAATTGACGGTGATCGAGGTCGTACCCTGGGGGATCGTGACGTTCGGTTGGACCAAGTAGCCATCGGCAGTCACAACCTGGCGCTGTGCATTCAATTGAAACGAGCCAGCCCGCGTATAGGCGGTCGTATTGTCCGGCAATTGTACCTGAAAGAACCCCTTGCCCTGGATCGCGAGGTCGAGCGGGTTTTGCGTCTGAGTCAAATTGCCCTGTTCGTGGATGCGATAGACGGCGGCCGCTTTCACGCCGATGCCGACTTGGACGCCGACCGGCACGACGGTGCCTGCATCGGACGAGGCATCGCCGGGACGGCGGACATTTTGATAGAGCAGATCTTGAAACTCCGCCCGTTGACGCTTGAAGCCCGTCGTATTCAGGTTCGCAATGTTATTGGCAATTACTTCAACATTGAGCTGTTGAGCCAGAAGTCCGGTCGAGGCGATATCTAATGAACGCATGGTAAATACTCCAAATGAAAGGCTTTAGACCGAACGAGACAGCTTGTCGATTGTGGTACGGATGCGGTTATCTTCGCCTTCGATGATTTCCTGCGAGGCGGTATAGGCTTTTTGCAAGCCCATCATCTTGGTCAGTTCGACGATGGGTTGGATGTTTGATTCTTCGATCATGCCTTGGCGCACCTGCACATCCTGAGCCGGTTTTGCTTCGGCATCGGCGACATAGAGGCCGTTTGCAGCCATGATCACGGATTGCGGCTTGTCGAAGGTCACGACGCCCAGTTTGGCAACGGCACCGTTTTCCGTGCGGATTGCACCGTCGGTGCCGATCAGGATGGAACGCGTATTGCGCGGGATCGTAATTTCTTGCCCGGTATCGGACAAAACCGGGTTGCCTTGTGCCGTCACCAGGCGATTGCCCGTATCGAGTTGAAACTTGCCATTACGCGTATAGCGTGTGCCGTCCGGTGTATCGACCGCATAGAAACCGTTGCCGTCGATTGCAGTGTCGAGGCTGTTGCCGGTGCTGGCGAGATTGCCTTGCTGCGTGTTGCGGAACGTACCGATATCGCGCACATAGGAGATCGTCTGACGCGGACGGCCGAAGCCCGAAGATTGGCCGGGTTCAAGGAGTTCGCGAAACAGCGTGGATTGGTTTTTATAGGCCGTGGTCGAGCTGTTGGCGATGTTGTTGGCGACGACAGCAAGGTTCCGTTCCAACGCCGATTGGTGGGTCAGGGCTATGTAGCTTGCTGTTTGCATCGCTTTGGCTTCCTTGTACCGGGTGCCGGATCGACCGAAGCACCGATCTTGTCATGCCAAGTCCTATGCGGGATGCGTGCCAAGTTATAAAAACACTTAAAATCAAATAGTTAGTCTAAAAAAAGGCGATTTTGATCCAACTGTCCCCGCGATCTATCTTGCCGATGGGCAGAATTTTCCGGTGGTTAAGCTTTTGGCTGCGACTTTGGGGTATGGTGAGGGACTTCGGATAAGGGATCGTCGGGTTTCTTCGGGGAGGATGGCGTGTGAAGCGGTTGATCGTGATCGTGATTGTGCTGCTGATTCTGGCGGGTGCCGGGGCTGGGGTCTATTTTCTGGGATATCTCGATCCCTTGTTGGGGATAGAACCAAAGGCGGGGGCCGTCGCCGCAGCACTCCCCCCCCCGGAACCGCCACAGCCGCCGTTCGATCTGCCGCCGATGCTGATCATTCTGCGACAGACCGATAAAAGCAGTCATTTGGTGAGTTTGCGGGTCAGTGTGATCACGACCGGTCGCGACAATGCCGTGGCCGTAGAACAGCGCGTTCCCCGCATTCAAGATGCGTTTCAAGAACGGATCCGGCAATTGACCCTGGCCGATTTCAAAGGGGCGGCCAATCTGCGCCGTCTCCAGGACGAAATGCGCGACCGGATCAATGGCGTCATCGCGCCAGCGAAAATCGATCGCATTTATTTTCAGGACGTTCAGGTGCAATAGCCCGACGCTATGGATCGAACCCAGCCTCGCAGATCGAACAAAGAGCGGGGCATGTCGATTTTCCGGCACCGACCTAAACGAGATTTTAATCAAACTTGAGCATGGTTAACCTGATAAGGCCGAACCGGACCTTTGCTTCCTTGGCGTTTCAGGCAGAAGAATGGCCGATCACGACACAGATAAGATGGATGGCGAGAAAAAGTCTGGTGGGTCCACCAAGCTCATTCTCATGATTGCAATTCCGCTCATTCTCTTACTCCTGATCGGGGCCGGCCTTTATTTTAGCGGCGTTTTGAATGTGTTGATGGGCAAAAAAGAAGAAGCCCATGCCGAAGCGCCGCCGCCACCGCCGCCACCCAAGGAATCGGTATTCATGGATCTACCGGAAATGCTGGTGAATCTGAATACCGGGGGGAAGAAGGCAAATTTCTTGAAGCTCAGCGTGTCCCTCCAAATCGAAAGCAAGGAAGATCAGGATAAGATCACCAAGGTTCAGCCACGGGTTCTTGATGCCTATCAGACCTATCTGCGGGAATTGCGTCTTGAAGATTTGCGTGGGTCCGGGGGGCCGTTTCGGGTGAAGGAGGAATTGTTGCTGCGGATCAATGCCGCCGTGGCGCCGGTGAAGGTCGAGGATGTGCTTCTCAAGGAGATTTTAGTTCAATAACAAGGGTTTGATCTTAGATATTGCGGTTACGGGCGAGCCGTCAGGATTTCAGGCACACTGAATTTCAGACACGCTGAAGGAATGCGGTGCTGCGTAAGCAAAGGGTGGTTCGGTTATGTCGGAGATTTCAAAGGAAGAAGAAGAACGGATGGCTGCCGAATGGGCAGCTATGGCCGGCGGGGACGAGGGTGGCGACGGTGGCGATGCCATGGCCATGGAAATGGACCAAGGTTCTACCCGCGTCCTCAATCAGAATGAAATTGACAGTCTGCTGGGTTTCTCCGATTCCGCCGGGCGCGACCGCGATACGTCGGGTATTCGCGCGATCATCGATTCCGCGCTTGTTTCCTACGAACGCCTGCCGATGCTGGAGGTGGTGTTCGACCGCCTCGTGCGCATGATGTCGACCAGTTTACGCAATTTTACCTCTGACAATGTCGAAGTATCTCTGGATAGTATTACATCGACCCGTTTCGGCGATTATTTGAATTCCATCCCGCTGCCCGCCATGTTGTCGGTTTTCAAGGCAGAAGAATGGGACAATTACGGCCTCTTGACCGTTGATTCGGCGTTGATTTACTCGATCGTGGACGTGTTGTTGGGGGGGCGTCGAGGGACCGCTGCCATGCGGATCGAAGGCCGCCCCTATACGACCATCGAACGCAATCTGGTCGAGCGCCTGGTGACGGTGGTGTTGGGCGATTTGTCGGCGGCCTTCGATCCGTTGAGCCCGGTCGATTTCCGGTTCGAGCGCCTTGAGATCAATCCGCGTTTTGCCACGATCGCGCGGCCCGCCAATGCGGCGATCGTGGCCCGCCTGCGCATCGATATGGAGGATCGCGGCGGTCGTCTCGAATTGCTGTTCCCGAATGCGACCCTTGAACCCGTGCGCGAGTTGCTGCTGCAAATGTTCATGGGTGAAAAATTCGGTCGCGATTCAATCTGGGAAAGCCATCTTGCGGGCGAGCTTTGGCACACGGATGTGCAAATTCGAGCCGTCCTCGACAGTTTTCAATTGTCTTTGAAGGATGTCTTGAACTGGAAGGTGGGGACACGCCTGCCGTTGAATGCCTTGCCCGTCAGCGATGTCGATTTATTGTGCGGCGATCTGCTGATGTTCAGCGGCAAGATGGGCCGAAAGGGCGGTAATATTGCCGTGCGCATCGACCAAAAGGTCGAAAAGAAACAGGAGCGTTGAAATGGTTTGGTCGCTCCTGATGGATGGTATCGTTGCGTGTCTTCTTGTGGCGACCATCGTATTCTGCCTGCGCCTCAATGCCCGTCTTAGCGTGCTTCGGGACAATCGCGCCGAGTTGATGGAACTGATCCAAGGCTTGCAGCGGGCGACCTTGCATGCAGAGGAGGCGGTTGGTGGGTTGCGCCTCAGTACCGGCGATGCGGGCCGCCAATTGCAGGAAGCGATAGATCGAGCCCTCGGATTGAAGGGAGATTTGGCGTTTTTGATCGACCGGGCAAGCGGGGTCGCCGACCGATTGGAAACGGCCATCAAGGCCCCCAGGGAGCCCTTGCGCGAGCCCGTCGGTAAGGCCGCGTCAGCCGCCCCCGTGGGCGGCAAACCGGCGGCCGAGGGGCGTCTGCGCACGGATGATAGCGATGCCAAAGGCAATCAAAGCCGACTGGCCTTGTTGCTGAAGCAGGCGGAATCCGCCGCCCAGCGGGATGGCGAGGAAGGGCGCGGCAGCGCCCAGGCCCGTGCCGAGCCCCGCCCCGAGAGCCATGACCGCGATGTACCCCGCGATCCGCCGATCCGCCCGCGCGCTGAGCCGCGCGGCGTCGAAACCCGGGGCGATGGCGGCGGTTTTCGGGAGACGGAGCCCCGCTTTGCCGATCGGTTACCGGAAGGTCCCCGTTTCGGCGAAGCCGCACAGAGAGAGCGTAAGGAACCCCGGATTCCAAACCCGCAAGAGGCCTGGGCGTCCGATGTCGGGCGGGTCTCCATTCCCAATCCCCTGAATGCCCCGCGACCGGCCGCCCGTTCCGGCCTCGACCCCCGCACGATGGAGCCCCGGGCCCCAGAGCCTCGGATGACAGAGTCTCGAATGACAGAGTCTCGGATCCCGGACTCGCGCATTCCCGACCCCCGTACAATAGATCCTCGGCCGCGACCGGACATGCGGGCGGAACCGCGCTTCGGCGAACGGGATCCCCTGGATGATCCGCCATCCCCCGACCAACCCCGGGGCGGCAATCAACAATCGCGTGCCGAACGCGATCTCTTGCGTGCCTTGGAAGGGCGTCGTTGATCATGGCGATAGTCAATTTGCGTCTTATCCCCTGTGTCATCGTGGCGACATCGGTGCTTTTACCGGTGAAACTCGGGTCGATCTGGTTCGATATGAACCAAGCCGTGGCCGCAACGGCGGAAAAAAAATCGGAAGCCGCTTCGAAAGAGCCGGAAGCGAAGCCCAAGCGCGCGCCTGAGGCAAAAGAAGCCCCAAAAGAGGCGGCCGCCGCCCCCGCCAAACCGCGTACGGAGCCCGGCGAGGGAACGGGTAAGGCCAATGCCGCCCAAAAATTTTCCCCGTCGGAAGTCGAGTTGCTTCAAGAATTGTCGAAACGTCGGGCCGAATTGGATGAACGGGCCGAAGCCTTCGACCGGCGCGAGCTTTTGTTGAAGGCTGCCGAACAAAGGGTCGATGAAAAAATCGAGCAACTGAAGCAATTGCAGGCAGATGTTAATGCCGCCATGGGCAAAATCGACGAACAAGACGAACAGCGGATCAAAAGTTTGGTGCACATTTACGAAAATATGAAACCCAAGGAGGCGGCCCAAATTTTTGCCCAACTGGATCAGAAAGTTTTGTTGCAAGTTTTAACGCGGATGAAGGATCTGAAAACGGCCGCCATTTTAGCCAGTATGGACCCGGAAAAGGCGCGGTCCGTCACAGTTGCCTTGGCGGAAAAGAAACAACTGAGCGATACGCACAATAATTAAGCGATTGACAGACAAGAATACCGCATCGGCGGGAGGAGAACCTGATGGCAAAGCTGGCCGTGTCGGTCGATTTGAATAGAAAAATGGAAACCCTGCGTCAACCGCGCCCGGAGATCAGCAGAGAACAGATCCATCATGCCGTCGAAGAGGTGGTCGCAAGCCTGACGGGGCCCTTATCCCTGCATGAAATGAAACTCTATCGCGAGATGGAGGATTTGGCCCGGTTCATCCAAACGGCCAAGCGCGAGATTGCCAATATTCGCCCGCACGACATTCCATCGGAACATATTCCGGCTGCAACCGACGAGTTGGATGCGGTGATCGCTGCGACGGCCCACGCCACCGGGGAAATTCTGGATTGCGCCGAAATTATGGATCGCCTCGCCCCGACATTGCCGGATGAACCGCGTGCGGCCATTCAAACCTGTGTCACCCGGATTTTCGAGGCCAGCAATTTTCAGGATATTACCGGTCAACGGATCTCCAAAGTCGTCAAAACCTTACGGTATATCGAAGATAAGATCGATGGATTGGTGGCGGCCTTCGGGATTGCGGTGACGGACCTGCCGCCGCCCGAGCCTTCGCCCGAGCCCGAGGGGGATGCGGCCCTGTTGCATGGACCGCAAATGCCCGCCCAGGCCAATACCCAAGCGGATATCGATGCAATCTTGGCCGGTTTGTTCTAGGCTCCAAAGAACGGCATGAGACGGCTCGGCGATCCGGGCCGTCATAGGGTGTGAAAGAGGGATCATGGACGGCACGGAACAGGGGGCAACGGATGCATCGGGGCGACCGCTCGGTGCGATCTCTACCCTGGTTAGCCTGTTCCTGTTGTTGTTGGTATTTTTCATTGTGCTGTTTTCCGTGGCGTCCGTTCAGAAATCCCGTGCGCATGATGTGCTAGCCAGCCTCGATCGGGCATTCGGTCATTTGCCCGCATCCCTTGGGCTCATCGCACCGGATGATCCGGCCCCACTGGAAGATCAGTCGGTCAAGGTTTTCATCGATACGGTCAGTCAGGTCTTGACGGGGGCCTTGCCGGTCGGTTTGACGGACGATTTTACCGCACGCGGCGGCACCTTGTTGGTGGTGTCGCTGCCCCCGGATGGACTATTCGAGGCGGGAGGCGCGAAAATCATCGCCGCCCGCCGGGCCGAGCTTGACCGTCTCGCGGTTCTGCTGCAACGTCGTGCAACCGAAGCGGGTCGCTTTCATCTAACAGTCAAGGCAATCCTGCCAGTGAAGTCGGTTCCGGGTGACGCGGTCGAGGGATTGATGATCAACCGATTGGGGGCTTTTGCCGATTATCTCTATCGCCGCGGCTGTCCCCCCGACGGTGTGTCGATCATGCTCGACCATGGATCTGGGGTTGGCTTGCGGCTTGAATTTAGCCCCCAAGAAAATCCGGCCGACCCATGAGTGCCGACCATGAGTGCCGACCATGAGTGCTGACCGGGAAACCAAGTGGGATATGGAAACGATTGCGCCCTTGCCGCCGCAGCCCGTCGCCCCTGGCTGGCTCATCACCTTCGCCGATCTCTTGTCCTTGCTGTTGGCGTTTTTCGTCCTGATGTTTGCCGCCACAAGTGTGAGCGAAGGGGAGTGGCGGCGGGTCGTGCGGCCGATTGCGGGGTATTTTTCCGGGGCAACGCTTGAACCGCTCTCGTCCGATAGCGCCGGGATCCCCCAGGTTAAGGCGAACGGGCATGATCTGGCTTATGTGAAGGCCTTGTTCGACCGTGTGTTGGCGGATGGGGGACCTGTTCTTGCTGGGACCCGGATCGTGCGTCAAGAACACCGGTTGGTTGTGGCCTTGCCGGTCGGGCTCGGGGCGGCTGGTCTCACCGGCGGCGATCCGCCGGTTCTGGGCGATATCGCCCGTCTGTTGGCGGGGCTCGACAATAAGGTGATCGTCGAAACGACCATTGTGCCGCAGGATCAGGATGGTGCGACGGTTAATTATTGGCAGCGGGCTCTTGATCAGTCGCTCGCTATTGCGGCAGAATTGAGCAGGCTTGGCGATACGCAGCCGATCGGGTCCATCGGGCTCGTCAGTCGTGATCGTCCGGCAGAGGTGCGCTTCTTGATCGATGAAACCGTCCAGGCCGAGGCCGCCCATGGCTCCTCTTAAACCCATTCTGGTTGGTTTATTGTTCTGCGGTTGTCTTCTGATGCCGTCCGGTCCCGCCGTGGCGCAAGAGGCGTCGGCAGAGACAAAGCCGCGTGCCGCTGTGAGTTTGGAAACCCGGGCGGCCCCCCATCCCGGATATGGTCGTCTCGTTTTGGCCCCGGTCAAGGGGGGGGCCTCGGTGCCGCTGACGGCCAGCCTCGACGGGGCGGAACTCCGCGTGATCTTCACCATGCCGGTTTCCGTGCCGCTCGACCCGTGGCGCCGTGCTATGGGGGCGTATCTTTCCGGTCTTGCCCTGTCGGCGGATGGTCGTACCCTGACCGCGCAGGTGTTGCGCGATGTCAGCTTGAAAACCCAAAAACTCGATGATGGCACCTTTGTGCTCGATCTCATCGATCAACCGAAGCCAGGAGCGATTGCGGCCCCGGCGGAAAATCCGAAACCCCCCTTACCACC
>DAISJD010000066.1:0-16971 GCA_036821645.1 Aliidongia sp.
GATGTGGGGGCACCCGATGTGGGGGCACTGGGTGCCACGCGCGGTGCCTGTGTGGGGGCCGGCGTCGACGGCCGGGAATAGCCGTTGCTGCTGCTGCGGCCGCTGCTGCTCCCGGACTGGGCGGCGGCGGCCTGTGTAACCGTTAATCCGTCAGACCAAGAAACCGTGACGGGGGTGAACGCAATAAGGGCGGAAATCAACCCGATTGCAAGAGACGTCACCCGCATGTGAAATTACTCCTTGCCCGTTTGTTGGCGCCATCCCGTGACGGCACCTGTTTCGAGGCGAAACCCAACCGCCTCATCCGGCATATCGGACTGGTCGACAGGCGGCGTATCGATCATCATGCGTCGGCATGGGCGTTTAGACGCCATGGTCGTGGCCGAACTTACTACAATCAGCGGCAAGTCGGCACGTTTTTTCCAAGCACGATCATCACATGATCGCAAATGGGGATGATTTACGGCTGTTCAAGCCTGGGGAAAATTAAAAAAACTTCAGAATATGGGGGCGTGCTGCTCACGCGTGCGCCTTAAACGCCGCCTTAAACCTCGGTCGAGGCCGTCGGGTTCAACGCCATGCAGCGACTGGCAAAACCGTCGCCGATGAAAGGGGGGCGTTTATAAAGCCCCTTCATCCAACTGGCCAAGAGACATAATTCTTCCAACTTCAAGACCTCATCCAAAGTCCCATCGGGAAAACGGATGCTGAACCCTTCTTGGACATAATCCATGACCTGCTCGATTTGTTCAAGACTAAGGCCAAGATCGGTTTCGAGGGTGGCCGTGCGAACCAGCGCCTTCTCGTCTATGCCATATTCATCGCGGATCAATTTGACGATCCAGCGAAACATGTGCATCCAGTTTTTAACATCTTCTGTTGACGCCGTCGCCATTGATGCTGCCGCCACATTACGCGGTGTCGTGAACGGGCAAACGGCCACTGATCGTCCGAGAACGGATGACAGAAACGATGCCCTGTGCACAAAACACCTGTTATGACCCGCGAAAATGCACTTCTCGCAGGCTGATATCCTCCTATCTAGCCAGATAGTCTTGCTAAATTCTGACTAAAACGACGAAAAAACGTCATTTTAGCCAAAAAAATAGATTTTATTTCCTTATTCACGAGTCCGATCAGAAACCTAACCGGTCTCACTCTTCGACGGAGGGCGCTTGTTCGGATCTCGCTTCGCGTGCCAGAATGGCCGATCGTCTTTCCCGAATACTATCGGATTTCAACTGGCCGCAGGCGGCGAGAATGTCGCGACCGCGCGGCGTTCGCACGGGCGATGAATAGCCGTGATCGTTCAGAATATCGGCAAAGGTTTCGATGGCGGCATTGGTCGAACACTCGAACGGGGCGCCGGGCCAGGCATTGAACGGGATGAGATTGACCTTGGCGGGGATGCCCTGCAACAGCCTGACGAGTTCGCGCGCATCGGTCGGGCTGTCGTTGACACCTTTCAGCATGACATATTCGAAGGTGATCCGGCGGGCATTGGACGAGCCGGGATATGTGCGGCAAGCTTGCAACAATTCTTCGATTGGGTATTTTTTATTGATCGGGACGATGACATCGCGCAATTCATTCGTCACCGCATGGAGCGAGACGGCGAGATTGACCCCGATTTCCGCGCCGCACCGTTCGATCATCGGCACGACGCCCGCCGTCGACAGGGTGATCTTACGCTTTGACAAGGCGATGCCTTCGTGATCCATCACGATTTTCAAGGCGCGCGCGACATTGTCGTAATTATAGAGCGGCTCGCCCATGCCCATCATGACGATATTGGTCAATTGCCGGTCTTCTTGCGGGCTCGGCCATTCGCCGAGCTTGTCGCGCGCATTCATAACTTGGCCGACAATCTCGCTAGTGGTGAGATTGCGGACGAGTGTCTGCGTGCCCGTGTGACAGAATTTACAGGTCAGCGTACAGCCGACCTGACTGGATACGCACAGTGTGCCGCGATCGTCCTCAGGGATGTGGACCGCCTCCGCTTCCTGCCCGTCATCAAAGCGCAGCAGCCATTTGCGCGTCCCGTCGATTGAGGTGAGGTCCCGACTGATGGCAGGACGGCGCAGATCGAAGCGTTCGGCGAGTTCGGCACGGAATTTCTTGGAAAGCGAGGTCATATCCTCGAAATTCTGGGCCCCGCGATTGTAGATCCATTGCCACAATTGTTGAACCCTGAACCGCTCGGCCCCAATCGCGGCCAGAGCCGTCGCCAATTCCTGTCGGCTGAGGCCGACAAGGTTGGTCCGCAGGTCGGTTTGTGGGGTAGGGCTGGGGGCGGTCGCACCGCCCTGCGACGCGTTCAGGGCGTCCATGGCATCTCGCTCAATTTTGCAAAAGTTGATGACGGCATGGATATAGGGCGCTCGGATGAAGATCCGCAACGCCCTATATCGCAGACATGACCTGCCCCGCCCTGAATTTTCGGAACGAACGGGGTGAAAAAAGCAGCGACGTCCTCGATCAGCGTTTCACCTTGCACGCGGTATCGATCGCGGCAAGCGCCTCGGGGAAGCCCGCCAAGGAATAAGTGTCGGTCGTCTCGACGCCCTTTGGCAATTTGCCCTTCACCACGGCCTCTTTGGCTTTCAGCATGGCACTGACGGCCTTTTTATCGTTGGCGGCATCGCGCGGATAGCCGGTATCCTCGACCGGGGCGAGGTCGATGCTTTCCTTGCCGACTTTGAGGGCTGAATCGACATCGGCATTGAGTGCGGCACCGATGATCGCAGAGACAGAGGCGATCTGCTTGTCGGCTGGGCGATGCGTGACCAGAAGACGCGGTTCCTTGCGCTTCAATTTGGCAGGTTCGGTCTTTTTGGGATTGCTCGCGACGAAGCAAATTTGTTCTTTGCCCTGGCCTGTCGAGTAGGCATCCCAATCTTGGAAATTGCCGAGGGTCGTCGTGTCTTCTGCATGGGCATGAGACAGGGATGCGGCGGTAAAGAGGCCAGCGGCACAGAGAAGAGTGAAGAACTGACGTGACTTCATGACGCGGTATAATCCCTGAAGAGTCGGTGAAGGGACGGTTCCGGCCGAAACGACCGCGGACGATCTCGAAAAAACGCCGCCGTTCGACCTCTGAACCCGATGCGCCTGTTATGCCGCGAACGCGCGCCCGCGTCTTGAAAAAAACGCGGTCGGTCGATCATTTTTTTTCGAACACGGCCGCGCAATGGGGGCACGCACGACACCTGCCGCGTCGTCTCGGGCGGCTGCATGGCGGAGGCATGCCCAGGACATGGATGGTGGATTGAGCCATTTCTGATCTTGCCCTATGATCCGTGCGATCATGTCAGAACTTCCCATCGCCCGTGCCGCCGATGCGGCTGAGGATCCCCCCGTTTCATTGACGGATCTGATGGCCCGCATCGCCGGTGCCCGCGACCGGGCGGCTTTTGCGGCCTTGTTCTCGGCGCTCGCACCGCGCGTGAAAGGCTATCTCGTGCGCATGGGCAGCGACGACGGGACGGCAGAAGAAATCACGCAAGACGTCATGTTGACCGTTTGGCATCAGGCCGATCGGTTCGATCCCAATCGGGCTGGGCTCACGACTTGGATCTATACGATTGCCCGTAACCGGCGCATCGATCGATTGCGACGCGAGCAACGGGTGGAATTCGATGCGGCAGACCCGCTCTTGGTGGCCGATCCGACCCCATCGGCCGATTGGGGGATCGAAAACGCACAAGAAGAACGCCGTCTGCGCCAGGCGATCGATGCCTTGCCGCGCGAACAAGCCGACCTACTTCTTATGTCATACTACGAGGATGTTACCCATCAAGGGATTGCCGAGGCCCGCAATCTGCCGCTTGGCACGGTAAAATCCCGGATCAGATTGGCCTTGGAACGTCTGCGCCAGCATTTTGGCGCAGAGGGGGAACGATGAAAAACCGCAACCATGCCCTGCCGCAGCACCATCCCGACGAAGGAATGTTGCTGGATTATGCAACCGGCGTAATCAGGCGCCCCTTTTGCGCTTGGGTTGCTACTCATTTGACCTTTTGTCCAGCCTGCCGCGCAGAAGTCACACGGCTTGAGTCCGTTGGCGGTGCCGTGATCGAGCGTTCGTCCCCCGTTGCCCTGACGCCCACGTGCCTCGACGCCGTTCTGGCACGGTTGGATCAGGTGGAAAAGCCGTGTATCACCCCAGATTGTTGCGGGGGCCGCATCGATCGGGACGCAGCCTGCCTGCCGGTGCCCTTGCGTCGCTTCTTCGGCGTCGAGGGCGGGGTGCTCATCTGGCGGGAACGACCCAGTGGGATGGGTCACATGATCAATGCTACCCCCTGTGCGCGGGGTATTTTTGCCCGATTGGTGCGCCTGCCGAACGGAGTTCCACTCCATCGCGAGAACCGACAGGGGCTTGAGATGCTGATCGTCCTGGATGGTGCAATTCATGCCGACGATACCCGGTATCGCGTTGGGGACGTGGCGGTTATGGATCGTCTTCTTGCCCACGCGGCGCAAAGTGACGCCCAATTGGGATGTCTTTATTGCGTGGTGAATGAAGAGGCTATGGCGTGAAAAAATGAATAAACAGACCCGTGTAATTTGAAAGGCTCAAAGGTAAGTTTGCATTGCATTCATCAATCAAGTCACGGTAGAACGGACCCCAGCATTGAGGTTTGACCCGTTGGGGCGGCTTCGTGTTCGTCACCTTGGTCGGCCCCGCGATTGCCTGAACGGCAATCCCAGGTCCCCGGCCAGATCACAAGGATGTTGGTCGATGCGGATGAAGCCGGTACTTTTCGCGGGCGTTTTGTTGGTTGGTGCCGGTGCGGTCGGCGGCTACTATTATATGCAATCATCGGCGCGTGCGCTTTGGGTTGCCGGCCTTGCGGAGTACCAGAAAGGCTTGCCGACAGGATCGACCCTGACCTATGGCACCCTGACGGTCTCGGGGTTTGGGCGGTCGGCTGAAATTACCGATATCATGCTCGAAATGCCGGTGAAATTCGGGATGATCGACACGAAAACGAGTGTGAAAATCGCAAAGGCAACGATCAACGATGTCGGCGGCAGCGCCGACGTCCCCAAGATCGGTCATCTCGTCCTGAGCGACATCAAGAGTACTGATGGCAGCTTTATGACGAATGAAGTTGTTTTAGATAATGTGGCTATATTTCCCGGATTAAAGAACAATGCTCAGCTTGATTTAAAAAAGATAAATATGGATCTTTTTAAGATTGGCGATTTTTCTTATAAATTAAATAATACAGAGTTTTTATTAAAAGAAATCTCTGTAAAGAATTTAAAAGACGGATATATCGATAATTTTTCATTTAAAAACCTATCAACAAAATTTGATTTTACAGGAAAAGATCCAGTATCCGTAATTTATGATGAATGCACATACATTCACCTTCCCATTGCAAACTGGGCACAATTAAAATTTATAGGATATAGTTTTAAATCGTCCGAGTGTAAGGGGTTTGAGGAAAAAACTAAGGATTTTTCAGCAAAATTTAAATCAATCAAAACACAGAATACTGAGGAAGATGCTCAAGGCCGTCTTAAGCACTTAAAGGTAGTGGGTGAAAAATTAAGTATTAATATCTTAAATAAGCCACCACAGTTCAATATGCTGATGCAGAAAGTTGGTCATCAAGATTTGGATGGAGCATTTAACTTAGATTTTGAAGTGGATCATGATAAGGGTGATTTCGGGTTAAATGTAACGCTGTCTTTTGATGATATTGGCGATTATGGGTTTGGCTTCAATCTGACTGGGCTCAAGCTGACGGAGTATATGACCGCGATCATGCCCTATTATGCGGCAATGATCGAAGGGCGTAAACCGGATGTGGCGATTTTGCTTCCAGGAATTCTTAGCAGCATGAAGGATACCGCTTTTTCTTCGGCTGATTTTTCTTATACAGACAAGGGTCTGTTGAAGACAGCACTCGGGATGGCCGGTCCTGCAATGCCTCCGGAACAGCTTGCAAAACAAGTGGCTGCTGGTGCTGCCGCCAGCTTAGGGAGTAGCGGTTTGAATGATCTTGCCGCCGATTGGGGGCCGAAGCTTGAGTCATTCATTACCAAACCCGGCAAGATTTCTTTACATATCGCCCCGGAAAAGCCCTTTGGCATGGCGGAGGGGATGGCATTGGCGGCAAAGCAGGTAAAGCCTGCCGATATTGTTACGTTGATGAGGCCAGTTTTGACGGTTGAGCAGGGTCAATAACCGCCCATCCTGACATTGATTGGTAAGGGGAAAAAGGATGCGCCAGAAAAGTCTCTTGGCGGGAATACCGATCCTCGTCGCCCTTGCCGGCGGTGGCTTTATTGCACACAATATGATGGTGAAGGCCTGGGTCGATGGGGTGACCCAGGCAGCGGCGGCACTGCCCGACGGCTGGAATATTGCCTATGGAGATATGACGATCGGTTTCTTTGGGCAAACGGCAGAGTTCACCAATGTGACGGTGACGAAGGACCGGGAAACGATCGTCACTTTGGCAAAGGTCAAGGCCGCCGATTTCGGTTTTCGGCCCGACAATCTGACAATTGGTAGCTTGGATGGGACGGGCATCAAAGTTGAGCCCACATCAAGCAGCGCAGTGAAGATCGCAAATTTTACGATAAAGGGCGTTCAATTTCCCCTATCCGTTCCCGTCGATGCCGGAAAATTGTCAATCGCAGAACTGCGTGGGCAGGATCTTACGTATCGTGATGCCGGGAAAAACGTCCATCTTGATTGGTTTCAAGGTGTTGATTTGCAAGGGAAAAACCTTACATCTATTGTCATAAAGAAATTGAATGCCACAGAAGAAGTAAAGCATGCCGTCGATGGCGGGGTGACTGAAGACGCAAAAAACCTTTCCGTCAATCAGATTTCAGCCCGTGAACTCAATATTTCGACTATTGTCGATGAGCTTGCGCATCAAAATTTCGATTTTGATGCGTTAGGTCCGGTCGCCATTGACGGATTTTTATTTGAAACAGATCACAAAAAAATCAATATGAAGTCAATTGAGTTAGGAGGGATTAAAAAACATCGCCTTGATTCTGTAAAATTATCTGATCTGAGTTTTGAAAAATCGAATTTAACAAAAATCACGTTCAATATCGCCTCGTTAGAAGGAAATGATATTGATACTGATTTATTTTCTTTAAATAATAGTGATTTTTTTCTTTCAAAAAAACTTGGTTTTCTTGATATAACTGATGTTAAATTTACAAGTGATTTGGGTAATGGCAGTTTTGGTCATTTTAATATGACGGGTTATGATGACCGACGACTTGCCCATGCCACGCTCCATGATTTTTTCTTATCGACACAAGGAACGGCAACGACGATTGCAGATCAATCATTTGATAATCTTGACTTTAGAGCGGTTAGCAATAAAGATGGTTTTTTTAATGGTGGTTTTAATCAGGTCAATGTTGATAATGCACGTATTGAGGATTTTCATATAGTAAATCGTGATAATAACTTTTCTTTAAATTTATTTTCTATTTCAAATTTTAAAAATGGTATTTAAAAATGGTATTTTAGAAAATCTAAAAATAAATAATGTTTCTTTTATCAATAAATCAGAAAATTCAAAAATTTATTTACATCTTGGTGATTATAAAATCGTCAACTTTATGTTGGGCTCGTATTTAAGTCTACAAAAAGAAAAAAAGGACTTTAAGCTATATGATATAATTTTAGGTGAAGATATCCAGTTTGTTTTTGAAGGTGAGCATAACGGAAATATAAAAATACAACTCACGACGGACCGTATCGACTCAAATCTATATGATTTCGACGATTACAGACGGGGATATACATATAAAAGTTCGATGAATGGCTCAAAACTTCAGATCAATTCCGATGTCGTCGACATTATGCAGATGATTGAATTAGCAAAAACAGATTCAATGCTGTTCAATTTGGTTGTTGATGGCGCCCATGATTTTGATCAGCGCCTTACGCTCGATCGTATGCAATTTCGTTCTTTAGGTTTTTTTGATCTAGATCTTGATACTCATATTGGCAATACGGTGATGACCGGTGAAAACCCCCCGAGTTTTCTCTATAGATTTTTTGATGACAGTCATTCTGCAGAAAGAGATGAGGAAAATAATAAAAATATTTTAGGACAAAAGATAGTCAAACTATCTTTTCGGTATAAAGATCTCGGGTTCATCAAACGGGCAATCGATATCGGACTTCCAGGTCAGTCAATAGATCAAGTGGCTGAAATGGTTCAAAAAAATGGGCGGCAAATGGCCGCGTTATTGGCACTCGACGGCGAACAAGCGACATTATGGTCCGATGCTGTCGCGGCAGTCATTCGGGGCGAGGGTGATCTAGAAATCACCATGAACCCGCCGGAACCTGTTTCGTTTCTGTCGTTTTACAATCCCAAGGATACGCTGCGCCATAAGCTCAGTCTTTTGGGCATATCGGTCAAGGCGATCCCGAACCCCTAAAGTAAAATCCGATCTGACGACAAAAAACCCCGCCCGTCACCGGGCGGGGTTTTCTGCATGATTGAAACGCGTGTTAGATCAGACCGAATAATAGAGTTGGAATTCGATCGGATGCGGCGTGTGTTCGAAGGCGTAAACTTCTTCCCATTTCAGTTCGAGATAGGACTCGATCTGATCCTTGGTAAAGACATCGCCCTTCAACAGGAAATCATGATCGGCTTGCAAGGCCAAAATGGCATCGCGTAGTGAACCGCACACAGTTGGGACCTGTTTCAATTCTTCCGGCGGCAAGTCATAGAGATTCTTGTCCATGGCATCGCCAGGATGAATCTTGTTCTGAATCCCGTCCAAACCGGCCATCAACAGGGCGGCATAGCAGAGATAAGGGTTGGCGGCCGGATCCGGGAAACGGACCTCGACGCGCTTGCCCTTGGGGCTTGCGACGTAAGGAATGCGGCACGATGCCGAGCGATTGCGCGATGAATAAGCCAACAACACGGGGGCTTCAAAGCCGGGGATCAGGCGCTTATAGCTGTTGGTGGTGGGGTTGGTGATCGCGTTCAAAGCCTTGGCGTGGCGAATGATGCCGCCGATATAATAGAGGGCCGTATCCGACAGATCGGCATAGCCTGAACCAGCAAAAGTCGGCTTGCCATCCTTCCAAATGGATTGGTGAACATGCATGCCCGACCCATTATCGCCCTTGATCGGCTTTGGCATGAAGGTTGCCGTTTTGCCATATTGATGGGCGACATTATGCACGACATACTTGTAAATCTGCATCGCATCGGCCGTGCGCAGCAGGGTATTGTAGACGAAACCCAGTTCATGCTGGCTTGGGGCCACTTCATGGTGATGCTTTTCGACCTCAAGGCCCATTTCGGCCATGACCGACAACATTTCCGCCCGCAAATCACCGCCGGCATCGACCGGGGCAACAGGGAAATATCCCCCCTTGACTAAGGGGCGATGGCCACTATTGCCATCGGGATAGCTGCGGAAGCTATTGTTGGGGTTTTCTTCGCCGTCCAATTCATAGGCGGCCCCGTGCATATCCACTTTGTAGCGGACATCGTCGAACACGAAAAATTCGGCTTCGGGTCCGATATAGGCTGTGTCGCCAATGCCTGTCGAGGCAAGATAGGCCTCAGCGCGGCGGGCGGTAGAACGCGGGTCGCGGCTATAGGCTTGACCGGTGCTGGGCTCGACCACGTCGCAGAACAAGATAAGCGAGGTTTGCGCCGCGAAGGGGTCGAGGACGGCGGTGCTGAGATCGGGGATCAGGCTCATATCGGATTCGTTGATCGCCTTCCAACCAGCGATGGACGAGCCGTCGAACATGACGCCGTCGGTCAACAAGGTCTCGTCAACCGTGCGGACGTGATGGGCCAAATGATGCCATTTGCCCCGGGGATCGGTGAAGCGGAAATCAACATACTTGACGTCGTGCTCTTTGATCAGATCCAGGACTTTTTCCACATCAGACATTTTTGCTTCCTTGTTGCAATAGTGCGCACGAAACCCGGTAAGGGGCCGGGTTCAGGGCCGCAGAATATGGTCGGCTATAGGGGGCCATGTCAGCACAACAATTGACCACTTTTTATGCAAAAGCCTAAAAAATAATCAAATGGCATCGTTGCCGCGTTCGCCCGTCCGAATACGGATAACCTCTTCGACAGGAGAAACGAAAATCTTGCCATCCCCGATCCGTCCCGTGTGGGCGGCCTGTTGAATGGCCTCGACGGCCCGTTCGACCAGGGCATCTTCCATCACGACTTCGATTTTGACCTTCGGCAGGAAATCGACGACATATTCGGCACCGCGATAGAGTTCCGTATGGCCTTTCTGTCGTCCGAACCCTTTGGCTTCGGTAACGGTAATGCCCTTGATGCCGACTTCATGCAGGGCTTCCTTCACCTCATCGAGTTTGAAGGGCTTAATGATGGCTTCGACCTTCTTCATGGCGATCCCTCGCTGACCATATTCCAGACGACACCGATGGTCGTTGCCGGAAATTATGCAGCATGTATGCCAGGGGCTGGCTCTGGCATATAGGGGGGGAGGCGCGCGCGGTTTTCAGCGGGTTTGCCCCCATGTCCGGTCTTTGGGGCTTTGCCGGACCACGGGCAAGGGGTGCGGTTTTTGCCCAAATTATAGGCAATCCCTCATGTTGGATTTTTTTGCCGTACATGGTAATAATGCCTTGACATACAGGATTTTCCCATTTAAAAGAACTGCCTGCGCTTGATGGCGGGTGTAGCTCAGTTGGTTAGAGCGCCAGATTGTGATTCTGGATGTCGCCGGTTCGACCCCGGTCACTCGCCCCATCTCCCCTCATGATCAGCGCAAAACTTCCTAAACGGTGATACATTTGTCCTTTGTTGCGGGCACGCGCTTTGGCGCACTCTATCTTATTCATGAGTCCGGAGTGTCGACATCTGTTTGCTACCGTGATTGTATCCGTGTCTTGCTTGGGTAAAAATCTCTGGTCTTGATTACGCGGGATATTTGTTGTCGCCTGCTTTTAGGAAGTTGAGCGGGGCGTCGGGTAAAGAACGACCCTGTTGCCGGGTTTGATGTGTTGAATTGGCTTGTCGGGGCAGATGTGCGCCAATCGGGTCGAGTGGGCTTCGACTTTGGCCTATGTAGCTGTCAAGGTGGCGGCGGCGATGGCTGTTTGTCCTGATTCTGTGCCACGTCTATTTTATCTTCTGGCTGCTGGTTTAATCTATAAACCTGGACAGGAGAAATGAAAATATAACCGCGCTTCGGGACGGTTTTTACAATATTCCCGTTATCATTGAGTGCTTGGCGAATCTCTGCAATGCAGCGTGTGAGTGATCCTTCTGTAACGATTGTATCGGGCCAGATTGAACAAAATAATTCATCACGAGAAATTATGCGACCAGAGTTTTGAATAAGATAACAAAGTAAATTAAAAGTTTTAGGTCTGATATTTATTTCATTATTTCCATGATATAGATAGCCCACATGCAAATTTAATCTATATTCTAAAAAATAATATATTAATGAATTCCTCATGTTATGCACCCCTGGTTGAGTTTTGTTTTTTTTAAAATACACCCTTAAGGTGTATAAGAGTAGAGTTTTTTTTAAAAAAATATTTTTTTTCTCTTTTTTAGGGTGTTTTTTTGTGATATATTTAAATTTTAAAGTGAAATTATATTTCTTTTAGTGAAGAAAGATATTTTTTATTTATGATTGAATTTTAATTCAGTATAATTAAGGTATGTTGTCACGATATAAATAAGAATATTTTTTTACATTATGTAATAATTTTCGTATCTTCTTCTTTAAATCAGAGATTTTTTGTTTTCTGAGTACATAATAGGACGCTAAAAATTAGCGAGAGTGGGTTATGTTGTGGTGAAATATTTGAGCGTTTGAAAAAAAATAAAAGCCAACTCACGGTAAAATATTCTATAAATTCAATTTTTATTCACAGAATCAATAAGATCCGATTACCGGATGGGATATCACAAAGAGGCGGACAAAAAACTTACCCGTTTAATGGGGTATCGCATTTCTGTGTGCGCTGTGTGGATATGAACGCACAAGCATGAACATGTATGACAGTATCACGATCCAGGTTGTTGTGCTGTTACAAATTTTCTGGAGAACAAAGGAAATTTAGTTCACGGCTCAAACATTGCGGTCTGAACCGTGAACCAAGGGAGGTTTTCTAGATTAGTTTAAAACCTGCTGCCTATTTTCAGTAATCAAGCAATTTTGGGGATTGATGAAGCGTTTTTGTATCTTTTTTCAGGTGCTGTTTTTATCCTGTACCTGTCAAAAAGACTTAAAAAACACTGCTCTATCCATAGAAAATTGTGATTACTTCACGATAACAGTCGGATCCCAACCGACATATCCCATCAGCACTTGGTTTTCTCCCGTATCGTCGGTGGTGAACAGCGCGGCATAGAGCCAGAAATTCTGCGCAGTTCCTTTTTTGGCCACTTTCACATCGCAGCTCGAGAAACTCGCTGTGCGGTTAATGAATGGGTAGCCGTTGGGGGAGGTCGGTTGTGCGGCCCCATCAAGTGCGGTGACGTTGACGGTCGATGCATTGAGCACCGGTGGGCCACCCGCCGCAGCGTAGATAAACGCGGCGTTGCTGGAATTCCCATCCATGCTGGTGCCGTAGAAGGAAATCGTATCGCCGACATTTGCGTTCAAGGTGATATTGGCTGTGTCGCCATTGGGCGTGCTCCAACCCCGTTGATCATCCGACGACATATAGATGAACTTGTGGCTAATTGGTGTCGGATGTCCGGGGTCCATGCTCAGGGGGCCCACAACTTCATTCAGAATTGCCGGGACATCCATGACGGCTATCGTATTGATGGTAATATGCGTGGCGACCAATGTAGGAGAAAAATCGATTGCCTTACTGGATTTAGCCATTTCCTGTTCCCTCGATTTATTGGTTGGGCGTTTGCCGCGATGGTGGATGGCACCTGAGGGGGGCTGTTCATCTCGATGACCGTGATACCCGTCAAGCGCGATGCCTTATCAGACCTTTCTCGGTGCCGTCCACCTGACCAAGAGAGAACACAATTTCACTCAACCCGACGTCGCAAAAAAAGTGAAATTCTTCTGCAAAATTTATCCGTTTTGCTGGGCCTTGTTATAAGATTGTCCGGTCAGGCGTAAGGACAGCATCTATCGCAGGGCTTTCCCAGAAAAAAGCTGGGCAAGGGGTTTGAGTTTTATGGCTTTGGGTTGAATGTTTTCACTTTGGGGGGGGGCCGCAACGGTTAAGGGTCGAGGCGGACCAGACCCGCCTTAAACCGCCGCCAATTGGCAACATACCCCGCCGCCGATGCCTTCAGGTGTGCCACGGTCTCAGGGTCAAGCGTGCGCACAATTTTTGCGGGCGAGCCTACGATGAGGGAATAGTCGGGAAAGGTTTTATTTTCCGTCACCAGGGCATTGGCCCCGACGAGGCAGCCCTTGCCGATGACGGCACCATTCAGGATGGTTGCCCCCATCCCGATCAAACTGCCATCACCGATGGTGCAACCATGCAGGATGGTATGATGGCCGATGGTGATATCCGTGCCAAGGGTCAAGGGATAATCGTGATCGGTGTGCAGCATGGCCCCGTCTTGAATATTCGTGCGCGCCCCGATGGTGATTGCGGCATTATCGCCGCGCAACACCGCGCCGAACCAAATGCCGACATCAACCGCAAGAGTGACATGGCCGATGACATGGGCGTCTGGGGCAATCCAATAGTGCGTCGGATCGGGAAGGGTCGGGGCAATTCCATCCAATGAATAGAGGGGCACGGGGGGGCGTCTCCTGAACGTTGATTGACCAAGATCCGTCTGGCCCGGCATTCGCGGCGGGTCATCCAGATCCACGGGGGCCGATGCCCGCCGGGTGGAGTTTAATCCGGTACAGGTCCGATCGGCAAGCCAAGGTATTGCTCCTCATGCGCAGAGGATGCGTCGGGGGTGACCGATCCGTGAAAGCACGCGTTCAGGGGACAGCGCAGGGGGCAGGGTTGGCATCGATGTCGGATAAGATCCATTCGCCGTGGCGCGGGCGACGAAACACCCATTCCTGGGTCGTTTCAATCATCGCCTCGGGGTCGCCTTCGGCCAGGTAAAACGGGTCGTCGGGGGTTCGATGACACCAGACGAAGAAATCGCGCGCGGTCCAGGTCAAGCGGATCCGGGCAAAATCGCTGAGACCTTCCTGCCAACTTTGCACGGGCGTCACGGTCTTACAGCTCAGATCTTCGATGCGATTTCTGATCCTGCGTTTGGTATTGGCATCCAATTCTTCGGTAATTGCCGGAATATATTCGGGGCCGACATGTTGTTTCAACAGCATGAGATCCCCGTCGCTCCAGGCGGCTTGGATCTGCTGTAATTTTTTTTCAAAGGATTTTCGGTCTTCATCGGTGATCGGCACCAGAAGTTCCGGCCCGACATCCGGTTTTTTCGTCGCGGCTTTCTTAAAGGAAAACCAGCTTCTACGCGCTTTTTGCGTGGGTTGATCCGGGGGGGGCTGTTGTAACGGGGGCTTTGCCTTGGCGGCGCGCGCCAGGGCAAGCCTGCGCCGCTGGCTCGCCCGATTGAGGGCCATCGTGAAGACCAAAATGGGTAAGAGCGTAATGCAGGACGATCCGATCCAGGCCCCGGCCGCAGCATCGACCCGATCGGGCAGGGCGGGCAGGGTGCGATTGAAGAATTTGGCCGCGATCCAATTGCCGTTCACCCCTTGCAGGAACCCTGCGATGAACGGATGCTGTTGCAGAAAAGGCGGCGGTGGCTGATCGGAATTCAGCGGCTTTGCCTTTGCGACGGCAACCATCCCAGGGGCCGTGGGTTTCGGCGGCGTCTCGGCATGACCTGCAAGCGGGATGGCGAGTATCAAGGCCAAAAGAATGCATTTTGCCAAGCGGGTCATCATGGGGACGGGCCTATCGATCGACTATCCGTGATGACTATAGAATGTTTCCATCACTATTTAAAAGGTGGAATATTAATTATTTAGTCAATCTATTGTGGATGTTTTAGGATCTTGAAACTGTGATAGTGGATGAGAGCCTTGTATCAGAAGAGAGTAAATTTTCTCGGTTGTCCCGCGACAGAACTCATCCTGCGCGATCGAGCCTCCTTGAAACGCCGTGCGATCGCTCGTCTTTTGTCAGCCTATGCCGTTCTTGTCATAAATTTGGACATAGCTTATTGGCTGGGCTTATTGGCTGGGACAATTTTTTGCGCCAGTGAACGCCATGCTATGGGATCGCGCCGATGCACACGCGTACCGATCGCAGCAAACGGTCATACAGAGGGGATATAGTAACCACGCCCGATCAGAGGCTGTCTCCAGTCGATCAATTTTCAGGCGATCGACGGTGGTGAGTGCGCATTTTAATGCAGATTGGCTGGGGGACCAGGACTCGAACCTGGATTGACGGAGTCAGAATCCGCTGTCCTACCATTAGACGATCCCCCAAGCGATCAATCATGACCCCGATCACACCGGTCGAAAACCGGCCAAGAGGTCGCGAATGCACCCGAGGCCCGGGATGTAACATGAGGATCGGCGCAATTGAAAGATATTTTTTGGGTCGCGTCCTCAAAAAAACTTTATGTCCAATAAACGATGGAAATGCCTATTTTAGAGGCAAATACCGAAACAAACGGTCTTGTTGTCTGCAATTTTCTGAAAAAATATATCAATCATCGCATCAGTGCATTGCATCTTGCGCAGAGACGCGGCACATTAAGCAAGAACGTGCCAGCGTGTCACAACAGCGATTACCCCGTATCGGGCGGGTGGAGGCGATGGTTTTATACGAGAGGAGTGAGACTTACGCGGCCCTGGATCTCGGCACGACCAATTGTCGGCTGCTGATCGCGCGGCGTTGCGGCGATAGTCTCAAGATCGTCGACTCCTTCTCTCGGATTGTGCGCTTGGGCGAGGGGGTCGAGGCGTCGGGAAAATTATCCGAACCCGCCATGCAACGCACCCTCGATGCGCTGGCCGTGTGCGCCAATAAGCTTCAGCATCGCCAAGTGACCAACGGTCGCTTCGTTGCGACCGAGGCGTGTCGTCGTGCCAGTAATTGCAACGATTTTCTGGGCCGGGTCCATGAGGCGACCGGTCTTCGTCTTGAGATCATCGCGACCAGTGAAGAGGCGCGCCTTGCCTTGGCCGGGTGTGCGCCGCTGTTGGATGCCCGGGATAAACATGCCCTGGTGTTTGATATCGGCGGCGGCTCGACCGAGGTTTTGTGGGTTGGGATCCATCGCGATCGCCAGGGCCGTGCGATCACCGATGTGCGCGGGGTCGTGTCGGTTCCCTTCGGGGTCGTGTCCTTGACCGAACGGTTCGTCAGAATGGACGGAAAGCCCGATTTTATCGGTATGGTTGAGACAGTGCGTCAAGTTCTGCGTCCCTTCGACAAGGAATGGGCCATTCGCGACCAGATCCGGCGCGGCGGGGTTCAGATGTTGGGCAGTTCCGGCACTGTGACGACATTAGCCGGCATTCATATGGGCCTCACCCGGTATGACCGGGCGCGGGTCGATGGGGTCGAGTTGCCGGTTTGCGCCTTGCGTCGGGTTGCCGACGGTTTGGTCGAGATGGAACCGTCCGAACGCGCCTTGCAGCCTTGCGTTGGGCCGAGCCGGGCGGACCTCATGGTGGCGGGCTGCGCCATTCTAGAGGCGATTTGCGGATTTTGGCCGATCTTGCGCATTCGCATCGCCGATCGCGGCGTGCGCGAGGGTATCCTGGCCGGACTGATGGGCGGCGATCAGCCGGGCGATCATCGTACGGTTGCGACCTGGTGATGCGATCCGGGCGTAGGTGGGACGCCCAGGCGACACTTGTGGTTTGGCGCGCCGCAAGCCATTGTCGGCGTCCGAAAACCGCGTTTGACCAGGGATTACGTTTATGAGCCAACCACCGCGCAGCGGCAAGCCGGGCGGTGGTGCGGGCAAAACCGGCAAGCTTGGGCGCAAGAAACCCGGCATGCCCGTCCCC
>DAISJD010000067.1:0-16792 GCA_036821645.1 Aliidongia sp.
CTCCAGACCCCGGCCGTCCCCGTTCCCCTCGATCTGCCACAAGGCGTTGACATAAAACAGATTATCGGGATTGGCGATCGGCTTGTGCTCCATATACTCGCCCCGGACGGCCAACAAAGCCTGATCACCATCGACCCCGTGACCGGTCAACGCCTTGGCACATTCCTGCTTCCTTCCCGCGCGACTCCGCTCGCCGCCCCCCTTCGTTGAGGTTTCTTTGCGATGAATTTCGCCAGTGATAATGTGACCGGCATCAGTCCTGCGATTCTCGATGCCCTTGCCGCCGCCAATGGCGGCACCGTCGCGTCTTACGGGGCCGATCCGATCACGGCGGCCCTTGAGGCGCGCTTCGCCGCCTTGTTCGACCATGATCTGGCTTGCCTGCCCGTGCCGACCGGAACGGCGGCCAATGCCTTGGCTCTGGCGGCTCACTGCCCACCCTGGGGCGCTATTTTATGCCACGAACAGGCCCATATCGCGGTGGATGAGGCCAATGCACCCGAGGCCTTTACCGGCGGTGCGAAAATCATGCCGTTGCCCGGCCGAGACGGCAAACTCCAGGCGGACGACCTCGACCGTCTGCTGCCCGGCGGCCTCGGCGTCGTCCATCACGCCCAGCCGAGCGTGATCAGCATCACCCAGGCAACGGAATCCGGCACGCTCTATAGCGTCGCGGAAATCGCCGCGATCAGTGCCGTCGCCAAACGCCATGGGCTCAGCCTGCACATGGACGGGGCACGGTTTGCCAATGCCGTGGCGGCACTCGGTTGTACGCCGGCGGCGATGACATGGCAGGCCGGGGTCGACGTTCTTTCCTTCGGTGCGACCAAGAACGGGGCCTTGGCCGCCGAAGCGATCCTTCTCTTCAATCCGGCCAAGCGGCAGGAATTGGAATTCCGCCGCAAACGGGCCGGACATCTCTTCTCCAAGATGCGATTCGTCTCCGCCCAATTGGCAGCCTATCTCGATCAGGATCTCTGGCTGAACAATGCCCGTCATGCCAATGGGGCCGCCGCCCGCCTGGCCCAGGGCCTGCGTGCACTTACAGGCATTCGCCTCGCCTTTCCGGTAGAGGCCAACGAGCTGTTCGTCCTGATGCCCGAGCCTCTCATCGCGGGCCTTGAAGCGGCCGGGTTCCATTTTTATCGCTGGCCACATCAAGACGGGCCATGCATCCGTCTCGTCACGGCCTTCGACACGGATATGCGCGCCGTGGACGCCTTCATCGAGACGGCGCAGCGTCTTTCCACCGCGTCGGCGACACGATAATCCATTACCCTGCCTGAGGAAGCCGCCCCGCGTGAAATCTGGGTATTTCACGCGGGGCTCCCCGATTTTTTCACATTTTTGCACCGCACTTTTTCATAAAAAAAAATTGATGGGCTTTCTTTGCTAATCCCCTGTTTTCACAGCGGATATTTCGGGAATTTTACGGGCGCACCGCACACGAAATCCGTTCAGCGGCCGCACATCCCCTGATGACAAACGCGCTCACAAAAAAATGCATGGCTCAAGCCATAAAACCACTTGCATCACAGCGAGAAGAGCGTATTTAGGAAAACACATGACGCACTCGCACGTGCCGCTGGCCCTTCGTGGTTATGTAACGACGTCACGCGTCCTTTTTGGCAGAATCGGTCACGTGGGCCGATCCCGAGAGGGAGGTTAGATTGGTTGCTAGCAGTACGAAGGCCGCTGGGTTCTCCCCTCGTCGTTAAGACGACTGAGCTGCGGCCGTTCTTCACTTCAATTTTGAAATAAATCGCCCCGTTTGACCGTTATCGGTTTGACGGATCGTTTTCACTTCCTTTTGATCCTACGCGCCGACGTGGGGTCAGGAGAGGGTGCGTTATGCTCAAAGCTCGCTCTCGGGCGGCCGTTGGCCCCCTTCGACGTCCAACACTTCGTTCTGCATCGCCTGTCGCCGGTCAACAAGGTGCTCGGGTATTAACCGCCGTGCCGCAAACGACCGGTCATGTCCTGCCCACGCCGGAACAGGCCCCCTCCACCGTCGATGCCCTCGTGCGGGAATTGCGCCCGATCGAGCCGCTCTATTGTATTCGTCCGCATTTGCTGACGGCGACCGCCCAACAATTCGTCCAAGCCTTTCCGGGCGATGTGCTCTACGCCGTGAAATGCAATCCCGAACCCTCGATCCTGCGGGCCTTGTGGCGCGGCGGCGTGCGTCATTTCGATTGCGCCTCGCCCGGCGAGGTTCGGCTCGTGCGGCAATTATTCCCGGATGCCCAGATCCATTACATGCACCCGATCAAGGCTGCCGCCTTCATCGAAGAAGCCTATCACCAGCATGGCGTACGTGATTTTTCCCTGGATTCCGTCGAAGAATTGGAAAAAATCCTCTCCTGCTGCGCGGGTGGCGACGATCTCGGCCTCTATATCCGTCTCGCCATGCCGAAAGGCCAGACGGTCTATGACCTGTCCGGCAAATTCGGAGCCAGCCCCGAGGTCGCGGTCGATCTCTTGCGCCGGGCGCGGGCGGTTGCGCGTCGGGTCGGACTTTGCTTTCATGTCGGCTCGCAATGCCTCGATCCCGCCGTCTATGGTCGGGCCATGGCCTTGGCGGGTACCGTGATCGCGACGGCGGGCGTCGCCATCGACGGAATCGATGTCGGCGGTGGGTTCCCGGTCAGTTACCCCGATGCGACCCCCCCGGACCTCGATGCCTATTTCGCCGCCATCCGCGATGGGTTTGCAGCACTCGACCTGCCCGACACGGTGCGGCTTTGGTGCGAGCCCGGGCGTGCCTTGGTTGCGGCCGGGGCCTCGCTCGTGGTTCAGGTGGAAACCCGGCGCGGAGATATCCTCTATATCAACGACGGCGTTTACGGCTCGCTCTCCGATGCGGGCGTGCCGAAATTCCGTTTCCCGGTTCGCCATTTGCCCCAAGGTGACGCCATCCCGTCAGTCGCGGTGGCGGCACCCGACACGGTCGGGTTCAGTTTTTACGGCCCGACCTGCGACAGTGCCGATTTCATGGCCGGTCCGTTCCATCTGCCCGCCACAATCAAGGCTGGCGACTGGATCGAAATCGGTCAATTGGGGGCCTATGGCCCGTGCCTGCGCACGGGGTTCAATGGGTTCGAGCGGATTTTGATCGCCGATGTCACGGACTCCCCGCTGCTGCCGACGCCCGGCCACCCCATGTAACCGCCTCTTTTCATCGGTAGGGCCGCCCGATGGGACCCGGCCCTCCCTCTGCTTGACGAACCCGACCGGCTTTTCGGCATCGACGCCTCAAGGCCGGGTCGGTCTTTGCTCTTCAGGTGCGCCCCCCGTGCCGCACCGCAGATCGATAAGGATTTTTTCAGGATGACCGACAAGATCGACCAATTTTTGACCGAGGCGCAACCGGCTACTCCCTGCCTCGTGATTGATCTTGATGTGGTTGAAGAGGCGTATCGCACCCTGCACGACGCCCTGCCGCTCGCCCGGATTTTTTATGCGGTCAAGGCTAATCCGGCATCCCCGATTCTGACGCGTCTCGTCGCCCTCGGCTCGTCCTTCGACACGGCCAGCCGGGGCGAAATCGAAATGGTTCTGGCGGCCGGTGCCTCGGCCGATCGCATCTCGTTCGGTAATACGATCAAGAAGGAACGGGACATCGCCTTCGCCCATGCGGCGGGTGTGCGGCTCTATGCTTTCGATTCCCAAGCCGAACTGGAAAAAATCGCCAAGGCGGCACCGGGGGCGCGGGTATTCTGCCGGATTCTGGTCGAATGCGCAGGGGCCGAATGGCCGCTCAGCCGGAAATTCGGCTGTGCGCCGGAAATGGCCGCCGATCTTCTGGCCGAAGCCCGCGCCCTTGGGCTCGACCCTTATGGCATTTCGTTCCATGTCGGCTCGCAACAAACCGATCTCGGTCAATGGGACGGGGCGGTCGGGCGGGCGGCCCGCATGTTCTCGTTGCTGGCAGAACGGGACATTCGCTTGAAAATGATCAATATCGGTGGTGGTTTTCCGGCCCATTATCGCCAGGATGTCCCGGCGATCGATCGCTATGCCGATGCCGTCATGAATGCCATGACCAAGCATTTCGGCAATGATTTGCCGGAAATCATCATCGAGCCGGGCCGTTCCATGGTGGGCGATGCCGGCATCATCCAAAGCGAAGTGGTCCTGATCTCGACCAAGCAGGCGGGCGACGACAAGCGATGGATTTATCTCGATGTCGGTAAATTCAACGGCATGGCGGAAACCATGGACGAGGCGATCAAGTATCGCATCCGCACGCCCCGTGACGGCCACGATACCGGCAGCGTGGTTCTGGCCGGGCCGACCTGTGACAGCGCGGACATTATGTATGAAAAAACCGATTATCAACTCCCCCTCGATCTGAAAATCGGGGATAAGGTGACGATTCTCGCCACCGGCGCCTATACGTCGACCTATGCCTCGGTCTGCTTCAATGGGTTCGAGCCCTTGCAGACCTATTGCATTTGACCGGTCTCGCGCGGGATGCAAACCCCCGCGCGGATCTGTCCGATTGCAGGGCCTTGCTTTTCAGGCCATGATGGGGATCTTGTCTCGTATCATGCCTTCGGTCCCTGTCGGCAATGATCTTTCGGTGGTTGGTTTCTCCCTTGTTTCATGAAACAAGGGCCGTGCCGTGGGCTCTGGCCTGCGATCGTCTGGCGCGATGACACAACACCCTTCTTCCTCCACCCGGATCACCCACGACAGGCAAGCGGGCCCGTTTCCCGGGCTCGATCGGCTTTGCGATCTTTCCACCATCGCAAAGCAGCTGAGAGCGAGTGTCACCCATGGGATGCACGTCCTCCCAAGCGTTTTGTGAAGTCTGTGCAATGCGAACCCGATCGGGACCGACCGATGGCGCATTGACGCAAGAAAGTTGAGGTATCGAATGGTTCAGCAGATTGCCTTTGGCGGCCGTATTGTCATGCTCGGCTATGGCAGTGTGGGGCAGTGCGTCCTGCCCGTCATCCCCCGTCACTTCGCCATGCCGGTCGAACGGATCACGGTGCTGGAAGACAGCGATCATCACGCGCTTTTCGCCCCGTTCGCAGCCCAAGGCATGCATTATGTGCAAAAACGGCTGACACCGGACAATTTGGCCGAAACATTGGCGCATTATGCCGGCCCTGGAGATTTGATCCTGAATCTGACGGCCGGGGTCGATGCTGTCGCGATCATCGATTGGTGCCAATCCAACCAGGTGCTCTATGTCGATACGTCGCTCGAACCCTGGGCCGAAAAATACGAAGACAGCAACGTGCCGATTTGGTCGCGAACCCACTATGAAAGCCACGAGGTCACGCGCGCCTTCGCCCGGTCCCGGTGGGATGCGGCGGGTCCGACCGCAGTCGTGACCCACGGGGCCAATCCGGGCATCGTCAATCACTTCGTGAAGCAGGCCCTGCTCGACATTATGGCGGCAACGGGGGCAACGATATCGGAACCGACTTGCCGCGAGGAATGGGCAGCCCTTGCCGCCCAAAGCGGAACGAAGGTCATTCACATTGCCGAACGCGACACGCAACGCTCGTCGATTGCGAAAAAGCCCAATGAATTCGTCAATACCTGGTCGGTCCTGGGCTATTGGGGCGAAGCCTATTACCCGGCGGAACTCGGCTGGGGTTTGCATGAAAAATTAATGCCTCCCAAAGGTCAGCATTATACCTACGGCCCAGGTCACGCCATTTATCTCACCCAACCGGGCGGTCAGACCCTGGTCCGATCTTGGGTCCCGAACGGGGGGCCGATTTTCGGCTTCGTCATTTCCCATTCGGAAAGCGTCACGTTGGCGGATTATTTCACCGCCTATCACGCCGGTCGCCCCACATATCGTCCGACGGTGCATTACGCCTATCATCCCTCGTCCGATGCCATCGTCTCGCTGCGCGAGGTGATGATGCGCAATTGGCAGCCGCCGACCGAGCAGCGCATTCTGCAAAACGATATCGTCGATGGGATTGACGAATTGGGCGTCCTGCTCATGGGTCACGCCAAAACCAGCTATTGGCTGGGCTCACAATTGTCGATCGACGAGGCCCGGGACATCATCCCAGGTCAGAATGCCACCGCCGTTCAAGTCTGCGCCGGGGTGATTTCAGCCGCCGTTTGGGCCGTCAAAAATCCACGTTCCGGCTATCGGGAACCGGAACAGCTTCCCCATCGTGAAATCTTGGAAATTGCCCGCCCCTATCTCGGCCCCGTGGTCGGCGTGTTCAGCGACTGGACGCCGCTCAAAGACCGCAGTCCGATGTTCCCCGAACCCTGGCTCGACCACAGCGACCCGTGGCAATTCACGAATTTCCTGTTGCGCGCATAGGGCGAACCGTAAACCCGCCCTCTCGGGCTCTGTCTCGCTCTGAACCGCTTGAACAGAGCCCCACATTCCGATCGAACGGCTCAAAACCGTCCGATCGGCTGATCGCCTGACATCGCCATCAGCGGATGCCCATGGTCGAGCGGCCCATGCCCCTGACCGAAGCCAGGTGCCTGTTCGATCGCCCGGCGCAGATAATCGCGGGCCTTCGATACGGCCGTTTTGAGATCGAGCCCCGCCCCAAGGCCCGTCGCGATCGCCGAGGCCAGGGTACAGCCCGTGCCGTGAGTATGCCGCGTCGCGAGGCGCGTTCCGGCAAAACAGGTAACCTCCCCCGCCGCCGTCACCAACACATCGGTCAACGCATCGCCCGGCAAATGACCGCCCTTGACCAGAACCGCAACCGCCCCACGGGCGCACAGATCCCGGCCCGCCCGGACCATGGTTGCGACATCCGCCACGTCATAGCCCAGCAAGGCGCTTGCTTCGGGAAGATTGGGTGTCAAAAGTGTGGCCAGCGGCAAAAGCCGCGCCACGAGGCATGCAACCGCCGATGCTGCCAGCAACGACGCCCCCCCTTTGGCGACCATCACCGGATCGACCACCAACGGCAGCGTTGCGGCCTGTGCGGCCAAGAGATCCGCCACGACGCCAATCACCGCCGCGTCGCCAAGCATGCCGGTCTTGACCGCATCGGCCCCGAGATCGTCTAAAACGACCCGCATCTGCATCGCCACGAACGCCGGATCGATCGGCACGATACCCGCAACCCCACGCGTATTCTGCGCCGTAAGGGCCGTTACCGCCGTCATGGCATAGCCGCCAAGGCCGTCACGGTCTTGATATCCGCTTGCAGCCCCGCCCCGCCCCCGGAATCGGAACCGGCACAAATCAGCACCCGTGTGGGGCGCTGGCCCCGCCCCAAAGGGTTAGGCATGACCGCCCTGCAAGGTTGCTTCAGCTAAAATAAGCGCGCTTAATTCCTCAACGATCCCCGCGACGAGTGCCTCATCCATCGCCTCCGCCATGACACGGATCACGGGTTCGGTGCCGGATTTCCGAATCAATAACCGTCCCCGTCCCGCAAGGGCTGCTTCGGCCCCGTGGATCGCCGCCTGAATCGAAGCCGCGCGCAACGGATCGGTACCGGGACGATAGCGAACCGACTGCATGCGTTGGGGATAGGGGCGGAAGACGCGGCCGACATCGCTGGCCTTGCCGCCTTCTTCGATGAGTGCTGCCAAGACCTGCAAGGCGGCGATCAGGCCGTCGCCCGTCGTCGCGTGATCCGCCAGAATAATGTGCCCGGATTGCTCGCCGCCGATATTAAACCCACCAAGACGCATCTGTTCGACGACGTACCGATCGCCCACCGCCGTCCGGGTCAGGGTAAGGCCCAAGCCGGCCAGATAATGTTCGAGACCGAGATTCGACATGACCGTCGCAACGATCCCGCCCCCTTGCAATGTGCCGGTACGCTGGGCGCGGCGGGCGACGAGCGCCATCAATTGATCGCCATCGAGCACCGTGCCGGTTTCATCGCAAACGATCAGCCGGTCGGCATCGCCGTCAAGGGCAAGACCGACATGGGCTCCGCGATCCACCACAGTCCGGCAGAGCGTGGCGGTCGAGACGGCCCCGGAATCGCGATTGATATTGAAACCGTCAGGGGCCACCCCGATCGGGATCACCTCCGCCCCTAATTCATAGAGGACCGACGGGGCCACCTTATAGGCCGCCCCATGGGCGCAATCGACGACGATCCGCATCCCGTCTAGGCGCAATCCGCGCGGCAGGCTGTTTTTGACGAACTCGATGTAGCGCCCACCCGCATCTTCGAGACGACGCGCCCGGCCCAAAGCCCGCGGTGCCGCACGACCTTCGATCGGGCCGGATAGAATCGCCGATTCGATGGCGCTTTCGATTTCATCCTTCAGTTTGAACCCGTCGGGTCCGAAGAGTTTGATCCCATTATCCTCAAACGGATTGTGAGACGCCGAAATCATCACACCCAAATCCGCCCGCAACGAGCGCGTCAACATCGCAACGGCCGGGGTCGGCAAAGGTCCGACCAACACGACATCCATCCCCATGGCAATGAAACCGGCCGTCATCGCCGGTTCCAGCATATAGCCGGACAGGCGCGTATCCTTGCCGATTACCACGACATGACGATGATCCCCACGCCGGAAGTGATGAGCGGCGGCCATGGCAACGGTCAGTGCCGTATCGGCGGTCATCGGCTCCAGATTCGCCGTTCCCCGTATCCCATCCGTCCCGAAGAGTTTCCGTGACATCGTTTCCCCGTCCTTCACTATCTTAAAACGACCCGTCTCGTCGATCGGACCGTTCCGCACCGATCGCGCAGCACGCGATGCTTGTATCAAACCGAAAGTGCGCGCAAAACCGTAAGGGCTTGGCGCGTCTCATCCACATCATGAACCCGCACGATATCGGCCCCGGTCATGACGCCCCAGAGCGCCCCAGACAATGAACCGGCTACCCTGTCCCGGGCAAGCGCAACCCCGGTCAAGGCCCCGATCATGCTTTTACGCGACAAGCCGATCAAAACCCCGCACCCCAGCCCCCGATAGAGGCAGAGATGGCGTAAAATCGCCAGATTATGGTCCAATGTCTTGCCGAAACCGATCCCTGGATCGATCATGATCGCCCCAGGATCGATACCGGCCGCAAAGGCCCGATCCACCGCCGCAGAAAGCGCGTCATACACATCGAGCACGACATCGTCGTAAACCGGCCGATGTTGCATCGTGCCCGGTTCACCCCGCATATGCATCAGAACCGTCGCCGCCCCCGCATCAGCAACGAGGGCGCGTGCCGCCGGATCGGCCAAGGCCGTCACGTCATTGACGATCCGCACCCCCGCCTCAAGAGCGGCCGCCATCACCAGGGGTCGGCGCGTATCGATCGACAAGACGGCACCCACGCCCAAGAGCCTCTTAATCACCGGCAGAACGCGTTGACATTCGATCGCCGGGTCGACGGGTTCAGCCCCAGGCCGTGTCGATTCGCCGCCAATATCCAAAATATCCGCCCCGGCGGCCAGGAGCGCCTCGCCATGCGCAACGGCGCGGTCCGTCTCGAGATAGGCACCGCCATCGGAAAAACTATCCGCCGTTACGTTGACGATCCCCATGATCAAGGGCCGTTCCAACTGAAACCCGGCCCAGTGACGCGGGGGAGCCGACAGGAGGGCGAGATGCCGTTTCAGGGCCAAACCATCACCTTGCCCCAAGGACGGATCGGCACAATATGCCGCAAGGTCGGCGGGGCGCAGGATCTGATCGTCAGCCCCGCGGCGCTTGACTGCCATGAGACAGGCGGCCCGACGGTCGCCCAGACGAAAGGCCTGACCTGATGCCACCGCCCGTTCGGCATCGGCCCCGTATATGAGGCCCATGGGATAGAGATAAAGGCCAGACGCACCAAGGCCCCGCACAGCGGGGCCTTGGGTTTCAGGGATCATACGGTCCGATCGACGATCAGGCATTGGGCTGCGGTTCCGGTTCCCCCCCCGACCCCTTCGCTCGCAAGCCACCGGCGGGCGGCAGGGACGAGCGGCGCGGCGCCGACGGACGGGTCGGCTCGTCGGAATTGCTGGAATCGCGGGTAACCGGTTCGCCATTGATCAGCTTCTGGCATTCGTCACCCGACACGGTTTCAAATTCCAACAGGCCGCGGGCCAAGAGATGCAACTGGTCGAGCTTTTCGGTCAAGACCTTCCGCGCCAGGGCCTCGCCTTCTTCGATGATGCGGCGCACCTCTTCATCAATCGCCTTGGCCGTTGCGTCGGACACATTTTTGCGCTGTGCAACAGAATGCCCCAGGAAGACCTCTTCTTCGTTGTCGCTATAGCGGATTCGGCCCAGCCGGTCCGACATGCCCCATTCGGTCACCATGCGCCGGGCCAAGCCTGTGGCACTGCGAATATCGCCGGAGGCCCCGGTCGTGACGTTCTCTTCGCCGAAAATCAATTCTTCGGCAATCCGCCCCCCGAACATCATCGCAATCTGTGCCGTCAATTCCTTGAACGACACGCTATATTGATCGCGTTCCGGCAAAGAAATCGTGACGCCCAAGGCGCGGCCGCGCGGAATGATCGTCACCTTATGCAAGGGATGATTGCCCGGCACGAACATGGCGACCATCGCATGACCGGCCTCGTGATAGGCGGTCAATTCCTTTTCCTTCTCGGTCATGACCATGGAACGGCGTTCCGTGCCCATCATAACCTTATCCTTCGCCTGCTCGAACTCCAACATGCCGACGGCCCGCTTACCCTTACGGGCAGCACCCAAGGCCGCTTCATTGACGAGATTGGAGAGATCGGCCCCGGAAAATCCGGGCGTGCCCCGGGCAATGACCTTGGCATCGACATCGTTTGCCAACGGCACCTTGCGCATATGGACCTTCAGAATCTTCTCCCGACCGAGCACATCGGGGTTCGGCACCGTAACCTGGCGGTCAAATCGGCCCGGACGCAACAGGGCCGGGTCCAAAACGTCCGGACGATTGGTAGCCGCGACCAAAATCACGCCTTCATTCGCCTCGAACCCATCCATTTCGACCAGCAACTGATTGAGGGTCTGCTCGCGTTCGTCGTTGCCGCCGCCGAGACCGGCCCCACGATGACGGCCAACCGCATCGATTTCATCGATGAAGATGATGCAGGGCGCGTTCTTCTTGCCTTGTTCAAACATATCGCGCACGCGCGAGGCACCGACGCCAACGAACATTTCGACGAAATCGGAACCGGAAATGGTAAAAAACGGCACATTGGCTTCGCCCGCGATCGCGCGGGCCAGAAGGGTCTTACCCGTACCCGGCGGACCGACCAGCAAGACGCCCTTGGGAATTTTCCCGCCGAGCCGTTGGAATTTCTGCGGATCCTTCAAGAAATCGACGATTTCTTCCAGCTCGGATTTCGCTTCGTCTATGCCGGCAACATCATCAAACGTGACGCGACCGGCTTTTTCCGTCAGCAACCGGGCCCGCGATTTGCCAAAGCCCATGGCGCGCCCGCCGCCGCCCTGCATCTGACGCATAAAGAGGATCGCGATGACAAAAATCATGGCGAACGGGGCCAGATTGATGAACAAAGCCAAGATGAACTGATCGTCCGGCGGCGATACGATCACCCGAACATTCTTATCGATGAGTCGCGTCACCAAGCCCTGATCGGTCGGCGCATTCACCGTAAAATTCTGACCGTCGAGCGGTTTGACCAGAAGCTGATTGCCTTGGATCGTCACTTCCGCGATCTGACTGTTATTCACTTTATTGATAAAATCAGAATAGGCCGTGACCGTCGAACCGCCCGACCTAGTCTGACCGGGAAAGAAGCTATAGAGAGCCAGCAGGGCTAAGGCAATAGCACCCCAGAGCACCACATTTTTCCCAACATTATTCACGGTTCGGACCTTTCATTCCATCTCAAGGCATACCCAGCCAATGGCTGCACCCCTCGTCTCGCCACCCTATTGTGACCGGAGCCCAGCCATAACGCCAGTCCGATCACATCACCCTTCATTACATAATACGTGCTAGTGCCTAAACAACCATGAAACCGCCATCGGTGAGCGGTTTTTGTCCCATCCAATCGATTTTTATGCCAGAACCCTCTCCCCAACCGAGATGCGGAACCGAAAGCAACCGATCCCCCCGCCAAAAAGCAGCAAGACTTGGCCGCACACAGGCAGGAATGACGACCGCCCGATCGCGGGCCAGCGTCTGAGCGATGGTACGCGCGTGCGCGTCGCCAAGCGCCCCGACCAGGATAGACGGGTCGTCCGACACGATGCGAAACCGACCGTCCCAATGGCCGCAGGCGGTTGAGACCGGTGGAGAAACCGCAGCCGCCTCACGATAGACCAACAATCGCCCCCGCCAAGACACCACGCAGCACCCCCCCAAGGTACGCCGTCTCACATGCGGCCAGTCACGACGGCAAGCGGTGGCAAGATCGGCAAGTCGCTCGTACCGGGGTGGATAATGCCCGCCGCCGATGAGGGCTATAAGACCGGCAAAGGTGCGGGTATAGATCTCGTCGGGTCCTTGCGTGAAGTGCGGCATCGCGACGAGGGCAAAACCCGCAGGGTCGAGTGTGACGGTCTGCGCCAGATGATCGGCGCACAGTATTTCGTTCAGGATCCGCGCCCGTGCGAGATGGTGCGCCGTCATCCCCAAACGATGATCGGTCAGTCCCAATACGCCACGATCCAGCATACGCCAGCGCGTCCGTTGAAAGGCTGGATTGCAATTGGACGGATCCTCGATCCAAGCTTGACCTTGGGCGATGAGAAAATCGCAGAGAGCCTGTTTCGAGATCGACAACAAGGGGCGCAGGACGCGGTAACCCGGCTCCTCGCGAATGGCGGCCATCGCGCTCAGCCCGTAAAGGCCAGACCCCCGCCCCAGTCGAAGCAGAAACGTTTCAGCCTGATCTTGGGCTTGATGTGCGGTGAGCAAATGGAAAATACCCTGGGTGCGACAATAATCGCCGAGCAAGCCATACCGCGCCGCACGGGCCGCGGCCTGGATGTCCCCTGCAGGAGGCGGGACGGTACCGTGTTTCCAGGTGAGGATGACATGGTCGATGGCACGCGCCCCCAGCCACTGCGATACGCTTTCGGCCTCGTGCCGCGAATCGGGGCGTAGGCCATGGTCGACCGTGACGGCAACGACACGGCCGCCGCGCGCGCGCGCCCAATCATGGGCCAGAAGAACCAAGGATAGTGAATCAGAACCGCCAGATACGGCAACGGCCAAGCGCGGCTTACTTTCAAACGGCCCCAAGCGATCGAGCAGCGGGTTAAACTGCTCTTGGCTGAAGGGCCGCATCAATCCGGACATCAACAGCCAAGGCGCTGCTTTTCCCGGGCTTCGCGCTCTTTGACTTCACGCGGCAGATTGGGAAAATCGCGTTCGAGGCGGGCAAAGCTGAAACACGCATCTTGCTTGCGTCCCTCTTTGCCGAGCGAGATCCCCAGTTTCAACAGATTGTCAGCCGCTTTCGGGCCTTTGGGATATTTTTGATAGCCTTCGGCGAACGCAGCAACGGCCGCCTTGAAATCATCCCGTGCGAAATAGGATTCCCCCAGCCAGTATTGGGCATTGGCAGACAAATCATCTGCGGGGTGTTTTTGCAGGAAGGATCGAAACGCCAGTTCGGCCCCCTTGTAATCCTGCTTGCTCAACAGACCGAACGCGTAGTTATATTGTTCCTGGGTCGATCCCTGGGGCAACACGCCCGCATCCTGACTCTGTGTCGTCGCTTGCAACGGCGGGGCATCGGCCTTACCGGGTTTCGCCGTCAGGGTTTGGGCTGGCGGCGTTGCCGACTGGGCTTTTTCCAACTGTTGAAAGCGAATCTCCAGGTCGGCCTGGGACTTGTCGAGGCGCGTTGCAACTTTTGAAATTGAATATTGCAACTCTTCAACCTGGCCGGTTAAAGTCCTAATCTGGGATTCCAATTGATCGATTCGAATTTGCAGATCGAGGGCACCGGCTTCCCCCTTCGTACCGACCGAAGGGGTCGTGGCGGCCCCTGATGCATCACGACGATAAATCTGGCGCTGGACCTGATTAAGATCGCGTTCCAACCGATCAAGTCGATCTAACATCGGGCGCAGGTCGCGGTCTTCCGCCACAGCCGTCCCCGACGCGAGCCAAGCCGACGACAAGCCCAGAATGACTAAGTAATATCGTGCGAGGCGCATCGCAATTCCGCACTCTCAAAAAGGAAAACCAACATCAGGCCGGGATGACAAGACCGTCTCTTGTTGGATTATCAAACAAATCAGTCAAAAAAATGGCGCTAGAATCCCCCCAGAACAGGGGGGACCCGAACGCCAATTTCAACCAATGGGGAGCGGTCGAAAAACCGCCCCATAGATCAGCCGTCTTAGTTCACAACCGTCACAGCGCGACGATTCTGGGCATAGGCAGCTTCGTTGGAACCAACAACGGCCGGACGTTCCTTACCATAGGAAATGGTCTGGAGACGGGTGGCCGGCACGCCCAAGGCAACCAAGGCGTTCTTGGCGGCAGTGGCGCGACGTTCACCCAAGGCCAAGTTATATTCGCGGGTGCCGCGTTCGTCACAATGGCCTTCGATGGTGAAGGTCACGTTCGGGAAACGCTTGGTGAAGGCGGCTTGACGCTCAAGCGTCACTTTGCCTTCTTCGTTGATGTCGGACTTATCCAGAGCGAAGAAGACGCGGTCGCCAACTTCGTTCTTCAGGATATCGGCCGGCGAAGCAGGCACTTGAGTCGTGGGACCGGCAGACTTAGCAGCCTGCGGCTGCACAATCTCACTTTGCTTGTTGGCGTCGGCCGGCGGCATTTCTTGGCAAGCAGCAAGAGCCGTCATCGTGGCGACCAGTGTCAGAATTTTAAACCGCATATTTCGTTCCTTCAGCGTAACCAGGATCGGGGTCGGGATTATTATGATGGCCCGCTTCTTTTCGGCGCAATCGGCCACCACATACCGCGCGAGAACGGTTGGCGAAACCGGGTGGACTATACCCCTTGCTTTCTATTGAAGCAAGGGTGACCATGCCGGATCCGATCCCTCTTGAGGTGTTAAAATCTCGCGTTCGTTAAGCCCGGTCAAGTCGATTGAATAGAGCCGGGTCGATCCGCCGCGGCCTTTTGAGTCGGACGGGGTTTGTTTAAAATATTGCAACACACGGCCGTTGGGCGCCCAGGTCGGGCCTTCCACCAGAAAACCGGTGGTTAAAATCCGTTCGCCTGACCCATCGACCTTCATAACACCGATCGAGAATGTAGAGCCTTCAAATTTAGTAAAGGCAATTAAATCCCCGCGCGGTGACCAAACCGGCGTTGCATACCGGCCAGATCCAAAACTAATTCTTTTAATATCACCACCATCAGCCGTCATCGTATAAAGCTGCTGTGTGCCACCGCGATCGGAATTAAATGTAATATACTTTCCATCCGGTGAATATGATGGCGATGTATCGATCGCTGTTGTTGATGTTATTTGCGTCACTTTTCTCGTCCGCAGATCCATCGTATAGATTTGCGATCCCCCCCCGGTCGATAAAGAGAAGATCACTTTATTGCCGTCGGGGGAAAAACGGGGGGCAAATGTCATGCCCGGAAACTCGCCTAAAACTTCCTGCTGGCGCGTGTCAATGTTGAACAAGAAGACACGAGGTGTGCCCCGTGCATAGCTCAGAAAGGTAATTTCTTGGCTGCTCGGCGAAAAACGCGGGGTTAGAACGAGGTCGCGACCATTCGTCAGGTAAGTATGATTGAACCCATCCTGATCCATGATCGCAAGACGCTTTTGGCGTTTGTCGGCTGGGCCGCTTTCTGCGACATAAACGATCCGCGTATCGAAATATCCTTCTTCACCGGTAATGCGTTTATAGATCGCATCGGCCACGATATGCGCGATCCGCCGGGCATTTTGCGGATTCGTCATATAAGCCTTGCCCTCGATCTGCTGGGTGGCGAGCACGTCCCACAGCCGAAACTCGACCTTCAATTGGCCGTTCGCCTGAGTCTCGACCCCCCCCGTGACCAGGGCGGCAGCATTGATTAGCCGCCAATCGGCAAAGCGCGGCACACCCGTCAGGGTGTTCGGGTCTTGAATGAAGGCTTTTTGATCGAGCGGGCGAAACAAACCAGACCGTTCCAAATCATTGGTGATGACTTGGGTAATCATATGGCTTGCTTCTTTGTCCTGGGGCGTTTTGCCCAGTAGATCCGGTACGGCAATGGGCAGGGGATCGACTTTACCCCGTGTAACGTCGAGGACGAGTTCCGCCCGTGCCGGGCTTGACGCCACGAGAGCGATCGCGACGATAAACGCCGAAACCAGTGACCACGACAGTGAAAGGCGCATTGTCATAACACCATGTCCTTTGGATCGAAGAAGATATGAATCGTCTTCCATACATCATATTTGCCAGGTGGAAGTTGTAGTTTATTGCAGTTCGGATTCAAAGTGGCCCGCCGCGCCGATTCTGCCGCAGCCCGCCAGAAAGGATCCGTGGCATACCGGGCCGTATCGGCGATTTGACTTGTTTGCACGACCGCATCCGGCCCAACTTGCAAGATAATCTCAACACGCAAATTACGCGCATCCTTAGCCCCCGCCGGCGGATTCCAGCATCCTTCGAGCTGCGACGTCACTAAATCGCGTTCGGCAGTCGTCAATTGCGAACCGAGCGGCGCATTGGGCTGCGCCGAGGCCGATTGCGCCGATGCGGTCTGCTGAGGCTTGCGCTTTGGCGCCTCATCATTGCGCACTTGTTCCGGGGCCTTCGCCAGATTTTTCAATAATTGATCGAAATTCTGATCTTCCTTGGGCTTTTCAACCTTCGGCTTCACGGTTTCCGGCCGTGGTGGCGGCGGTTCGATCTTGGGTTCCGGCTTCGGCGGCTCGATCTTCGGCGGTTCCGGCTTCGGTTCCGGCTTCGGCGCAGGCGGGGG